>DATJGY010000032.1:0-16480 GCA_035494495.1 Alphaproteobacteria bacterium
TCTGATGCTTTAAAACGAGAAATAGAAATTAAAAAACTTTCCAGAAAAGAGAAAGAGACTTTACTAAATTTGACACAGTCAAGTATAATTAATTAATGTTAAGTTTAATACTAATTATCTTAATATTGTTTTGGTTTTTCGGTTACGGACCTTTCTTGACTCTTCGCCTACCGCTTATAACTCTTAATTCCCATTCAATAACTTTGTGGGATATTTTGATTTTTATACTTATTATTTGGTTGATAGATCTCTTGCCAGCTCCAGCAAGAACAATTGCGGGGGTAATTTTACTAATCTGGATTTTGGGAACACTAGGGATTATTGCAATTCCAATTTTATCAAACTTAATTATTATTTCTATGATTGTGGGATTGGTAATTTATATAACAAATGGCAACTAAATCCATGCTATAATGGCTCTATCAACACTAATCTTTCAATTACAGACTTAATATCTTCACTAGTTAAAAAGGGTGGAAGAGTAGATAAATACTACTTACGCGAATGGAATAAAAATAAAACTACATTGGTTTATTTGAATGGATGGTTTAAAGGTAAGAACATTAGAGAGGCGTTGTTGAAAGCATTGACTCCGTAAAAGTTTTATGTTACACTTCTTCCTGTTGGCAGATTTTAAAGAAATAGATCTGCTTAAATGTAAGAGATAAAGGTACCTCAATTTTTAATATAATGTATCTTTTTCTTCACAAGATACGTTGTTATTCAATAACTTATATTTATTTTAAGCAGTTCTGTTTTTTTACATCTCAGAGATGTTCGTAGCTCAACCAAAAATATGTACAGACAATTTACAAATAGAGGTCCAAGACGTGGATTTTCCCGTTCGCCAATAAGTCATGGCAGAAGCGGTGGATTTTCTGGTGGTTATGGCGGAGGTGGTCGCAGAATTAAATCTTTTGATCCAACTTTTATTATTAACACTCCACAAGTTCGAGAAGTCATTGAAGAATATGTAATCAAACATGCTTTTAATGATTTCGACATTGCGGATAGTTTGAAACAAAATATTGCCTCAAAAGGCTATATCACCCCCACTCCAATTCAAGACCAAACCATTCCTTCTATTATTGAAGGTCGAGATTTAATTGGAATAGCTAACACTGGAACTGGTAAAACCGCAGCGTTTTTGATTCCTTTAATTAACAAGGTTTTGAAAAATAGAAATGAAAAGATTTTAATTGTTTCTCCAACTCGAGAACTTGCAGCTCAAATTCGCGATGAACTCAATGACTTTGCCCGCGGACTTTCTATTTATTCTGCATTGTGTATCGGTGGAGCTAATATGTGGAGACAAAAATCAGACTTACAAAGAAGACCAAATTTTGTAATTGGAACACCAGGTAGAATTCAAGATTTAATTAGAAACAGAATTTTAAATTTGTATGATTTTGGCTCAGTAGTTTTGGACGAAGCCGATCGTATGGTTGATATGGGCTTTATTACAGATATTAGATATATTATTTCTTTACTTCCTCAAGCTCGACAATCTCTTTTTTTCTCCGCCACAATTGATGGAAAAGTAAGAGATATTTTAGCTGGATTTGTGAATAATCCTGTCATGGTTTCAGTTAAAACTCGAGAAACTGCAGAAAATATTGAACAAAGTGTTGTCAAAATTATAGACAGGAGTAAAAAAGTTGATCAACTACATCAATTGTTAATTTCTTCTGGATTTGAAAAGGTAATAATTTTTGCTAGAACAAAATTTGGGGTACAAAAGTTGTCCGATGAATTAATGAATAGAGGATTCAAAGCCGATGCAATCCATGGTAATAAAAATCAAAATCAAAGAATTAGAACTCTTGAGAGATTCAAACGAAGTGAAATTCAAATTCTAATTGCAACAGATGTCGCCTCACGCGGACTTGATATTCCAAATGTTAGCCATGTTATTAACTACGATTTGCCGGAATCTTACGAAGCTTATGTCCATAGAATTGGCCGCACTGGCCGAGCTGACAAAAAAGGTGTTGCTTTAACGTTTGTAGATTAACTTCTCTTTTCTTCTTTGTTCATATCCCATAATATTGACAAATATGTGGTGGTGGTGGTACCATTCAGGCTTCTTAAATTAAAAAGTTAGGTTTAATTGCTAACCCATAGCTTTTAATTTTAAAGAAGTTCTTTAACAAGTCCGCACGAAAATTAAAATTGTGGTGAGGAGTTTATAGTGGCAAAACTGGCCCACTGTAAAAACTCACTACAATTCAAAAGGAGAAATATTATGTCGCCCGGAGCTGCTTTACCCGATGATTTTGAAGATCAAGTTGCAAGAGATCTCTTTAGACCAAAGTCTCAACAAGAAAGAAATGAGATCTTTACAAGATACGAAGAATCAAAAGCAAAAGAAACATCTCAAGCATCAACTGCGTCAGAACCAGCAGAGCCAGAACAGGAAGGTAATGGGATTTTTTACGCCATACTGATCGTTCTTGGTCTCTCAATTGTCGGACTGATCTATCTAGCATTAGTCTATCTACACATTGTTCCTCCCCCATTCTAAATAATTAAAGTGCGGGCTTTGGCTGGCAGACAAGGGAAATTTTTATTTCACCAATCCCCTTTATCTGCCATGCCAAGTTCGTCTTCTTGAAATCAAAATGATTTATCTATACAGTTAATTGTGGCATTCAAATCCTTTCCCCTAATCAAAATTTTCCTTGTAATTATCACTTTGTCTCTCGTAACAGCTGTTGGCTATAATATTTATCAATACAACCAAAATAAAAAACTTGCTGCTGAGCGAGAAAAAAATACAGCCACTATTCAACAAATTTCCCAAGAGCTCAACAATCTAAAAAATGAAGATCAATACAAAACCAATATCGCTCTGAAAAAGAAAATTGACGAAACTCAAAAAACTTTTTCTCAATCAGTTGTAGTTTATGAAAGTTTGTTAGATCTCGAAAATCCTCCAAAAAATATTAAAAATTTAGATTCTCTTTTTGCTAATGTCTTAACACAACTTGGAAAACAAGATTATGAAACTGCTTCTAAATCTTTGACTGACTTATCAACTAAAATTAAGGATGAACAGGCTAAAATTGCGGCTAGTGCTACAATTCCCAAAAATGTACCAGCTAACAATACTTCACCGAGTGGTGGCTATTCACGACAAAAGGTCACAACTGAAAATGGTGAATTTTTAGTAGACTTAGTGGCTGGAGATTTGTCTTCAACTAAAGTTATTGTTGATACAGCTTCTGAATCAACTTGTGCCAACGATTGCCCTATCCTTCCCCTGGCAACTTATGTTACCCGCAGTGGAGCTTACGCCGGAATAAATGGTTCTTATTATTGCCCTGCAAGTTATCCAAGCTGCGCAGGAAAAATTAATTCATTTGATCTTTTGGTCATGAATAAAAACAAAGTCTATTTTAATTCAGACAACAACATTTACAGTACAAATCCCGCTGTAGTTTTTGGTGGGAGTTATATTAAATTTGTAACTGCAGCTCAAGAAATTGGACGCGATACCAATATCGACGGGGTACTTTCCAATTTCCCGCTCTTAGTTTTTAATTCAAATATTATGTTCAATGGTGACTCTGATCCTAAAAAGAGCAGTAAAAGCAGCAGAAGTTTTGTGGCTAACAAAGGTAATGTTGTATACATAGGTGTGGTACACAATGCTACCGTTGCTGACAGTGCCAAGGTTTTAAAATCTTTAGGTATGGAAAATGGCATGAATTTAGATGGCGGAGGTTCAACTGCTCTATGGTCTGGAGGCTACAAAGTTGGTCCTGGAAGAGATTTAGCGAACGTGATTTTGTTTGTTAAAAAGTAAAAACTTAAAGCGAGTCTGACCTTTTACTATTTCTAGGATTTACTCCAAATTTAGATGAAGCTGACATCTGCTCTCTCTTTTCTCTTTCCTTAACCATTTTATCATCAACAGCGATTTGACAAGCTTTATCCGGACATGCAGTTTCTGTATGGATTATCGTAGAGTTACCAATCACCTCTTCAGAAGTACCAACAACTACTCTCTGCTTTCCGCAACGGGTACACACACTGCCAGTTGGATTATTCATTGGGACAAGAGCATTATATCACGTTTTGAAGGTTTAAACTCGGGAATCTGCGGCTAATGTTTTGATGGCTTCCTGCACAGTTGTCATAAATTGTGCTGGAAAAATTATAGTAGAATTTTTCTCAGTTGCAATTTCTGCCATAGTTTGCAAAGTTCTTAATTGTAAAGCCACTGGATGTTTGGCCATAAGATCAGCCGCCTCTCCCAATTTTGCCGCCGCCTGCATTTCCCCTTCAGCTGCTACAATTTTAGCCCGTCTTTCGCGTTCGGCTTCAGCTTCCTTGGCCATGGCTCTTTGCATGTTGTCGGGAAGCGTAATATCTTTAATTTCAACGGCTGTAACTTGAACTCCCCAAGGCTCGGTGTGGGAATCTATAACATCTTTAATTTTATTGTTAATATCTGCGGTTTTGGATAATAATTGATCTAACACAAATTGCCCAACAACATTGCGGACCGTAGTTTGGCTAATTTGATTTACAGCTTCACTAACACTTTCAATTGCAACAACTGATTTCTTGGGATCAACGACATGATAGTAAGCAACGGCGGCAATATCAATTGACACATTATCTTTTGTAATTATTTTTTGGGAAGGTATGCCCATGGTAATTGTCCGCAAACCAATTCTTACCATGCGCTCAAATATTGGAATCAAGAGAATCAAGCCCGGCCCTCTAACTCCAGTACATTTTCCAAGAAAAAATATTACTCCACGGTCATATTCCTGAACAACCTTAACACTCATGAAGAAAAAGATGGCAAGTAAACCAAGCAGGGGAAGATAAAATTCCATATCAAGTTAACTATATATCCAAGATGTCGAATTTACAATATAATATTTACTATGGACTTTAACAATCTTCCAACCCAAGAAACTATTGACCAAACAATAAAATCTCTCCAAGACAAAGGCTACAATGTTATCGTTACTGAAAATGGCGCGGAAGCCTTGGAAAAAATCAAAACTTTAATTCCCCAAGGTGCAAGTGTCATGAATGGCGCCTCTATCACTCTTGAGACAATTGGCTATACAGAACTTTTAAAATCTGGAAATCATAATTGGAATGATTTGCATGCAAACATCGTGGAAGAAAACGATCCAGAAAAAAGAAAGCAGTTACGCAAAGAATCAGTTCTTTCCGATTACTATTTGGGAAGCGTTCATGCCGTAACTCAAGACGGCCAAATGATAATTGCGAGTAACACCGGTAGCCAATTACCACATGTAGTTTTTACTTCCCCAAATTTAATTTTCGTAATTGGAACACAAAAAATTGTCCCAAATTTAGATGAAGCCATGAAACGTTTGGAAGAATACGTTTTTCCATTGGAAGACAAACATATGCAAACTCTCTACAAGCAAGGAAGTAATATTTCTAAATTATTAATTTTCAAATCGGAAAGTCCAATGATGGGCAGAAAAATAAATATAATTTTGGTGAAAGAAAAATTAGGGTTTTAAATACTTATCAAAAAATTCAATTGACCGCTTCATTGCCAAATTAAAATCTTGAGAAATATTATGATCAGCTACAGAATATCCGTAAAATTCTACATTTTTATTTTCATTTTTTAATTTTTTATACAAACTGGAAGAAAAATCCGGAGGAACTTGAGTGTCGTTAGTTCCTACCTGAATTTGGATAGGAGTATTAATGTCACTTACAAAATTTGTTGGATCAGTAGAATTCCAAAAGTCAGGATTTTCTGCAAAATTTCCATAAATATTAATTAACATTTCTTTATTTTGATTTCTCAATTTTAAATCTTCAGCATCAGGTTTGTAACTCACTCGGTTTTGCCAGTTATTCATAATCTCATCAATCGGCCCAACTACTCCAGCCCAAATTACAGCCGCTTTTATATCAGTCCTATTTACAACTACATCACGAAGTGTAATATTTCCGCCCATAGAATGACCCCATAAACCAATCGCATTTGGATTCACATCGGGATATTTTTTAATAGAAGAAATGGCATTTAAATCATCAACTGTATAATCTGGAGAAAAATAAGTGCTTGTTGGTTTACCTTCTGATTTGCCATTGCCGCGATAGTCGGGCTTAAAAACAACATAGCCATTTTTGGCAAAAGCATCAGTATAAGCAAGGTAATTTCCGTCCGAAGTATATTTCTCTGGAGTAATATAACCATGATTAAAAACTATAACTGGCCAACCTTTTACAGGTTTTTCGCCTTTGGGAACCAACAGCAAACCATAAATTTTCAAGCCATCCGAGATATATGAAGCAATATAGCGATTGTAAGTTGGAGCAGAAGTTAAAGTTTTTTCGATTGTAATTTCGCTTCCCGAATAGCTTCTTTCTCGCATTGCAGGAATACTCAAAGGGTTTAAATTTTGAGCAACATCTTTAAAAGTAAGTGTTTTTGGAGATTGGAAAAGACTAGTAATTGCTGCTACAAAAGCCATAAACACAGCAGTAATATTTTGAAAATTCATATTATATTCATTGTATAATGATTCACATGAATTACAAAAGAAAAGTTTTTACAGAAAGTGAAATTAACGGCCAGGATTTTGAAGATTGTATTTTTGAAAGTTGTAAGTTTTTAAAGATTAAATTCAAGTTTGCTAATTTTAAAAATTGTAGTTTCAAAACTTGTGACTTTTCTGAAAGTTATTTTGATTCTGTTGGATTTTCAGATTGTGATTTTGAGGGAAGTAAATTAAGTTTTATTGATTTCGGAAATACGAGTTTATTCAATTGCGATTTTAATAATGCAGTAATGGAAAATTGTATTTTTCAAAAGTTAAAAACAGGAAGCAAAAACGAGAGAAAAGTTTTTGACGTAAGATGTAACTTTGAAAATGTAAATCTAACTGGATCTGTTTTTGTAATGTGTAATTTATCTAAAGTTAGTTTTGCTAAATCAAATTTGGAAAGTGCAATTTTTGAAAGATGTGATTTAGAAAGTACTGATTTTTCAGAATCTAAATTAGACGGAACCGGTTTTGAAGATTGTAAAATTAAAAATACGATTTTGGATATGAATGGTTTTATTTCCTACGGCAATTCAAACGGATTTATACTAAAATAAAGTATGGAAACTGGCCACAACGAACATCCAAAAAATATAGATTTTGTTAACGATCCTCGAACTCAAGCTTTCTTAAATTCTCAGAATTTAGATTCTACAAGATCAATTCCCAAACAAGAATTAATCTCCAGAGGATTTGTTCTGCAAAATCAGATCGGAATGGGAGAAAGAACTATTGTTCAAATAATTAATGGGAAAGATTTCTCAAATACTCCATTTTTGACCAAGGATGAATTTGAAGAACATAAAAAAGAAGTTCTTCCTGAAAACACAACAGATCAAGAGTTAATACAAATCGGAAACGATATGGATAAATTTGTAACTCTCGCAAACACTTTAACTTATGTTTCGGATTTACTTTCCCCACAAGTTGGAATTCCAAAAACTATAAATTTCTTAACTTGGGTTTCCCAAAAAGAAAATTTCAAAATTGGGGAGAATTTCATAAAAGATTTTGAAGAAGCTATTAAAGAAGCTCAAAACAAAATTAAAGAAAAACACAAAATTCCAGATACCTTGCGAGGTATTCCTGTTTCTCAAATAAAAACACGTAAAGAAGGTGCAAATGTTGACAATCATGATTGTCCAGTTTTGGACTGTAATCATAAATTTCAGGGTAACTCAGGAATAATAATTTACGATTCGGAGATATCACTTCTCACACCAAATCAACGTAGAATAAATAACGTCACTGCTCACTTGGCTAGTCACGGAATTTCCAACAATGGTGAGGTCAAAGATCCTCATCAAAGATATTTCACTATCAAAGAATATATGCCACTATTTGAAAAAAGAGATATTGATCCAGAGTTAAATTTTGATCCGAGCCAACTACACCAAGAAGTTTTAACCGAATCTCTAAAGCTAACAATGAATAAATTAAAAATTAACTTAATACAAAAATTTAGAATTAATCCCTCCAAATTAGCAGAAGATTGGATTGCAGGAAGATAATAAATTTACTCATACTTCAAAGCTTCAATTGGATTTAGTTTACTAGCTCTTGCGGCTGGAGCCACACCAAAAATTACCCCTACTGCTGCTGAAACCCCAAAAGCCAAGGTTACTGACCAAAACGTGACACTTGTAGCGATAAAATGATTCACTCCCCACGCGCCCAAGGCCCCAATTGCAACACCAATCATTCCCCCACCAAGTGAAAGAACTATGGCTTCTATCAAAAACTGAATTAAAATATCCTGAGGTTTTGCTCCAACCGCTTTTCGCAAACCAATTTCCCGAGTTCTTTCGGTAACACTTACAAGCATAATATTCATAATTCCCACACCACCAACTACCAAAGAAATCGCAGCAATCCCACCAAGTGCTAAAGTCACAACTCCCAAAATCTGATTGATGGAATCAACTAAACTCGCCTGGTCCAAAACTGAAAAGTCATCTTCTTTAAGTCTTTTCCCGAGTAACTTTTTGATTTGGGAAATAGCTAGTGGAATATTTTCTTTTTTGTCAGCGTTAGCCACAATTGATTGCACACCTTTTATTCCAAAAGCTTTCTGAGCCGAAGTTACTGGAATAATTACAAAATTTGAAGAATCAATTCCAAATCCGCCCGAGCCAATTTTACTTAAGATTCCAATTACCTCGAACTTTTGCCCGCCAATTGCGACTTGTTTACCCACAACCTGCCCAGTTCCGAAAAGTTTTTCAGCAACTGAAGATCCGACAACTGCGACATTACGGGCAACGCGAACATCACCTTCGTTAACTTGACGACCTGAGCTTGCTGTTAGATTCCGAATCTGTAAATAATTTGCATCAGCTCCAACAATAGTTGCATATTTAGATTTGCCGAGATTACTAACTGAAGTTGGATTTTGAATTGCCGCTCCTGCCGATTCCACAGAACCACCGAGTTTTGCAATATCGGCAACATCTTTAAGAGTTAGTTTAGTGCCGCTAAAATTCGGTCCAGAACCAGGGGAAAATCCTCCACCTTCTCCTCCAACTTTTCCTGGTAAAACTGCAATAACATTGCTCCCTAAAGACTCAAACTGAGTAGTAATATAATTCTGTAAACCTTGTCCAATTGCCACCAAAAGAATAACAGCCGAAACTCCAATGATAATTCCAAGCATTGTTAGAATCGATCTGGTTTTATTTCTTAACAAACTTTTTATTGCCAGTTTGGTAACTTCGTTAAGTGAAATCATACGATTAATCCATCTCTAACCTGAACAATTCTTTTTGCCTGTCGTGCAATATCTTGTTCGTGTGTTACCAAAACTATGGTGTTTCCTTTTTTATTTAAATCTTTCAAAAGTTTTAAGATTTCCTCTCCCGATTTACTATCTAAGTTTCCAGTTGGTTCATCAGCCAAAATTAAACTAGGACTCGTTACTAGTGCCCTAGCAATTGCAACTCTTTGCTGTTGACCTCCCGAAAGTTGAGCTGGTGTATGATCTAATCTTTCTCCCAAACCAACACTTTTTAAAGCTTCGATGGCTCTTGTTTTTCTTTCTGTTGATTTTACTTTCGAATAAATTAGGGGGAGTTCCACATTTTCAATAGCTGAAGTTTTTGGGAGCAAATTAAAGGCTTGGAAAACAAAACCAATATGTTTGTTCCTCAAGGTTGCAAGTTCTTCTTCTTTAAGTTTTGCAATATCTTTACCATCAAGTGAAACTATACCAGAAGTTGGTTTGTCTAAAATTCCGATGAGATGCATCAGAGTTGATTTTCCCGATCCTGAGGGCCCAGTTATTGCTACAAATTCGCCGGTTTTAATCTCTAAATTAATTCCTTTTAGAGCTTCAACAATTACATCCTCACCAAGCTTGTATGACTTTTTAACATTTGAGAGAGAAATGAGCGAGTGATTAGCCATTAGTCATTAGCCATTATTTTTTGGCCATCTTTTAATTTATTTGTTGGATTTGAAATCACAATTTGATTTTCAGAAAGTCCTGATTTAATTTCGGTTTCGTCATTTGAGGAAGCGCCAAGAGTTACTTCAGTTTGTTTTACTTTTTCATTTTCAACAACCCAAACAAAATTTTTACTATCTTTATTTACAATTGCTGAAGTTTCAACTTTGATAACATTTTCAATTTTATTAGTAATGATGTCGATATCTCCTTGCATACCATATCTAAATTTCATATCCACATTTTCAGGAAGCGTAATTCGAATTTTGTATGCATTGCCGCCGGTTGAAGATGTAAAAGCTACAAAACCAATGGTTTCAATTTTGCCTGTAAAAGTCTCTTCAGGGTAGGCGTCAAGTTTAATATTTACATCCTGTCCGACTTTCAGTCGTGGCAAGTCGGTTTCTTCAATTTCACCATCAAAATAAACTGTATCTGGATTAACTATTACATAGCTAGCAGAAGCTGGAGTTACATTTGACCCTGGGAAAGATGGAGTTACCGTCGCTACAATTCCTGCAAATGGTGCGTACAAATTAGCATTTCTTAGAGCTTCGTGAGCTGCAGTTACAGCGTCATAGGCATTATCCCGATTTACTTCGGCTGTAGTTCTTAAGGCTTTCTGGGCAAAAGTTTCATCAGCCGAATGACCTTTAACTATATCCAAAGTGTTTTCAGAACTTGCTTGATAATTTCTATAATTATTTAGAGCTTGTTGATAAGCTGAATTTAGAATTGTTGTATCTAATCCAGCAATTGCTTGACCCTTAACAACTTTTTGACCTTCATGGACATTAACCCAAGCAACGCGACCAGAAGATTGGAAAGTAAGATTTGCATATTTATCGGCCAAAACCAGACCGGAAGATGAAACTGTTTCTACAATTTCGCCTTTTGAAACTTTTGCTGTTTCAAATACTGGAGGTGGAGTATTGGCTTTTTTAATTACAAAAATCAAAACCAAAAAACCAATTAGAATCACCCACCAGAACTTTTTGATATTTTTCACCAGCCAAGTATACTACGAATGAAGCCCCAAAATGAAGTTTTATTTGATTTATTACTTTGAAACACAGGCTTTGACCAAACAGAAAGAATTAACCACTCGCCTTTTTCATTTTTCTTAGCAACAACTTCTATTCTTTCGTTACCAGGTTTTCCCGATGTGGGATAAGTTCGATAATAAACCCAGTTGCCTGAAGCGCCCTTTCGAGACTCTTGAGGATTACTCCAGGTTGCCCAAGCATCGCCTTGTTTTATATTCCTTTCTCGAAGTCTTTGTAGAGCGTGATTCGTCCAAATTATTCCACCGTAATTATTTTCCATTAAAATTCAATATTTACCTTGGGAGCATTTTTCATCTTATAACCTTGTTTATAAAGTTCGAATGCTTGTTTTCCTATGTAGATAGTTGGCGGTGTGTTTGTACTTTTATAAACACGTTTTTTCAACCACTTTACATAATCTTCGTATTTTTTGACTAACCACTGTGGTTTTGTTACCAACTCGTCATTTTTATCATAATACTGAGTTTTAAGATAAAGACGACTTTCCCACATGTCCTTTTGTTTTTCCTTGAAAGCTCCTTTCGAAAACTCAATAACTTCAGAAGGAAAAACATCTATAAAACCACTATTCCTTTTATAAATTTTGGAGTCGGGATTTGTAATGTAGAAACTACTATCGCAAGCTTTGTCAAAATCTAGAATTTCACCTTTATCAGATATCACCTTATCACTTTGTGAAAAAACAAAAGTTACAAATTCTCTCCTATCAACTTCTGAAAAGAAAAAATTAATTTGTTTACTCATTATGTTAGATTGTGGTTTTGAACTTTGATACTTCGTATACAAAATCACCAATTTCCTGCTTTAAAATCTCTTCAATATTTTCTCCAATTTTATTCTTTAAATACCCAAATAAATAATCCTCATCATGTGGAGCTTTATGAAACATTTCTAAAAACTCTTCATGATTATGGCGAGGAAGTCTATCCAAAATCACATCAAAAACTTTGTGATGGATAATTTCATCAACCAATAACCATAATTCTTCCCGCTCTTCTTGAGTCGTGGCAATTTGCTTGATATGGCGATCAAGTTTATCTAACTCCAGTAAATGATCAAAAAATAATTTAGACATTGGTAATATTTATATTATTAATTGTATTGTACTCTACCGGACCAAGAGGAACTTTATTTTCAGGATCATCAACAAAGAAAATAACAACTGGCCCTTTTTTGTAACGTGATCCTCCCAAATAATTCATAACCTCAGGGCTGCCGCCAAAATGTTTTCCAGTAAATGCCGCAGGCCCGGAATCCGCAATGTCAGCAATCACTGCATTGCCATTGATAGTATTTACTATTAAAACTTTTCTAAATTTATACCAATCGCGTAAGTATGGTTGACGAGAACTCCAATCTGGCAAATATAAAGTTTGCACAACCGCATACCACTTTTCATTTTCTTCCGGCACATAACCCCATGCTCCCCGGCCGGGCGCCATACCTTCATCTTTTTCCGGAAGTTTTGGATGAGTGGCCATAGTATCTCCTGGATAGCGCATCAAATGTTGTTCGGCTCCAATATAACCATAGGTAGTATTTAAATGTTCACCTTCAAGAGTTGCCCGGGCATTGACACCAAGTGTGTTACGAAACACCTGTTCCAATGTTTTTTCTTGGGATCTATCCAAGGGGCCAATTTTTTGCGGAAGTATGTTTTGTAAAGATTCTAAAAGTGTTTGTTGATTTGGAATGGTAGAAGAGGTTGTATTGAAATCTGCAAGATTTTTAATAATTTGAGTAACTGGAGGAATATTAAGAGAAAGAGTTGGTGGATTTAAAAGCAAACTTCCAGTTAAAGCTCCTGTAGCAATCACCTTTCCTGAATGTTTGCGAAAGTTAATCAAATCAACTCCGCGGTCATCAAAAAACTTTTTGACATGAGGATATTTTTGATTAAAATTATTTCTAACTTCTAAACTTTTTAATTTTAATTTGTTACGAAAAAACTCAGCAGAAACTTGCTCAGTTTGATTTTTTTGATAAAGTTTTTTGGCAGGTTGGGTCATGCTAAATTAATTTTTGCAAACGTTTTAGAGATTCATCTTTTCCTAAAATTTCAATAGATTCGTTAATTGGTGGGGTGAATTTCATACCAGTAATTGCAATCCTTAAATCCATGAAAAAATCGCCAACTTTAAAGCCATTTTCTTTTGGCACTTGATCTAAAGGAATATCTTTTTCAATTGCCTCAATAGCTTTTGTGAGATGAACTTTATAATTCTCTCCAAATAAACTTTCATCTACAACTGGAGCTTCCCAGAAAAATTTTGCAAGTTCGTTAATATCTGAAATTTTCTTGATTCGATCTTTCAAAAGTTGAGTAATTGCAAGTTGTTTTTCGTCAGAAAGTTCTGCAAATTTAGCATTTGCGATTTGGAATTTAGCATTCAAACTTGCGTCAGTGAGTTTACGGATATATTCTCCATTGAACCATAAGAGTTTATCTTCCAGAAATCTCGGGTTGGCTTCTTGAAAACCATTCGCATCAAATTCTTGTACAAATTCTTCCAGTGTATAAAGTTCGCGATTATCTTTTGGCGCCCAACCTAAAAGCATAATAAAATTGAGAAGTGCTTCAGGTAAAATTCCATCTTCAATAAATTGTTCAGCAAAAACAGAATCTCTGCGTTTTGACAACTTCTTGCCAGTTGTTGCTGACAAAATATCGGTCAAATGCCCAATCTCAGGTCTTACTCCACCTAAATATTCAAAAACCAGCAAGTGCACAGGAGTTGATGGCAACCAATCATGACCTCGCAAAATATGGCTAATTTTCATATCCAAATCATCAACCATTGCAGCTAAATGATAAGTTGGAAAACCGTCAGATTTAAGAAGTGTCGCATCATAAATCGTGTTTGTGTCCCAAGAAATGTCCTTTTTATGAACAAAGTCGTGGTATGAAACAGTTTGGTTTTCTGGAACTTTAAGACGAATAGCGCCTTCTTTGTAATTTTTATCTCTACAAGGATTTCGAAGCTCCTGAGAATCACATTGGCAATAATACGCATGACCGTCACTTAGTAACTTTTTTGCTGCTTTGTGATACAAATCTAATCTTTCAGACTGAATATATAATTCATCCCAAACTAAACCAAATTTTTTTAATGTTGTTTGAAGAGCTTCAGTTGAACCTTCAACTTCTCGTTTTTGATCTGTGTCCTCAATTCTTAAGATAAATTCACCATTATTATGTTTAGCTAAAGCGTAAGTATAGAGCGCGGTTCTAAGGCTACCAATATGTAAAAATCCGGTTGGACTTGGAGCAAAACGTGTTCTTGTCATGGTATGATTATAGCATGACAAACTTGACCCGGGTTGCCATAGGAGCGCGAAAAGGAATTCGATACGGCATATTTTTGATCATCTTTATTTTGGTCGGGAAAGTAATACTTGATGCCTCAATTGCAATTTACCTAAAAACATTTCCACCGGCTCCACCTCCACCAACTGTTAAATTTGGGAAACTTACAAAAATTCCTTTTCCAGCGAACAACATAACAGCAAAGTTAAATTATACTTTAGAAACCCCAGAGGGTGGCCTGCCTACAAATATCCCAACTCAAGCTAAAGTTTTCTTCATGCCAAAAATTAGTGCAAATTTACTAGCACTTGATGTTGCCAAAGAAAAAGCCAAATCTTTAAATTTTACGTCAGATGCGGAGCAGGTTTCAGACATTATTTATAAATTTAAAAATACTGATTTTCCATCCACTCTTCAGATGAACATAATTACTGGCACTTTTTCTATAAGCTATGATTTAGCTTCAGATAGAACTCCTATTGAATCCCGGCCGCCAGTTGCCGAGGTTGCGGCTTCAGAATTTAGGTCAACACTTTCAAGCGCAAATGTTTTGCCGGAAGATTTGTCAGGACTTACAACTCATAATTTTTTGAAGCTTTCAGGCGGAAATTTGGTTACAGCTCTTTCTTTGTCGGAATCCGACATGGTTAAAATTAATCTCTTTAGAAAAAATTATGATAATTTGCCAAGTGTAACTGGTAATCCAAATGAAGCCAACGTTTGGGCTTTGATTGGCGGATCAGACAATCGGGATCAGCAAATTATAGCTAGCGAATATCACTATCACTCAGTTGATGAATCGCAATTTTCAACCTATCCAATTAAAACTCCGGCTCAGGCTTTTTCGGAATTGCAAACTCAACCATTCATTGCTGATTTAGGTGTAAACAAAGATGGTGCAAATTTAAAAATCAGAAGGATTTATCTAGCCTACTTCGACCCCGAAGAAGCAAGCGATTTCTACCAACCTGTGTATGTTTTTGAAGGCGATAACGGCTTCACGGCGTATGTGCCGGCAGTTACTGGGGATTATTACGGACAATAACTTCCTCCCACTTATAATTCCCAAAAATCCAATCAATCAATTCCTTAGTTTCCCCAAATCTATCAGAACTCCCTAAAACTACAATCATAATTTTGTGATTGTCACGTTCGATGTAAGTTACTAAATTTTCCCTAGCATTTTCTGTCCAGCCAGTTTTAACTCCCAAGACTCCTGGAACACTTCCTAAAAGTTGATTAATATTTTTTAAACTATGAGAATATTTCCCAGTTACATCATGCACAACAATTTCTTTTGTCCCAACAATTTTGGCAAATTCCGGATTTCTCATTGCAACTTCGGAAACTCGAACTAAATCCTTAGCAGTTGTCATTTGGGAAATACCATCCAAACCCACCGGGTTATCAAAATAGGAATTATTCATAGATAATTCTTTAGCTTTTGCATTCATTGCCATAATAAAAGCATCACGGCCACCCACGTAATTTTGTGCAAAAACTTCAGCGGCATCATTGGAAGAATATACTAAAAGTCCGTAAAGCAAATCTTCAACTTTCATTTGTTCTCCAGCAAACAATCCCATTTTTTGGCCTTCAACTTTTACTTTTCCAACAGTTAAAACTGAATCCAGAGGATAAGTATCAAGAGCAACTAAGGCAGTAACTATTTTCGTAGTTGAAGCTGGAAGCAAGGGATTATCGGTATTTTTTTCATAAAGAGAAATACCAGAAGTTAAATCAACTGCCATTACGCCTTGTGCTGAAAAAGTTGGAAAGGAAGAAGTGGGACTTAGTATTGGAATCTCTGGAAAATGTTTTTCTGCTTTAACAATTTTAGGAAGTGCTTCAACAAATTTTGAAAGTTGGCCAGTTACTGCAAGCGCAGTTGAAGAAACAAAAATAAAAGTCAGCATGACCAAAAACAAAAAATTGTTTTTTTTAGTTAGAAGTTTCATTTGGAAGCTACTTTGATGTGTAACTCTTTAAGTTGATCTTCAGTTGCTTCACTTGGAGCATCTAAAACCGAAACCTGGCCAGATGACGACGCAGGAAAAGCCATAACTTCTCGAATGGTTGGCTCGCCTAAAATCGTCATTACAAA
>DATJGY010000033.1:0-21215 GCA_035494495.1 Alphaproteobacteria bacterium
TCAGGGTAAATGTGTCGGCTGTGGAACAGAGCTTGCATTAGGCAAATCAAAAACTGTCAAAGGCCGAGAGCTTGTCACTTGTGTAAAATGCGGCAGAATCTTCGTTAAAAAAGATAATAAATACAGGCGCGCACTCCTCTCAGAAATCTGAATAACAGTATTCAAAAATACTGATATGTCATAATATGATTACGTCATGAAATTTTTACTTTTCTTATCTCTTATCTTAATTAGTTTTGGGCTTGGTGGTTTTTGGTTTTACCAAAATATTGGTCCGGTGTCTGCTAACAAAAATTTTCAAGATTTCTTAGTTACTAAAGGTCAATCCGCTGCCTCAGTTGCAACCAAACTTCAAAATGCAGGACTAATTAAAAATGCCTTAGTTTTCAGAATTTATATTCGAGCAACTGGCCAAGCTAGTAAACTTCAAACTGGTGAATTTAGGCTAACACCATCCATGTCACTTTTTCAAATTGTAGATCAATTGCAAAAAGGTCCAGTTGAAATTTGGGTTACAATTCCGGAGGGTTTAAGACGAGAAGAAATTGCTCAGAAATTCGCGACAGCCTTGGAGAAAGATCAAAAATTTGTTGCTGAATTTTTAGAAAACTCAAAAGGCGAGGAAGGATATTTATTTCCAGATACTTATCTTTTCCCAAAAGATGTAACGGCCTCCGCAATTGTTAAAAAAATGTTAGCTAATTTTGATGCAAAAACTGACCAATTAAAACTAACCAAAGACCAAATTATTTTAGCTTCAATTTTAGAAAGAGAAACTAAAACTGACACAGAACGCCCAATTGTTGCTGGAATTTTAATGAACAGAATTGAAGCGGGCATGCCATTGCAAGTAGATGCCAGTGTTCAGTACGCTGTCGCAAATGTCAAATGTCAAATGTCAAATGTCAAATGTTCGGAGTGGTGGCCAACACTTTTGAGGGAAGACTTAAAAATTGATTCCAAATTTAATACCTATAAATTTCAAGGCTTACCGCCAAGCCCAATATCCAATCCAGGAATCTCTTCAATAACTGCGGCTGCAAATCCAAGTAAGAATGATTATTTTTATTATATTCACGACACTCGAGGCCAAATTTACTATGCAAAGACTTTGGATGAGCATAATAACAACGTTGCAAAGTATTTGAGGTAAAAATTATCCTATAACTATAATTTATTGAAAATGCCGAGTGACCCTTTAACTTTCCTGTTAGTTTATGAGTCTTGCTAATAATTTTATATTTTTGGGAAGTTTTTTAAATTCAGAAACAAATTTTTTGGTGTAAACAATTTGCATTAAACAATATTATCTCAAATCTGCAAGTGATTTAAGATACACGCCTTTACCTGCCCTAATTTCTTCCTTACCTTTGTTTAATTCTTTTAGAAGTTTTTCTTCTTTCCACCAGCGAAGAATGTGTCTAAAAAATTCACTTTTGGTAGAAAAATTTCCCATAGAAACTTCTGTTTCAATTTCTTCAACCATTTGTTTTGGTAATGAAATGTTTAATATTGCTCTCATGTAACAAATTGTATTACAGTCTCTTAACTATTGTCAAATGTTCAAATTGATATAAAGTTAAATATATGAAAAGAAATTCCCAAGGTTTCATTCAAATAATTATAATTTTAGTAGTTCTAGCCGCGATTGCTGGAGCTTATTACTTTGGAACTAAAAACAAACAAAATGTAGTTTCAGAAGTTCTAACTACAGGTCCAATAGTTTCTACATGGAAAACATATACAAATACTAAATACAATTTTGAATTAAAATATCCGACCAATTGGTACTATGCAGAGAATAATGATTTTGGTGTTTTTATTTCAAACAAACCCATTACTAAAGTTTCTGGTATGTATACTCCAGAGCTAGATCAGATCGTTGTTGAATATTTATTTTTTGCTTCCGCCTTTGAAAATGGTTTAGGAATTACCGAATATAAAACCAGTGAAGGAATTCAAATGGTTTCCGATACTAAATTCATTGCCCCAAGCCAATCTTTTGGAGCATCGGTCGATTATCAAAAATCAAATCCTAATTTAGATAACTTATTACCGATTACGGATCAAATACTCTCCACAGTTAAATTCACAAAATAATTTGTCAACTGGCACTTGACAGCTTTGAGAAATTCCTTATAATCCCTACTTAGGCGTACATTAAGTGGTACGCTCGTGTTATTTCTACTTTAGGCTCAAAAATCTAATGACATCTCAAAAAACCAATCGCCGAAACTTTGGAAAAGAAGAAAAAAATCTACCAGAGATTAATTTATCGGAAGTCCAAAGCGAAAGCTGGAAATGGTTTTTAACAGAAGGCATTAAAGAAGAACTCATCCAAATTTCCCCAATCGACGATTTTACAGGCAAAAATTGGCAACTCATGCTCGGCGATCATTCTCTTGGCGCAACAACAATTACTCCAAGACTCGCTCAGAAAAAAGGCACAACTTATTCTTCTCCACTTAAAATCCGCGCAACTCTCATTAATAAAAGAACAGGCAAAGAAGTAACACAAGATGTTTTCTTGGGAGATATTCCTCAAATGACAACTCGTGGAACCTTTATAGTTAATGGAATTGAACGCGCAGTTATTAATCAAATTGTTCGTGCTCCTGGTGCTTATTTTTCAGGTGAGCTTGATGCTTCATCTGGCCGAGTTTTGTATAAAGCCGAAATTAGACCACTTCACGGAAGTTGGCTTGAATTTGAATCGACTCGTGGTGATGTAATTTATGCCAGAATCGATAGACGCAAAAAGGTACTGGCCAGTACCTTCCTTAGAGCCATGGGAATGAGTTCTGATTCAGAAATCATGGCAGCATTCTCTGAAATGGACAAAAATGCAGATCATAAATATATTGCTGCAACCCTGGCTAAAGATTCAAGCAAAACTCAAGAAGAAGCTCTCATTGAAATTTATAGAAAAATGCGCCCAGGTGAACCTGCAGTTTTAGAAAATGCTGAAGCTTTATTCGCAACTTTATTTACAGATGGTAGAAGATATGATTTGGGGAAGGTTGGAAGATTTAAGATCAACAAGCGCTTGGGAGTTAATCATCCAAATGAAAAAGAAAATTGGGTTTTAACCAAACAAGATGTTGTAGCCTCCATAAATTATTTAATTGGTCTTCAAAATGGAGCTGGAAAATTGGATGACATTGATCATTTAAGTAATCGCAGACTTCGCCGAGTTGGCGAGCTTGTTGCAGTTAATGCTTTCAGAGTTGGTTTGCTTCGATTGGAAAGATCAGTTAAAGAAAAAATGTCTCTTATTTCCCCTGACGATAAACCGCTTCCTGCTAATTTAATTAATGCTAGACCTTTAATTGCATCTTTGAATGAATTCTTTAGAAGCAATCAACTTTCTACAATTTTGGATGATACTAATCCACTTTCTGAAGTTGATAACCTTCGACGTGTTTCTGTTCTAGGAACTGGTGGAATTAACAGAGAACGCGCAAGTTTCTCAATTCGTGACGTTAACGCTAGTCAATACGGCAGAATTGACCCAGTAAGGTCTCCCGAAGGACCAAACATCGGACTTGTTACATATCTTGCACTTTACGCAAAAGTAGATGAATTTGGTTTCATTCAAGCTCCTTATAGAAAAGTTGAAAAGCAGGGCAAGAAAGTTAAAATCACAGACGAAGTTGTTTACTTAACAGCCGATGATGAAGAAGATTTATATATTACTCATTCTGGAGTCGCAACAGATAAAGATGGTTATATAACAGACAAACGTGTTCCTTTGAGACATAGGGGTAAGTTTTTGGAAGGAACTGCTGATTTAGTAGATTATATTGATGTAACTCCACGCGAAGTTATTGGAGCCTCGGCTTCACTTATTCCATTCTTGGCTAACGATGAAGGTAATCGTGCTTTGATGGGAAGTAACATGCAATGTCAATCCGTACCACTTGTTAATCCAGAGTCGCCTGTAGTTGGGACCGGAATGGAATCTACAATTTCCTCGGGTATGAAAAGAGTAATCAAAGCTCGCCATGCTGGAATTGTTGAATATATTGACGGCGAAAAAGTTATCGTTAAATTAGACAAAAAGGTTGATGTTGCTGATAATCTTGAAGTTGAAGATGTAGAAATTATCGAAAGTGGCAAGAAAGAAGTTTATTACTTAACAAAATTCAAAAGAACTGCTCATTCAACTTGTTATAACCAAATTGCTAGAGCTTATCCAGGACAAAAAGTAGAAGTTGGAGATTTATTGGTTGACGGTCCAGCTAGTCAATTGGGAGAATTAGGACTTGGTCGTAATTTAACAATTGCCTACACAAGTTATGGTGGATATGGATTTGAAGATGCAATTTTAATTTCTGATAGGCTTGTTCGTGAAGATTTGTTAACTTCAATTCATATTGAGGAATATGACGCAGAAGTTGTTGACACTAAACTTGGCCCTGAAGAAATTACCAATGACATTCCAAATGTATCTGAAGATCAACTTGCCAATTTAGCAGGAGATGGAATTGTCATGATTGGAGCCGAGGTTGGTCCAGGGGATATATTGGTAGGTAAAATTGCTCCAAAGGGGGAAACCGAATTAACTTCCGAAGAAAGATTGTTAAGAGCCATTTTTGGAGAAAAAGCTCGTGAAGTTCGTGATACTTCTTTAAGAATTCCACATGGTGAGCGTGGAATTGTAGTTGATGTTCAAACTTTGGATCGCGACAAAGGAGATGAATTAGGCCCGGGCGTAATCAAGAAAATTTTGGTTCGTGTGGCTCAGATCAGAAAAATTACAGTTGGAGATAAAATTGCAGGACGTCATGGAAACAAAGGTGTTATTGCTAAAATTATGCCTACAGCCGATATGCCTTATTTGAATGACGGAACTCCAGTTGATATTTTAATTTCTCCTCTTTCAGTTATTTCTCGTATGAATTTGGGACAACTTATGGAAGCTCATTTAGGTTGGGCACTTCAAAAGAATGGTGAAAAAGGAGCTTTGCCGGTTTTCGACAAAATCGGTGGAGATGTAATTGCTGAAGAACTTAAAAAAGCCGGGCTTCCAGTGACAGGAAAAACTACTCTGTATGATGGTAAAACCGGTGAAGCCTTCAAAGAAGAAACAGTAGTTGGAGTTTCCTACATTATGAAATTAACACACATGGTTGAGGACAAGACTCATGCTAGATCAACCGGACCATACTCACTTGTTACCCAACAGCCTCTTGGAGGAAAAGCTCAAATGGGTGGTCAGAGAATGGGAGAAATGGAAGTTTGGGCACTCGAGGCTCACCGTGCATCTCATACTTTGCAAGAAATGCTTACGATAAAATCTGACGATGTTTTGGGTCGTGCTAAAGCCTTTGAAGCTATTGTTAAAGGAACCGAAATTCCAGAGGCTAAAATTCCGGAGTCTTTCAGAGTTTTGGTACGCGAACTTAATTCACTTGGACTTTCAATTGAACCAAAAGGTGTAATTTTAGCGAAGGAAACAGAGGAGGAAGTTGTTAAAGATGCCCAGGATTTGGCAATAGCAGCAGGTGCGGAAGTGGTTGCCACCGAAGAATTAGTTGCCGACGAAAGTCCTGTAGAAGTTGAGGAGGTTGTGAGTTAAAATAACAAACCTATGGAAGAATTAATTGATTTACGAAATTTATCAGATTTTAAAAGCTTAGTAATTAAATTTGCTTCACCTGAGGAAATCCGGGCTTGGTCTCGTGGTGAAATTTTAAAGCCTGAAACAATTAATTATAGAACTCTTAAACCTGAAAAAGACGGGCTTTTTGATGAAAGAATTTTTGGCCCTACAAAGGATTGGGAATGTTATTGTGGAAAATACAAAAGAATTAGATATAAAGGTGTAGTTTGTGATAAATGTGGAGTTGAAGTAACTCAAGCTAGGGTTCGCCGCGAGAGAATGGGTCATATTACTCTTGCTACACCTGTAGCTCATGTTTGGTTTTTCAAAGGCGCACCAAGCAAAATCTCACTTCTTTTGGGCGCTGCACCAAGAGGAATTGAACAAGTTGTCTATTTTGCGAGATATTTAGTTACTGATGTTGACGATGTTAAAAAGAAAGATGCACTTATTAATATTGAAAAAGCAAAAGAAGCTAGATTTGCAGAAATTGTAGAGACTTTTAAATCTCGACACGACGCTTTAAAGATTGAAGAAAAAGAAGCCAAAGAAAAGATCGAAAATAAAATTAAGGATAAAGAACAAGCCTCTCTGGCAATATCGGAAATCGAGCTTAATTTAAGAAAGAAATCTGCCGCAATTTCGGAAGAGGAAAAAGCAACAATTGATAAAACTGACGGTTTGTTTGTTAATTTGGCAACTGTTGTTAAAAGCTTGAAATCTTTAAGTATTATTTCTGAAGAAGAATATGATGAACTTTATGCTCATGATGCGGCTGATTTTTTCACTGCCAAAATGGGAGCAGATGCAATTTTGGAAGCTATGAACAAGGTGGATTTAGAAAAAGAGTCCAAAGAACTTCGTGAAGAAATTACAGGGATTAAAGGTGGAAGTTCGAAGTATGTCAAACTTATCAAAAGGTTGAAGTTAATTGAAGGTTTAAGAAGAGCAAAAATTAATCCATCTTGGATGGTTTTAAGAGTTTTGCCAGTTTTGCCTCCAGATTTAAGGCCTATGGTTCAGCTTTCAGGCGGACGTTTTGCCACCAGCGATTTAAATGATTTATACAGAAGAGTAATTAATAGAAATAATCGTTTAAAACATTTGATCGGTCTTGGAGCTCCTGAAATAATTTTAAGAAATGAAAAAAGAATGCTTCAAGAAGCAGTTGATTCTTTGATCGATGCTTCTCAACGTAAAGCTACCAGAAAATCTCGTGGTAGACAGCCTCTTAGATCATTAAGCGACATGCTTCGTGGAAAACAAGGAAGATTTAGACAGAATTTGCTTGGAAAACGAGTTGACTATTCTGGACGTTCAGTTATTATCGTTGGCCCTGAACTTAAATTAACCCAATGCGGACTTCCAAAAGACATGGCTCTTGAGATGTTCAAGCCTTTTGTTCTTCGTGAAATGATTGCAAGAGGAATTGCACCAAACGTTAAAAGTGCTAAGAATATGCTAGATCGCAGACCACCTGAAGTTTTTGATATTTTGGAAGAAATTACAAAAGATCATCCAGTTTTACTTAACCGCGCTCCAACTTTGCATAAACTTTCAATTCAAGCTTTTTACCCGGTTTTGATTGAGGGAAGTGCTATTCGTTTACATCCTGCGGTTTGTTCAGCATTTAACGCTGATTTTGACGGAGATCAAATGGCTGTTCACGTTCCACTCTCAACTAAAGCAATTGAGGAAGCTAAAACTTTAATGCTTCCAACAAACAACTTGCTTAAGCCTTCTGACGGTGGACCAGCCGCAACTCCATCCTCAAAAGAAATTGCACTTGGTGCTTATTACCTAACAAGTGAAGACACTAGACTTCCAGTCTACCCTACTGTTTTTGCTGATAAAGAAGAAGCTATTTTTGCTTACCAAGCAGATCAACTTGAACCAAGACAAAAAATTCAAGTTATGATTAACAAACAAATAGTCGAGACTACAGTTGGGAGACTTCTTTTCAATGAAGTTCTGCCTGAAAATTTTGACTTTGTAAATGAAGCCACAACCTCTTCAGTTATTAAAGCTCTTTTTGTTAAAGCTTTTTCAACAGTTTCTAAAGAACGGGTTGTTCAATTAGTTGATGATATTAAAGATCTAGGTTTCCTTGGAGGCACAATTTCTGGTATTTCCTTTGGGGTTTTTGATGCTAAAGTTCATCCTGACAAAGATAAGATTATTACAGAAGCTGATACCAAAGTTGCCGAAATTGAAGAAAACTTTGCTCAGGGATTAGTTACCGCTGAAGAAAAGAAACGTCTTACTCAAGAAGTTTGGATTGAAGTTTCGGAAGATTTAGCTGACAAAACTTGGGATTTGATGGAGCCAACTAATCCAATTCGTGTAGTTATTGATGCTAAAGTCGGACGCGCTTCACGAGATCAAGTTAAACAGTTGGCCGCTATCCGTGGTTTGGTTGTTGACCCAATGGGTAAAATTGTTGAGCTTCCAATTAAATCTAACTTTAGAGAAGGGTTGTCAATTTTTGAATACGTTACCTCAAGTAGAGGTTCAAGAAAAGGACTTACCGACACTGCTATTAAAACTGCAGATGCTGGTTATTTAACTCGACGCTTGGTCGACGTTGCTCACGATGTAATTATCCGTGAGGAAGATTGTAATCCAAAAGACTTTTTGGAAATTAGAAAAGATACAAGATCGGCTGCATTTGTAGCAAGAATTATTGGTAGATTTACAAAAGAAGGCGAGCTGATCGACGAAGCAATGGCTAAGAAAATTGACGAAAGTGGTGTAGACTCAATTTCCATTAGATCTCCGCTTACTTGTGATGCTAGATATGGTATGTGTCAAAAATGTTATGGATGGGACTTGGGCACCAAAAACTTAGTTGAGATTGGTATGCCAGTTGGAGTTGTTGCCGCTCAGTCAATTGGAGAACCTGGAACTCAGCTTACACTTCGTACAAAGCACGCCGCTGGTGTCGTCGGTGTTGACGTTACACAAGGTCTGCCAAGAGTTGAAGAATTAGTTGAATCACGTTTGCCAAAAGTTGTCTCGGCTCTTGCTGAGATCTCAGGCAAAGTTCATGTATCAGAAGTTGAACAAGGTTGGAAAGTTACAATTACAGGGACTTCAACTCCAAAAGAAGAAAAAGAATATATTATTGCTAAAACTCTTGAGTTGGCAGTGGAAGATGGTCAACTTATTTCTGCTGGAACTCCAATTGCAAAAGGTCCATTAGATGTTAAAGATATTTTGTCTATCAAAGGACTTCGCGCCGCACAAGAATATATCGTTAGCGAAATTCAAAAAGTTTACGAATCACAAGGTATTCCAATTAATGATAAGCATTTTGAAGTTATAGCTCGCAAGATGAGTGATGAAGTTCGAGTTGTCACAACGGGGGATACACCATTTTTGCCAGGAGAATTAACCAGCCGTGCGATCTTTGAAGAAGAAAATGAAAAAGTCATGGCAGCAGGTGGAGAACCATCTTCAGCTCAACAAGTTGTACTTGGAATTACACGCCGCGCTTTGTACACCGACAGCTGGTTGTCTGCTGCATCCTTCGAACAAACAACCGATATTTTGACCGAGGCATCACTTCTTGGAAGAGAAGATAAATTGGTAGGTTTGAAAGAAAATGTTATTATTGGACGCTTGATTCCAGTTAGCCGAGAACGTGCCATGATGATTCCTCAAGACTAATATGCCAACAATTAATCAATTAACCAGACACGGCCGCAAGAGCAATATCAAAAAAGTTAAGACCACTTCTTTAAAAAAGTGGTTTAATCCAATGGATAGAACTTTTAAAGAAAATCCATCTTCTTTTAAAAGAGGAGTTGTTCTCGCTGTTCGCACTATGACTCCCCGCAAACCTAACTCAGCTTTGCGCAAAGTTGCTCGTGTCAGAATGTCCAATAAACAAGAAGTTACAGCTTATATTCCTGGTGAAGGGCATGAACTTGCAGAACATTCTATTGTTTTAGTTCGTGGAGGTAGAGTTAAAGACTTAGCCGGTGTAAAATACCACATTGTTAGAGGTAAAAATGATACAACTGGAGTTAATGGCAGAATGAATTCAAGAAGTAAATATGGAGCAAAGAAAGGGGCAGTAGCTACTAAAAAATAACAATGGCACGCAAAGGAACAGTTAAACCAAGACCACAAGTAGGCGATCCGTTATACGGAAGCTTTTTATTGGCAAAATTAATCAACCGTAGTATGCGTGATGGAAAAAAGTCTGTTGCTCGTCGTGAGGTTTACGAAGCAATGGAAATTATTAAAGAAAAAACTGGTGAAGATCCAATTAAAACTTTCAATGCTGCGATGGAAAGCATTAAGCCAACAATGGAAGTTAAAGCCAAAAGAGTTGGTGGAGCTGCTTACCAAGTTCCAATGCTTGTCCGTGGAGTAAGACGTGATTCTTTAGCAATTCGTTGGTTGGTAGCTGCAGCAAATTCAAAATCAAACACCGAGTTCCATACCTATGCTTTAAAATTAGCAGCTGAATTAATGGACGCTGCTAAAGGCGAGGGAGTTTCTATTAAAAAGAGACAAGAAGTGGAAAGAGTAGCTGAGGCAAACAAAGCCTTCAGTCACTTTAGATGGTAAATTAGAGTCAATATGTCTGACGTACAAGAACATAGCCTCAATACTTTGGATATTTTTACGGAACAAACACTTCAAACGTTAACAAAGACAAATTTTACAGACATTGCCAAGCTAGTTGACACAAATCGTCCAAATAATTTCCAATTTAACATTCCCAAGGAAAAAGGTGAACAAGACAAGTTACGTAATTTTGTTTTTAGTGTTTTAGATTTATCCATGATAGCTGGAATAAAGGAAAATGGAGTTCCTAGATCTGGTTTAATGGAAATGATTGCGAAATCAAAAGAAGACTTAGAAGATATTCATAGGGTTTTTACAATCGAGCATGAAATTGCATCTGTTTGTTTACTTTTTTCAAATGACACAAGGATTAAATCCACAACACGCACCCCTATTCCTTTTACAGGTGGAAATTTGGCGGTTTGGGCTAATTACGACGCTCCTGTAAATTTCACTGGAAATGGATATTATAATAAGGCTGCGGAGTTTTTATCTGAAAAATCTAAGTTGATTAATTTTAAAGTTGCTAAGTAGATTCTGATTGAATTAGTCTCCCACTCCTGTTAAAATCACTCTCATGGCGGAAGTTGCAAAGAAAAAAGCTAGTATGGTAATGACGGCCACAAAAGACCGTGTAGTTTCCTATGAAAAAATCCGCAATATCGGCATTATCGCCCACATTGATGCCGGCAAAACCACAACCACAGAACGACTTCTTTATGAAACAGGAAGAACTTACAAATTAGGATCGGTTGATGACGGTACCACAGTTACTGACTGGATGGCTCAAGAGCGTGAGCGTGGAATTACAATTGTTTCCGCCGCAATTACTGCTTTCTGGGATTTAAAGGTTGGAACTTCAGTTGAGGCAGGCCACTACAAAATTAATTTAATCGATACCCCAGGTCATATTGATTTTACAGCTGAAGTCGAGCGTTCTCTTCGAGTTTTGGACGGAGCTCTTATGGTTTTTGACGGCCGCACTGGAGTTGAATCTCAATCAGAAACAGTTTGGCGACAAGCTGACAAATACAATGTTCCTAGAATTTGTGTTTTAAATAAATTAAATCTTATTGGAGCTGATTTTGAAGGTTCAATAAAATCCATTCACGAGAGACTTGGAGCCAATGCCGCACCAGTTATTTACCCAATTGGTCAAGAACATGAACATCGCGGAGTAATCGATTTAATTACCATGAAAGCTTTAACCTTCAAAGCTGTCGAAGATCATAATTTGACAGAAGAAGAAATTCCAGCTGATTTACTAGAAGTTGCTAAAAAATACAGAAACGAGTTAATTGAAAAAGCTGCGGAATTTGATGATGAAGCTTTGAATAAATATTTGGAAGGTCAGGAATTAGATGAAGCAACTTTGAAGCGCGCAATTCGAAAGGGTGTTATAGCTGGTAAATTCTTCCCAGTTTTTGGTGGCGACAATCGAACAGCCGAGGCTCAGTTATTGCTTAATGGAGTTGTAGAATATTTACCATCTCCAATTGACGTTCCACCTATGGCTGGAATCAATCCAAAAACGGGCGAGAAAGTTACTCGTGAGAAGAAAAATGAAGATAAATTCTCGGGACTGGCTTTCAAAATTATTACAGATCCGCACGTTGGACGCTTGGTTTATGTCAGAATTTACTCTGGAACTTTATCTTCTGGTCAGCAAGTTTATAATTCCACAAAACAAAAATACGAAAGAATTGGAAAATTGGTTTTAATCCACGCTGATCAAAGAGAATTGGTAGAAATTGCCTACGCTGGGGAAATTGTAGCTGTAGTTGGCATTAAAGAAACCACAACTGGTGATACTCTTTGTGATTCAGATCATCCAATTTTACTTGAATCCATCAGCTTCCCGGAACCTGTTATTTCTTTGGCAATTGAACCTGCTACCAAATCAGATCAAGAAAAAATGGGTATGGCTCTGGGCAAGCTTTCAGATGAAGATCCAACTTTTAGAATTAAATCTAATGCTGAAACCGGCCAAACTATTATTTCTGGAATGGGAGAATTGCAGCTAGAAGTTTTGGTTGATCGTATGAAGAGAGAATTCAACGTTGTGGCTACAACTGGTGCACCTCAAGTTGCTTACAAAGAAACTATCAAGAAAATTGGCGAAGGCGAGGGTAAATACATTAGGCAAACCGGAGGCCGCGGGCAATATGGTCATGCCTGGTTGCGCATTGAGCCTATGGGCCGTGGTGAAGGCTTTGAATTCAAAAGTGAAATTAAAGGTGGAGCCATTCCTGCTGAATATATTGGCCCAATTGAAAAAGGTGTTAAAGAAAAAATGGAAAATGGTATTATCGCTGGTTTTCCAGTAGTGGACATGAGAGCAGTAGTCTTTGATGGAAGTTTCCACGACGTTGATTCAAGTGAGGTTGCTTTCAAAATTGCAGGCTCTATGGCTTTGGAAGATGCTTTCCGCAAATCTGATCCAATTCTTTTGGAGCCTATTATGAAAGTTGAAGTTTTTACTCCCTCTGAATACATGGGTGACATTATCGGAAATCTTTCTAGTGCTCGGGCACAAATTTCAGGTTCGGAAGACAAAGCAGGACAAACTGTAATTTATGCCATGGCACCACTTGCTGAGCTTTCGGGCTACGCCACAAAACTTAGATCACTTACTCAAGGAAGAGCCAGAGCATTTATTGAGCCGAGCCATTACGAAGAAGTTCCATCTCACATTGCGGCGCAAATTATTGAAAAATCCGGTAAAGTTGAAATGCCAAGGGGGTAATATTTCCCTAGTTGACAGCTATAAATAGCCTCGCATATAATACACCTTACAGTTAAATAAAATGGCAGACGCAAAAACAAAATTTGACAGAACAAAACCACACGTAAATATTGGTACTATTGGTCACGTTGATCATGGAAAGACCACTTTAACTTCAGCCATCACTATGGTCCTTGCCAAAGCGGGACTTGCTAAAGCCAGAACTTATGCAGATATTGATTCAGCTCCTGAAGAAAAAGAAAGAGGAGTTACTATTAATCTTTCTCATCAAGAATACGAAACAGCAAAAAGACATTACGCTCATATCGATGCCCCAGGCCATGCTGACTACATTAAGAATATGATTACCGGTGCCGCTCAAATGGACGGAGCTATTTTGGTAGTTTCAGCCGCAGATGGCCCTATGCCTCAAACCCGTGAGCACGTTATTTTGGCCAGACAGGTTAACGTTCCAGCTTTGGTAGTTTTCCTTAACAAATGTGATATGGTTGACGATCCAGAGCTTATCGATTTGGTTGAAGCAGATGTTCGTGATCTTCTTAAAAAGTATCAATATCCAGGAGATGAGATTCCATTTATCCGAGGAAGTGCTTTGAAAGCAACTGAAGGTGATGCTGAAGCTGAAAAGAAAATTATGGAACTTATGGATGCAGTTGATTCCTATATTCCAGATCCAGTCAGAGAAAATGACAAGCCTTTCCTTATGCCAGTTGAAGATGTCTTTACAATTCAAGGCCGTGGAACTGTAGTTACAGGTCGCGTTGAGCGCGGAATTGTTAAGGTTAACGAAGAAATTGAGATTGTTGGTATTAATCCAACTCAAAAGACTGTTGTTACAGGACTTGAGATGTTCAGAAAGACTCTTGATGAAGCTCAAGGTGGAGACAATGTTGGAGTTTTGTTAAGAGGTATTGAAAAACATCAAGTTGAAAGAGGGCAAGTTTTAGCCAAAGCAGGTTCAGTTACACCTCATACAGAATTTGATGCAGAAGTTTATATCTTGTCTAAAGAAGAAGGTGGAAGACATACACCATTCTTTACAGGTTATAAACCACAATTCTATATCCGTACAGCTGATGTAACTGGAGAAGCAACCCTTCCAGAAGGAATTGAAATGGTTATGCCTGGAGAGAATGCTAAAATGCACGTTAAACTCATTCAACCAGTAGCTGTTGAAGAAGGACTTAGATTTGCAATCAGAGAAGGTGGACATACAGTTGGAGCAGGAGTTGTAACAAAAGTAACTGCTTAATTTAGTTTAGAAGCACATTCATATGGCAACTGGAAGACTAAGAGTCAAACTCAAAAGTTATGACCATAGGGTCTTAGATGAAGCAGCGGCAAAGATAATCGATACCGCTCTTTCTACTGGTGCCAAAATTGTAGGACCAATTCCTCTCCCCACCAAGCGTTCAATGTTAGCTGTTAAAGAATCTCCTTTTACTGATAAAGATGCTCAAGAACATTTTGAAATTTTAGTTCACAAAAGATTAATTGATATTTTAGATCCTTCCCCCCGTACAGTTAATTCTCTTGAAAATATGGAACTTCCAGCCGGAGTCTCTATTGAGGTCAAGATGTAAAAGTGCAATACTAAATTTGTGAAAAAGCAGACTCCTCTTATTAAAGATTTTCTCTTCAAAATTGGTATGTTTTCCCTGTGGTCAATCGTTATGTTTTTTACAACAATGATCGTTGCGAAATCTATTTTTGGTAGCTCAGGTATTTTTAGTTACTTTGGTGGCTACATGCCCATATTAATATCAGAATTTTTCATTATATTTTTTGTGGTATATATAGCCTCTTTTTCGAATCTTTTCAGTAAGATTTTGGTGATTATTTTAGGTTTATCAGTGTTCTTGGTTCATTTTTGCGTGATATTGTATAGTGCTGGCTCGTGGAATCCAGGGAAATATTATTTTTTAGAGGTATTTTCTTTGTTTGCTTTTTCTGGTGCTTTGCCAATTCTGTGGCGGACAATTTTTGTTAAAAACGAGAAGTATCAATTAAATAAGAATTATTGGTTAGTTGGGTTGGTAATGATTACTATGGTTATTTTGTTATTCTGGATCCAATCTGCAATAGCTTTTTCTGATAATGAACTTCATACAGCATGTTGGTATAGATCAGACGGTGAGGAAATCGGAGGAATGCCGGAACGAGTCTATTGTCTTTTGAAATTTTTATAATTTGCAAATCCTATTCTTGCGGTTAGCCTTATTCTTTGTTATAATTCCCCTCATACAATGGAAGTGGTTATAGTTAGACTCAACCACAGTTAGTCTTTGAGGAGGATGCTTCTAATTCAAGCGCCTTTTTCAAGGCGTTTTTATTGTTTAATGACCATGCTCAATACTATTCTTGGTTCAAAACAAGCAAACAGCCAGACATTTGTCGAAGGCTTTAGAATTCCTGTTACAAAAGTAATGGCAGGCCCGTGTGTCGTAACCCAAATTAAAAATAAAGACAAAGACGGTTATTGGGCTATTCAACTCGGATTCGGTAGTCGCAGAGCTAAAAATATTTCAAAACCACTTCAAGGCCACTTCAAAAAATCAAACTCAACCCCAAGATTTATTAAAGAAATAAGAACAGACAAAGAACCAACTGTTGCCGTTGGAGATATTATTAATGCTTCTGAAATTTTTAAAGCTGGGGATGTTATTTCGGTTTCAGCGATCTCAAAAGGAAAAGGCTATGCAGGTGTTATCAAAAAACATGGTTTTCATGGTGGACCAAAAACTCACGGACAATCTGATCGTGAGAGGTCTCCAGGATCAATTGGCCAAACCACAACTCCAGGTCGCGTTTACCGAGGCAAGAGGATGGCAGGCAGAATGGGAGCAGAGCAAGTTACTATTAAAAATCTTCATGTAATTTCAGTTAATAAAGAAACCAACGAAATTGAAATTTCAGGTCAAATTCCAGGAACAGTTGGATCATTGGTTACAATTCACAAAATTAAACATGGAAGTTTGAAAGATTTGGAACACGAAGTAGTGGCACAAGTAGTAGAAGGAGAGGCTGAAGCGCCAGCCGAACAACCAAAGGAGGAAGTAGCAAATGCTTAAAATTAATACATATTCAATCAAAGGCGTCAAAACTGGGGAATTTTTACTTCCAAAAGAATTTGGTGATGTGGTAAATGAAAGTTTATTGGCTCAGGCTATTAGGGTTTATGAGGAAAGAAGCCATGTTGGTTTAAGAAATACTAAAACTAGATCAGAAATCAATAGAACTGGTAAAAAAGTTTATGCACAAAAAGGAACTGGTGGAGCTCGACATGGCTCTCGTCGTTCAAATGTTTTCGTTGGTGGAGGTGTAATCTTTGGACCACGTCCGCTTCGAAGAGTTTTAGAACTTCCAACTAAACTTAAAGTTTTAGCTAAAAACACTGCTTTAATTGCCAAAATTATAGCTCGTGAAGTTGTTGTGGTTGAAGATTTATCAAAAGTAAATAAAACAAAAATGGCAGGGGAATTTATTAAAAAGATCTCTGCTGATTTCAAATCAAAAAAATTTACATTTATTACGAGTGAAACAGGTAAAAGCGTAAATCAGTTTTTGAGAAATCTTAAAAATACCAATAATGTTAACTTCCAAGAAGCTAGTGCTTTGGACATTTTTAAAGGTGGAACAATAATTCTTGACCAAAATATTTTTGAGGTTGCAAAACCAGTTAAAGTCGTTAAAAAAGTAATTAAAAAGACAAAATGATCACACCAGTATTTACAGAAAAAAGTTTAAGACTAGCCAAATTAGGTAAATATTCTTTTTGGGTAGAAAGAATTGCAGCTAAGTCATCTATCAAGGCTGAAATTAATAAAATCTTTGGTGTACATGTAGTTGAAATTAAAACTATTACAACTCATGGCGAAGCTAAAAGAAATAACAAAGGTAAAAAATATATGGTTTTATCTACTAAAAAAGCAATTGTAACTTTAAAAGACGGAGAAAAAATTGAAGTATTTGAAGAACCAAAGAAATAAGCAAGCTTAAATATATCTAAACATGAGAAAACTTAAAAACATTTTAAATAGAAAATCAGGTAGGGCACGCGGAAAGGTCGTTGTCCGACATCAAGGAGGCGGCGAGAAGCAGTTTATGCGTGTAATTGATTTTAAGAGGGTAAATTATGATGTTGTTGGTATAGTTGAAGCTATTGAATATGATCCTGGTAGAAGTTCTGATATTGCCCGAATATTGTACTCAGATGGCACTAGAGCTTATATTTTGGCCCCGGTAAACTTGAAAATTGGTGCTAAAATAGTCTCTTCTGAGGAAGCAGCAATTGAACCTGGAAATAATCTTGCCTTAAAAAATATTCCAGTCGGAGTTGCGATACACAATATCGAAATTACTTATGGAAAAGGTGGTCAAATGGTTAAAAGTGCTGGTAGTGCCGCTGTAGTTTTTGGAAAAGATGATAAATGGAGTTTAATTAAACTCCCATCTGGGGAGATTCGCAGATTTGATCCTGAATGTTTTGCATCGGTTGGCCAAATAGGCAATGTTGAAGCTAAAGAAAGAGTTTGGGGTAAGGCGGGAATCATGAGGCATCGAGGAATTAGACCAACTGTTCGTGGAGTTGCTATGAATCCTGACGCCCATCCTCATGGAGGTGGAGAAGGTAGGTCAGGAATAGGTATGAAGCATCCAAAGACAGTTTATGGAAGAAGTGCGGTAGGCAAAACAAGAAACAAGACTAAATATTCTAATCGTATGATAGTTCAGAGAAAAGGTGGAAAGGCTTTAATAGTTTCTAAATAATTATGTCACGAAGTGCAAAAAAAGGTCCATTTGTTGACCCGATACTAGTTAAAAAAGTAGAAAAAGGGATGGGTTCTAAGGAGAATCCAATTAAAACTTGGTCTCGTGCGTGCCAAATTTCACCAGACTTTGTTGGAAAATATTTCCAAGTTCATAATGGTCGAATTTTTACTGATGTCTTTGTAACCGAAGATATGGTTGGCCATAGATTGGGAGAATTTTCGCCAACCAGAACCTTTAGAGGACATGGAGAAATTGTAAAGAGAACAATGGACAAGACCTAAAATATGAAAAAAGATTTCATAGCAACACAAAAATATTTAATTATGTCACCACGCAAAATCAGGCTTGTGGCTGCAATTATCAAAAAAATGAAACCAGTCGATGCAGTTTTGGAATTACCTTTTGTTCAAAAAAGAGCAGCGGAACCGGTGATGAAAGTTGTTAAAAATGCAATTGCATCCGCAAAAAACCAAGGAGTAGCAGATACTGATTTGATTTTTAAAGAAATTCAAATTGGAGAAGGCCCAAGACTTAAACGTGGACAAGCTGCAAGTAGAGGTCGCTGGCACGCTTTTAAACACAGAATGGCACATATCAGAGTTGTCTTAACGACAAAAGAAGTAGTCAAGAAAGGTGAGAAAAAAGATCCTGAAACAAGTTCAGGACAAAAGAAAAATGGGACAAAAAGTTAATCCAATCGGCATAAGAATAGGAAGTTTTTTACCTTGGAAATCTAGGTGGTTTGCTGACCAAAATAGTTTCAAAAATTTGCTTGTGGAGGATATTAAAATCCGCAAAGGTTTGATGGAAAAGTTAAAATTAGCTGGAATCACAGCAGTTGAAATTGAACGCCAACCAAAAAGTGTTGTAATCACAATTACAGTGAGTAGGCCTGGAGTTGTGATTGGCCGCGGTGGAAGTGGTATCGAAGATGTCAAAAAGTTTATTGTAGATATTATGACTAAAGTTCGTGGAAAATCAGTAAAAGATGTTAAAATCGACATTAGAATTAATGAAGTTAAAAATTCAGATCTTTCGGCAATTTTGGTTGTCGGTCGCATAATTGGAGAGTTGGAAAGAAGAATTCCACACCGAAGAGTTATTACTAAAGTTATGGAGCGGATTATGGCCTCCGGCGCCTTGGGGGCAAAAGTAGTTTTAGCTGGACGTATTAACGGAGCTGAAATTTCTAGAATTGAAAAATTTCACGTAGGTTCCGTACCTACACAAACTTTGAGAGAAGAAGTAGATTATGCTGAAGCTCCAGCATCTTTAAAAAGAGGCTATGTAGGAGTGAAAGTTTGGATTCACAAGAAAGGGGAGGCAAATTAATATGATGCAGCCAAAACGCAGAAAATTTATTAAAGAATTTAGAGGCAGAAGAAGAGGATTGGCAACTCGTGGGGCCGAAATATCATTTGGAGACTTTGCCATGAAAGCTTTGGAGGTTGCTTGGGTAACCAGTGCACAAATTGAGTCAGCAAGGCGTACAATTACACATAGTTTAAAAAAGGGTGGTAGAGTTTGGATCAGAATTTTTCCAGACAAGCCAATCACAAGTAGACCAGCTGGAAAACGTATGGGTGGTGGAAAAGGTGAAATTGAAACTTATGTTTCTGTAGTTAAGCCAGGAGCGATTTTGTTTGAAGTTGCAGGAGCTGCTGAGGATATAGTTCGTGAAGCTTTTCGAAAAGCCAGTGCCAAGTTACCAATTGATGTAAAAATGATCAACAGAGAAAACTAATATGAAAAAGAAAGAATTTACAGAATTTAAAAATAAATCAGTTAAAGAATTACAAAAGTTTGTAACAGATAAAAAAACTGAAATGGCAAAGAAAAAAGTTGAGATTTTTTCTGGAAAAGAAAAAAATCTTAAATATTTCAACAATTTAAGACGAGATGTAGCTAAAGTAATGACGGTTATTAGAGAACAAGAAAAAACACAAAAATGAAAATATTTACAGGAAAAGTAATTGCAACAAAAACAGCTAAAACTGCAACAGTTTCTGTGGAGCGAGTTGTTATTCATCCTTTGTACAAAAAGAGATTCAGAAGAAACACCAAATTTTTGGTTCACGATGAAATTGGAGTTAAGGTTGGGGACACAGTTAAATTTGCAGATTGTAGACCAATTTCTAAAATGAAGAAATGGAAAATTATGGAGGTAACTAAATAATAGTATGGTACAACTTAGAACAATATTAGTTCCGGCAGATAACAGCGGCGCCAAAAGATTAATGATTATTGGTGTTCCTGGTAGAATTGGAAAAGTTGCCACAATTGGCGATGTAGTTTTGTGTGTGGTCAAGGGAGCAACAGCTGGTGGGGTTGTTTTGGACCATGAAAAGGTTCAAGTTTTAATAGTCAGAACACATAAAGAAATTGGTAGAAAAGATGGCAGTTATGTTCGGTTTGATGATAATGCAGGAGTTGTAATTGATAAACAAGGTTTGCCAAGAGGAACCCGTGTTTTAGGGCCGGTAGCACGCGAAATTAAAGAAGCTGGATATCACAAAATTGCGTCATTAGCGAGGGAAGTTATTTAATAAAATGCTTAAATTTAAAATCGGAGATACAGTTAAAATCACAGCAGGCAAAGATCATGGCAGGGAAGCTAAGATTGAATTGGTTTTGCCAAAAGAAAACAAGGTTGTTATTCCTGGAGTAAACATGTACAAAAAACATGTTAAAGGCACAGGAGAGAATAAAGGTGGAATTTACGATTTGCCTAGGGCTCTTGGGTTTGGTAAGATTGCCCTTCTTTGCCCGAAGTGTAAAAAACAAACTAGAGTTGGATTTTCTTTAATTAAAAATGACAAAATAAGAATTTGTAAAAAGTGTGGCAAAGAAATAGATTCCAAATAACCATAATGACGAAACAAAGATTACAAGAAAAATTTGAGAAAGAAGTAGTACCAGTAATGGTTAAAGAATTTGGTATTAAAAATAAAATCGCAGTTCCTACTATTACCAAAATTGCTATTAATATGGGGGTTGGGCAAGCCGCGAAAAATGCCCAAGGACTTGAAAATTTAAAGAAAGATTTTGCAACAATTGCAGGGCAGGCGCCATCAATCAGAAACGCCCGAGTTTCAATCGCAAGCTTTTCTCTTCGTGCTGGCATGCCGGTTGGACTTAGTGTAACTTTGAGAAGTGGAAAAATGTATGCGTTTTTGGACAGACTTTTTTCAATAGTTTTGCCAAGATTACGCGATTTTAGAGGAATTTCGACAAAGTCATTTGATAAAAGTGGAAATTATACATTAGGTTTTACAGAGCACACGGTTTTTCCTGAAATTGATCCAACCAAATCAGCTGCAGCTCATGGACTAGAAATTACAATAGTTGTAGCCGGAAGTGATGCTGAGAAATCAAAAAGATTATTGGAATTATTAGGCTGCCCATTTATTAAGGAGGACACAAAATGAGTACAACAGCAAAAGAAGTCAGAGAAGATAAAAAATTAAAATTTGCAGTTCGTCATCGAAACAGATGTAAAATCTGTGGCCGAGG
>DATJGY010000034.1:0-14246 GCA_035494495.1 Alphaproteobacteria bacterium
TCTAATTCTTTCACAATCAAAAGGTCAAGTGAGGAAATTAAATTTGCTTTTCCAGTTTTTACATTGTAATCAATCTCGGCAAGCTTTGAGATTAGATCATATTTTTTATCTTTTTTCATCTTCCAAACAAGCATAACAAAAATAAATTCTGGTGCTTCAGTTTTTATGATTTCGTGGAACATTTCAATAGTTGGTTTATTTAAAAAATTCCAAATTAATTTGGGTAATTTAAACTCTTCAATCCTAGTATCTTTTGGCAAAGTTTTTAAAAATGCAGCAGGCAAATTTCCTTCGTGATAAATTACTAACGTTCCATCAATTTTATTATTCTTAAAAAGCTTATAATCCCGGAGAATAGTTAATCTTTCTTTTCCAAAAAGTGAAGCTGTTCCTTGCAAATCATCATACAAAATTTCCCAATTTCGTTTTTTAGCAACATTTATAAATTGCTTTAAACGGGCATAAGATTTAACTGTATCTTCACCGTGAAGAATGATAACTTTCATATAATTTTTCCAGTTTATCATGAAAGCTGCCTTTTTTACGGTGTGTGTGAGCTACCAGTGCTCCCGAGAAGTTTTTAGGGATATGAGTTAGTTCATGCAAAATAACTTTATCTTTTTCCTTTTCTGGTAAATCATCAAAATGTTGAGACAAAACTTCGATTATATAAGTCGGCCGAACTTCTAAAACTTCCTGCCAAAGTTTTGATAAGCCCCAGATTCTTGCATATGCTCGTGTTTTTGAATTCGCCGATCTATAAGTATGGATTGAATTTGGTTTAATGTAATCAATATCAAGAGTTTTAATTAACTTTCGAAGGCGGATTTTAACATCAGGAGCTTTTTTCCACTCAAACTTGGAAGATTTCGTCGCCCTCTTTAACTTCTTCATTGGTTTTTAATGCTACCACACTTCCTCTTGAAGCGGAATCAACTTTTTTATACTCAATCTGAATTACTTCAACTTTTTGTTCACACACAAAATTCCCTTCTCTTTCAAATTTAATTCTATCGCCAACCGCCAAAATACCACTAAGCTCCACTATCGCAACACTAGTTTTAGAATAGAAATTTAAAACTTTGCCAACTTTAAACATATAATCTTAAACATTAGCTTCTACCATTTTCATGGCATGAGTCATAGCAATCGCTAGAGCATCAGCCGCATTATCAAAATGAGTTTTTTTTCTTTTTTCACTTTTTACTTTGCTGCCTAAAATTCTTCTCACATGCTCTTGAACTTCTTTTTTGTTTGACCTGCCGTTTCCTGTGATTAATTTTTTAATTGTTCCAGGAGCATATTCAGCAACAAAAATATTTAACTTTCGGGCCGCCAAAAGCATAACACCTTGAGCTTGACCAACAGCAATTACGGTTTTTGCATTACTGGAGAAAAAAACTTTTTCAAAAACAAAAACATCTGGTTTGAATTTTTCAATCAGTTTCAGAATTTTCTCAAAAATTATTTCCAATCTTTCCTCTTTCAAAAGTTGTTTGTCAGTTTCGATGAGGCCCCATTCAATTACTTCCAAACCCTTCCCAGTTACAGCTGAAACATCTGTAATTTTTATGCAGCCAAAACCAGTTGTGGCAGTACCAGGATCAATACCTAAAATTATCATCTGAAGTTTGTGTTAACTTGCTCCCAATTTACAATATTCCAAAAAGCCTTAATATAATCAACTCGAACATTTTTGTATTTTAAATAATATGCATGTTCCCAAACATCAATTCCCAGAACTGGTTTTCTTCCCTGAGTGATTGGGTTTTCCTGGTTTGCACTAACTTCTACCTTCAAACTTCCAGCTTCCAGCGTAATCCAAGCCCAACCACTACCAAAGTGGCTTAGAGCTGCTTGGTCAAATTCTTCTTTTAAAGCTAAGATATTTTCAAGAGGTTTTCCAGATTGATCAGATGGGCACATAATTTTCCAGAAGAAAGAATGATTAAAATGGCCACCAGCATTATTTCTAATTTTTGGATTATCAGATTTGAGTAAATCTTCCAAGCTTGCCTCGGCACTAGCCGGGTCAACTAATTTATTTAAATTATCAACATAACCTGCATGATGTTTGTCGTGGTGAAGATGCATGGTTTCTGTGTCAATAAACGGCTCAAGAGCGTCATAGCTATAAGGAAGATCTGGAAGAGTAAACATGCTTCAATTTAACTTGTTATAATGTTTCTGTCAATGAAAACAATTCAAGAACAAGAAATTTGGGGTGTGATTACAGAAGATTTTTATAATAATCTTCTTGTGAAAGCCAAGAAAGAATTCAAAAATCATCAAATCAAAAAGCGCTTGGCAATTTCCTACTGGAATCCAAAAATGAATAGAAATTTAGAAACTCGACTTCGCATAACTAACGGCCAATCCGAAATCGTTCAGAAAACTGGCGCTTGGGAAAATCAGGAAGTTATAAATCTAAAAGAGATAACTATTCCGATTCAAAATAACATTGAAACATTAATAAATTCTTATGAAGTTTTGGATAATATGCATCCTAAAGCTCCACGACCAATTATCCAGTTTGAAAATGAAATTTTTATTTCTGACAAAGTAGAATTGAAACTAGCCAAACAAATAGGTAAAGCCACGAAATATACTTTTGAATTAGAGCTCTTGGATCCAAAATTAGATTTATTAAAAATTGCAGAGATTTATAATTTGAGAGATAAAATTACAAAAACTGATGTTAACTTTTGGAATAAATGGAATAAAGAAGTGACTACAATGTCTGATGAAATTTCTAAAGAAGAATTAGGAAAATTAATTAAGAAGTATCTTAAATAACCTATTTTTTAGTTTTCGAAGTCTTTTTAACTTTGGCAATTTTCTCAACCTTCTTTACCTTTTCTACCTTTTTCTTCTGTGCTGGTTTGACACTAGCGCGAACGGCAGCTTTCTTAAAGATCATATCAACTTCTGTTGAAGATTTTGTTCTTGTGTAATATAACTTTGCTCTTTTGGCGCCTTCAGTGCCATGTTTTATAACGACTATTTTTTCAATTGATGGAAGATTAATTGGAAAAATTCTTTCAACTCCAATATTGCCTTCTGCAATTTTTCTTACCGTAAAAGTCTTTCCTGGCTCACGGCCTTTGATTCCCAAAACCATGCCTTCAAAAAAAGCTTCGCGGGTTTTGTCACCATCTTTGATTCTTTGAACAACGCGGATTTTATCTCCAATTCCAAACTCAACATCTTTAAGCGTAATTTTAAGTGCCATAGTTAGCTATTGTACTCAATTTGAAGAATATTCGCAATCCCTTTCGCTATTGTTTCATTCCAAGAAATTTGAAACGGCAATTTAACCCTCCGGGCCGTAGGCCCTACGGGGCCGGAGGCTTTTTTATCATTTTCGAATACTAAATACCCATCTTGGTCACCTAAATTAGCAAGCAAAAATTCTTTCAATTTTTTAAGTGTTTCTGGATTAGTGTTTTCTGGGATCTGAATTTTTACATTTTTGGTTGGAGTTTCAATTGATTCCACCAAAATTGCAACACTTTCATCCCTCGTATCAACTTTTCCAACGATCAACAAAGCCTGACCCTGCACCCAAAAATCTTTTGTATCTTTAAAAACTTTAGGAAAAACTACAAGTTCTATCGTGCCTGTCCCATCTTCAGCTTTTGCAAAAGCCATTTCAGCACCAGATTTTTTTGTAGTAATAACGCGAACTTCTGTAATTACTCCAGCAACTCGAACTAATTCGGTGTAAGTTTCCTCAGCACTAATTTCCGATATTGTATGTGTAGTTTTAAATTCTAATTCCCCAATTAATTCATTAATTGGTTTGGCAGAAAGTGAATAACCCAAAAGTTGACGTTCTAAAGCTTCAATTTCACTTCTCTCAAATTCGGGGACTTCAGGCATGATTATTACTTCAGCTGATTCGGTTTTCTTCAAATCATCCGTTGCAAACAATCCTTGCTGATTTTTATTGTCTTTTGGCTTTGCAGTTTTTTCCTTTAAAGTATCAATTGAGGCCAGAAGAGCCGCCCGACTGCCAAATTTTGACATACCGCCAACTTTAATCAAACTCTCCAAAACCCTTTTGTTAACTCTCCTACCATCAACCCGACCCAAGAAATTTGCAAACGATGTGAATTCTCCATCTTCACGAGATTCTAAAATTGCTTCAATCGCCGCTTTACCAACATTTTTTACAGCAGATAATCCAAATCTAATTGCACCATTCACAATCGTAAAATCAACATCTGATTCATTAATATCTGGCGGCAGAATTGTAATGCCCATTTTTCTACATTCATTAATTGCCTGGGAAACTTTTTCTGTATCGCTCGACTCAGCAGTCAAAAGCGCAGTCATATATTCAACAGGATAATTAGCTTTCATGTAGGAAGTTTGATAAGCTACAATTCCGTAAGAAGCAGCATGAGCTTTGTTAAAACCGTAAGACTGGAAAGGTTCAAATAGTTTCCACAATTCTTCAGCAAATTCTGCAGTTTGCCCGTGATCAATAATCCCTTTTACAAATTTATCTTTTTGCGCAGCCATTTCTTCAGGAATTTTCTTTCCCACAGCTTTTCTAAATTTATCCGCTTCTTCCCAGGTATAACCAGCCAAATCTAAAGCACAGAACAACAAATCATCTTGATACACAATCAAACCATACGAGGCTCCTAAAAATTTCTCCATCCGAGGATCAATATATTTCACCAAACTTGGATCATTTTTTCGCCTAATATATTCTGGGATTTGGGAAATTGGGCCAGGTCGGTAAAGAGCAACCATCGCCATGAGATCCTCCACACGGTTAGGTTTCAAGTCTTTAATATATTTTGTCATACCACTACCCCCCAATTGAAAAGTTCCCATCGTTTCTCCGCGGGAAAGCATCTCAAAAGTTTTCTTGTCATCAAGAGGAATTTTTCGGATATCAATATCAACTCCGTTTAATTTTTTAACGATATCAATTGCCGAACCTAAAATCGACAAGTTTCTAATTCCCAAAATATCAAATTTGATTAAACCAACATCTTCCGCCGCATGCATTTCATATTGGGTAATAACTTTATCTCCCTTGGGTTCAAGCTGAATTGGCGAGAAATCGGTGACTTTAGTTGGCGCCACAACAACTCCAGCCGCATGAACCGACAAATGACGGGCCGAACCTTCAACTTGCATTGCCAAATCGAGTACTTTTTTAGAATCAGAATCGCCGTCATACAATTGCTTTAATTCTGGAACCTCAGCTAAAGCTTTTTTGATAGTAATTGGAAAACCTTGTTTTGGCGGGGGAATAATTTTTGCAATTTTATCGCCCACTGTATATGGAAATCCCAAAACACGGGCAATATCGCGAACCGCAGCCCTGCTTAACATCCTTCCAAAAGTACAAATTTGGGCTACACTTTCTTTTCCATATGTATTAGTTATGTAGCCAATAATCTCGCCACGTCTGTCGTCAGCAACGTCAAAGTCAATATCGGGTGGAGATGGACGAAATGGATTTAGAAACCTTTCAAATGGCAAATAATATTTTAATGGATCAACAGTCGTAACTCCCAAAACAAATGAAACCAAACTCCCAGCCGCTGAGCCTCTGGTGTTAGTTACAATTCCCATTTTGTTAGCCCAATTTGCCAAATCCATAACAATTAAAAAATATGGGGCATAGCCTTTGGTACAAATAATCTCAAGTTCGTGCTCTAATCTTTTTAAAGCTTCATCGCCGCCATTGGGAAGTTTTTCAGCAAGTTTTTCGTGAGCTAATTTTCTTAATTGTTCATCAGCAGTTACATTTTCAGGAAGTGGAAACTTTGGAAAAAACCATTTTCCAAGAGTAATTTCCAAATTACATTTCTCGGCAATTTTAACTGTATTTTCAATTGCATCAGGCAAATCCGGAAATAACTTTTCCATCTCTTCAGGACTTTTGAGATAAAAATCGGGATTGTCTATATAGCGAAGGCGTTTGATATCACTTACATTTTTTCCAGTTGCCACACACACCAAAGCATCCTGAGCCGGTGCATCTTCCTGTTTTATATAATGTGCATCATTTGTAGCAACCAGTGGAATTCCAAGCTCTCGGCTTAATTTAATTACCCCTTCCTCTACCATCTGTGTCTCACCCAAAATTTCTTGTAATTTAGCTTTTAGTTCGGGATCTGTAATTGTTGGAATTACTTTTTCATAATGATGCCGTTGTAGCTCAACGTAGAAATCATCTTTAAAAACCTCCTGATACCACAACGCCAATTTTTTGGCTTCATCCAAATTATCTTTAATCATCAGCTGAGGAATTTCAGCGGCAGGGCAACCAGAAGTACAAATTATCCCTTCGCTGTATTTTTCTAAAATCTCTTTTGTAAATCTCGGCCGGTAATAAAAACCTTCCATATTTGCAATGGAAGTTAACTTCATTAAATTTTTGTAGCCCGCTTCGTTTTTAGCCAGAAGTGTAATGTGGAAATTATCTTTTATTTTGGTATCGTAGGTCTGAGTTATATAGCCCTCCATGCCAACAATTGGTTTAACTTCTTGTTTTAAAGCTTCTTTGTAAAACTCAATTGCACCATACATAACGCCATGATCGGTAATGGCCACTGCATTCATATTATTTTCTTTAACATGGGCAAAAAGTTTTTTGATGTTACTTAGTCCATCTAGAAGTGAATACTCAGTGTGAACATGGAGGTGGACGAATTTAGACATACTCATGAATCCTTATATCTTCATTTAGATCAATAACGGCACCTTCACCAGTAGATCTTCCGGCCGCGTCACGGGGTCTAGCTTCTTTGATATCATTTAATCTACCCATAATATTCTCCATCTCCTCTTTATAATCAATATAACCCCCAACATTTTTAAATCCAATATTAAAATGGATCCCATCTGGGAGATTGGAATTCATTTTTTCAATAACTTTAATAAGATTTTCTCGAGTAATATTTAGGAGAACAAGCAGATACTCATCTCCACCCCATCTAGACACCAAGTCCATACTTCTAACAGAGGATGATAAATGATTTGCTGCCGTCTGCAACATCGAATCACCCACTTTGGGGCCTAATTTTTTGTCATCGTTAACCTTATGTAATCCAATTAGATCCAAAGCGACCAAACCAACATTTTCGAGACTTCCTGGCTCCCTCAATAAAACTTCTCTAATTTTATCAAATTCTTCTTTTACACCACGTCTATTTAAAAGTCCTGTTAGAGGATCTTTGTTGCCTTTTTCAGCTTCTAAATATTTATTAATGATTTTGGTACCATCATCGCTTCCTAAAAGTGAAGTGCCATCTTGTTTCTTTATATTTCCCAAATCATCATTAACTTCAAAAGCCGCTGCTACTTGATCTATGTCATTAACGTCAATTTCTTGATCTTCACCCATTTTGTATTTTTTCTAATAACTTACTTCTCACAACTTCTACATTTCCTTTTCCTTGTAACCTCTTCTGTACCATTCCAATCAAAAATCCAACCACATTTCCATTGCCATTTTTATAATCGCTTACTGCCTTTTCATTATCCATGATAACTAAATTTACAACACTTTCAACCTCGTCATTATTAGCATACTCCACTTTTGTTAACTCTACTAGTTTTCTAACAAAGCCTGCGGCTTGAGGAAATTCAAGATCTAATTTTTTATTAATCATCAAGTCGGCAAGTAATTTATAATTATTATTTAATTTAGCCGCTTCCTCAAAATAATTTGCCCTGTCTAAATCCAAAACTAAAATATCAATATAATCTTTTGGTAGTTTATACTCTTGTTCAAATCGTTCTCGTTTTTGTTGTGGCAGTTCAGGAATTGTAAATTGTAAATTGTTAATTGTTAATTCCGACAATGAAATTGGCGGCAAATCTGGTTCAGGGAAATATCTATAATCATGTGCATCAGCTTTGCTTCTTTGAGAATATGTAGTTTGTTTTACTTCATCATAACCGCGGGTTTCTTGTTCAACTTTTTCGCCATTTGAAAGAATCTCTTCTTGTCTCTTAATTTCAGCATTTATAGCTTTTTCCAAAAATCTAAACGAATTAATATTTTTAAGTTCTACTTTGTAATCTGGCAAACTGTTCACCGTTGACTGTTCACTAGTAGCCAAAGAAACATTCGCCTCCAATCTCATAGACCCTTTTTCCATATCGGCATTACTAATGTTCAAATAACGTGCAATTAACTGAATTTCTTTCAAAAATACGAGAATACTTTCGACGTCATGGAAATCTGGCTCGGTAACTAGCTCCATAAGCGGGACACTACTGCGATTAAAATCCACCAAAGAGGCGCCATTTTGATGAACTAACTTGCCAGCATCCTCTTCCAAATGAATGTGATTAATTTTCTTGGCTTGAAGTTCTCCACCCACACACAGTGGTGAATCAAGCTGAGAAGTTTGGAATCCTTTTGGTAAATCAGGATAGAAATAATTTTTTCTATAAAATCTAGAATTTCTACTGATTTCGCAACCAAGCGCCAAACCAAATTTTATAGTTTTATCAATTGCTTCTTTATTTGCAAACGGAAGAGCGCCAGGAAGACCAAGACAAACAGGGCAAGTTTGAGTATTTGGAAGTTTACCAAAATGATCAGCAGGGCAACTACAAAACATTTTAGTTTTTGTATTTAGCTCAATATGAACTTCAAGCCCAATTATTGGTGTGTATTTCATTTTGATTTTTCGTAAATTTTCCCAAGCTCAAAAAGTATATTTTCTCCAAATCGTGGCCCCAAAAGTTGAAAGCCAAGCGGAAGCCCTTGTTTGTTAAATCCTGATGGAATTGCAAGCCCGGGAATTCCCGCCAAATTAGCAGACACCGTAAAAATATCCTCCAAATACATCTTCAAAGGATCTGAATTTTTCTCTCCCAATTCAAAGGCCGCTGTTGGTGCAACTGGAGCTAAAATTGCGTCAACTTTTTCAAAAGCCAAGTCAAAATCTTGAATTAATTTTGATCGAACCTTCTGAGCCTTAAGATAATAAGCATCATAATAACCAACAGATAAAACATAAGTTCCAAGCATTATTCTTCTTTTAGCTTCTGCTCCAAAATCTTCTCTGCTATTTCCGAATCTAATCCCATCATATCTTTCCAAGTTAGAAGAAACTTCAGCTGGCTGAATAATATAGTAAACAGAAACTGCATGCTTAGTATTTGGAAGGGAAACTGGAACAAGTTCCACACCAGCTTTCTCAAAAACTTTAGAGGCTTCCATGATTGACTTTTCAACTTCTTTGTCTAATCCGTCAGTAAAATACTCTTTGGGAATTCCAATTTTGAGTTTAGAATGCGGAATGCGGAATGCGGAATCAACAACAGTAGAATCGTAACCATCAGACCCTTTTATAACATTAAAAACAGTTTCTACATCTTCTACGGTTCTTCCAAAAGAACCCATCGTATCTAAAGATGAAGCCATAGCAATTACTCCATAGCGGCTAACCGCCCCGTAAGTTGGTTTCAAGCCCACAACTCCGCAAAAATTTGCAGGTTGTCTAATCGATCCACCAGTATCAGTTCCAGTTGCAACTAAAGATAAACCGGCAGCAACCGCAACTGCCGAACCACTCGAAGATCCACCAGGGACATGGGTCTTATTCCAAGGATTCTTTGTTGGTCCAAAGTCAGAATTTTCTCCCGATCCTCCATGAGCCCAAGCATCGCAATTGGTCTTTCCAAGCGTAATTCCACCCGCTTTTTCGATTCGGTCAACAACCGTTGCTGAATATTGGGGAATGTATGACTCTAAAACTTTTGAGGCGGCAGTTGTTCTAATTCCCTTAGTTAGATACAAATCTTTGTGAGCAACTGTAACTCCTAAAAGTGGAGTATCTTGTAGATTATTATCAATTTCTTTGGCTTTTTTGTAGGCTTCTTCGTGACTTACTGTCAAAAATGCATTTAGATCTTTATTTGCTTCAATATTTTTTAAATATTCATCAACAAGTTCTACAGCTGAGAATTTTTTATTCAACAAACCTGCTTTTGTCTCTTTGATAGTTAGAGGTAAATTCATTTGTCGGTTCTTCCTTCTAAAATTGTCGGAACTCTAAAGTAACCATTGTATGTTTCGTCAGTTCCAGAAAGTGCCTCGGCCTGAGAAAGAATTTGGTCGGTTTTAATTTCATCATCTCGAAAAACATTAACTAAACCTGTGGTTTGGCTAGTGGGATCAACTTCCGAAGTATCAACAGAATTGAGTTCATCTACATACTTCAAAATCGAAGAAAGTTGAGCAGTAAATTTTTCAACCTCGTCATCAGTCAATGAGAGTTTTGCGAGCTTGGCTATATGAAGAACATCTTGACGGGTTAGCTTTGCCATAAAACCAACTATATCATATTTTTTAGGATTTTCACTCGTTCAGAAATTGGCGGGTGAGTATTAAAAAGTCCAGCTAATTTTTCAATCGCTCGACCAGTTTTGTTTTTAAATGGATTAACTATATACAAATGAGCTGTAGCTTTATTTGCAGCTTCCAACGGTTCCTCATCTTGGGAAATTTTTTCCAATGCAGAAATCAATCCTTGTGGTTGGCGGGTAATTTCAACACTTCCTGCATCTGCCATAAATTCTCGACGCCTAGAAATTGCAAGTTGGATTAATTGAGCAATAACGGGAGATAAAATTGCAAAAATTATTCCTAAAACCATAATGATAGCTCCAAAGCTATTTCCTTCTCGGTCATTATCTCTACTTCTTCCACCAAACCAAGTCATTCTCAAAAACCAATCGCCAAGAAGGGCCACTAAACCAACCATCACAGAAACTACAGACAAAAGTCTAGTGTCGTAATTTCGAACATGAGTTAATTCATGAGCCAAAACCCCTTCAAGTTCAGTCCGGTTCAGTTTTGAAAGAAGCCCAGTTGTTGCACAAATTACGGCGTGCTTCGGATCTCGGCCAGTTGCAAAAGCATTTGGGGCAGTATCGTTAATAACATATAATTTCGGTTTTGGAATTCCAGCTCCAATGCAAAGATTCTCAACAACTTGAGTAAAAAGTTTATCTTCTTGAGGAGTTGCAACTCGGGCGCCAGAAATCCCTAAAACTATTTTGTCGCTAAAATAGTAACTTACAAAAGTTGAAATTCCAGAAATTATTAAAGCAATACCGAAAAATCCCAAACCTCCAGGTTCATAGCCTGTGTAAAGCCCAAACGCTTTGGACAAAATATAAACGCTAAAAAAAGAAAATACTAAAAAACAAACAACAACTATAGCACTCTTAAATTTGTTAGCCGATTGAACTTCGTAAATATTTTGCATGGTTATTTTAAAAATTGTTCAAATTCTGACTTACTCATTCCAGATTGATTTAATATACTTTGAAAAGTACCAAAAGCAATTTGTTTGTGCACAGGAATAATTATGGTCTGAAGTTTACTATTCCAAAAGCCACGCATTTTCAAATGACTACCTTTCTGTGTGATTTTATTAAAACCTGCCCTTTGAAATGTCTTTATTGTTTCTCTAGAAGAATATAACTTAGGCATAAATAGCAGTTATTTGCGGATTATCAGGAATAAGAAACTGAGAAATTCTTACTTCTTCATCTTCCAATAATAAATCAACTGCTTCTTGAAGATTTTCAATTGCCTCTTTCCTTGTCAATCCCTGGCTAGCCACTTCTATTCCAAAAGCTTTAGCAACATACCAATTTCCTTCTTTCCAAACAATAGCTTTCAAATCTTTTTTAGACATAACCAATTATAACACTACTTACAAACTAATCTTTGGAGTTTTTGTTTCAAATTCAGAAACTTCTAAACCTTTCAATGCTTCGAAATTAAATATCTTAGCTACTGAATTTGAAGGAAAAGTAACTCTTTTAACATTGTAGTCAGCAGTTAAATCAATCATTAAACGTCTTGCGTACATCACTTTGTCACTAGTATCTCGTAGTTCATTCATTAAATTCGTTACAACTTCCGAGCCTTTTAATTGCGGATTACTTTCAACTACAATCTGCAATTTAGGCAAAAGCTCAGAAATTTTTTTGGAAGCATCTTTCCCTTGTGAAATCATTTTTCTGGCATCAGCAAGCATATCTAAAATTCCTTTTTCATGCTTGAGATAACCTTTTACTGAAGATTCTAAATTTGGAATAAGTTCAGACTGGCGCTTAAGCTGGTTATTGATTTCTTGATTTGCAGCTTCAACTCGAGTTTTACTAGAAACAAAAAAATTATAAACAGAAACAACCCAAAAAATTAAAATTGCTACGGTTCCAATTAATATGTAAATCATTACAAAACTATTCTAACATACTCTGCAAGTCTTTGGCGCTTAGAGTATTAATAATATCTTTTTTCTCACACCAGCCACGGCGGGCAACTGAAATTCCAAACGGCATATTATTCATACCATCTTTGTGGTGAGCATCAGTCCCTAAAGTCATTCTCACACCAGCCTTCACTGCTTCATGAACCAAAGTGTCAGGCAAATCTAAGCGCATTGGATCACAATTTATCTCAATCCATTTGTGGTTTTTTAAACAAAAATCAAAAATTTCAGGCCAATTGAGCTCTATACCTTCCCGTTCATTAATTTTTCTCGCAGTTGGATGGGCAAAAATTTTTACTTTTGGATGAGATAAGGCTTTCAAAACTCTTTTTGTCATCTCCTGACGCGGCAAATCAAAAACTGAATGAATTGATACGAGAGCAAAATCGAGAGTTGCCAAACCTTCTTCGGGAACTGGCAAACTGCCGTCTTTATTTATATCAATCTCCAGAGAATTGAAAACTTTTATACCCCAATCTTTTTCACGAATAGTTTCACGCTTCTTTTTGAGCAACTCTACTATTCGTTTTTCATTATGACCTTTCTTGGAAGGATTATGTTCTGTACACGCAATGTACTCATATTTTAATTCTTTGGCTTTCTCAACTAATTCTGCGATCGATGAAGCTCCTATATCATGACTGGTTTCAATATCAAAATTCGAATGCATTTGCAAATCTCCCTTGATATCTTGAAGTTCAATCAAATGCGGTAGTCGGTGTGCTGTAGACATTTCTATCTCCCCTTGATCTTCACGCAATTCCGGTTCGATATAATCTAAACCGAGATAATTATAGAAATCTTTTTCATTCTTAAATTTTAATTTTTCACTTTTACCCACTTTACTAATCCCATACTCATTCAAACTTAAACCTTTTTTAAGAGCCAATTCACGAAGTTTAATATTATGATGTTTACTGCCTGTAAAATGCTGCAAAAGTGAACCATAAGATTCAACTGGTTGAACCATCAAGTCTATTTGAATTCCTCCAGGAACTACAATTGACGAACTATGAGTTCCTTTTTCAATAATCTTTTGAGCATGTGGATATTTGACGAAGTGGTCTAAAGCCTCTTGAGGTTTAGGAGTGGCTATAGAAATATCAATGTCTCCAATCGTAGAAACTTGGCGCCTAAGGCTTCCTAGTGGATCAATGCGAACTATATTTTTGTCTTTGAGCATCCAATCTATAACTTCTTTAGCTACTGTTGCAGCATATGGCAAAAGATGGCGCTTGGATTTTTTGTTTTTGATTTCAACTTGTTTTAATAAATCTTCTATCTCGCTTTTCGGAGATTCAGCAAGAAGCTTCATTGCAGTCTTAATTCCAATTCCTGGAAGCTCCATGAGTTTAAAGGCTTCTTTTGGAATATCTTTCATTACTTCTTCAAAATGTTTTGATTTGCCAGTTTTAAAAACCTCATCTAAATGTTGAGCAATAGAAGGGCCAATTCCAGGAATATCGTCAAGTTTTCCATCATCCCAAAGATCTTTTAGCTCGCTTGTGGCATGCTCTATGGCGTCCGCGGCGCGTTGATATGCAATGATCTGGAATTTGTACTTGTTAGAATCTTTAAGTTGATAAGAAGCAGCCACATCACGAAGTAATTCTGCAATTTGAAGATTGGTCATTTGTTGATATAATACATGAACTTGGGGTCGTAGCTCAATGGCTAGAGCGCTTCCCTGTCACGGAAGAGGTTGCGCGTTCGAATCGCGTCGATCCCGCCCAAGTTTCTGAGTCTAAGACATCCCCTTGACTTCAATTAGCTTCTGGTTTAAATTCATCTCACTTCTGCCCTTCAAGAAACGAGGTGATTATTCTGAAAAATTTTGATCTTAAAAAGACTTTAAAAAATATAAAACTAAACGAGGAAAATATTAGTATGGCATTGGGTGCGTTAGTTGTTTTGATCGTTGGTGTATTAGTTGTTAACTACTTTAAAGATAAAAAGGCAGAAACTCTT
>DATJGY010000035.1:0-30290 GCA_035494495.1 Alphaproteobacteria bacterium
ACAATCCTAAATTTATCATGCTGGTTACGTTGCAATCACCACAAACTTCTCCTTGGGCAGCTGAAACTGCAGCTCCTCTTTGGTTTTCTGTCGCCCGCGATCTATTTCCATATTTGGGAATTGCACCTAGTCAGTGATACAATACTTGTAAATTATGGCAAAATTAATTATAAACGGCGGAAATAAACTGGAGGGTGAGGTTCGACTTGCTGGCAACAAGAATTCGGTTTTAAAACTCCTTCCTGCAACCCTACTTGCAGATTCTCCTTCCACGATTACCAATGTTCCGAATATTCGAGATGTTGATGTAATGCTTATGATTATGGAGAAGTTGGGAGCTAAAGTTACAAGAAATATTGATACTGTAACAATTGATCCTACAAGCCTTTCTTCTTATGAAATTGATGCCGAGCTGTCTGCAAAAATACGAGCATCTGTGGTTTTGGCGCCTGCTTTGTTAGCTAAATTTGGCAAAGCAATTATTACTCCACCGGGTGGAGATCAAATTGGAGAAAGGCTTTTGGACACTCATTTTAATATGATGAGAGATTTTGGTGTAGAAATTGAAAGAAAGGATGGTAGATTTTTCTTAGATTGGAAAGAAAAGAAAACCCCTAATATATTTCTTGAAGAAGTGTCGGTAACCGCGACTGAAATGGGTATAATGATGGCTGCTGCAAGCCAAGGCGAAGTTATAATTGAAGACGCTGCATGTGAACCTCATGTTCGAGACCTTTCGAATTTTGTTGCAAAAATGGGTGCTGATTTCCAAGGTATGGGCAGTAATACATTGAGAATCACGGGTAAGAAAAATTTAAATGGCGCCGAACAAAGAGTTATGGCTGATTATATTGAAGGTGGAACTTTTGCTATAGCATCGGCGATTACCGGAGGTAAAGTTAAAATTATGGATTTCGAGCCTGAAAATTACAAAATGATTTTAGAATACCTTGGAGCTATGGGAGTTAAACATGAGGCTAAAAACGACGAATTAATTATTCTTCCATCCAACCTAAGGGCTAGCAGACGAAAGTTCCAGACTCGTCCTTGGCCAGGTTTCCCGACTGATTTAATGAGTCCATTTATAGTTTTGGCCACCCAAACTGAAGGTACTGTTCTTTGTCATGACTGGATGTACGAGTGGCGAATGTTTTTTGTGGATGATCTAATTTCAATGGGGGCTAATATTTTTATTGCCGATCCACATCGTGTAATTATCAATGGAAAAACCAAACTTATGGCAGATATTCTTTTTAGTAAAGATTTAAGAGCTGGAATTTCACTTATTTTGGCAGCACTTGTAGCTGAAGGAAAAAGTGTAGTTGAAAATATTGAAATGGTTGAGAGAGGATATCAGAATATTGATTCGAGACTTACTTCGTTAGGAGCTGATGTTACACGAGTAGATGACTAAATATAATCAAAAAATAGTAACTTTCGGTGGAAAAACTGGCCAATTTCAACTCCTTAATGGCTTGAAAAAATATAATGATACTTCTCTAATTACTGCTGTTGTTGGCACATGGGATAGTGGTGGAAGCTCGGGAGTATTAAGATCTGAATTGGGCATTCTCCCGCCAGGAGATATTCGATCTTGTTTGCTGGCTTTAATGGAAGACGAAGAACAGCAACGTGTGGCCCAACGTCTTTTTGACGATCGATTAATGGATATGGCAGGTCCTCTCAAAGGACATTCTTTGGGAAATTTAATTGGTGCTCGTTTAGATGCCATTTTTCATGGTCAAGATAGAGGAACTGATGCTGAAAGGTCACTTTTTAGAATCAAAGCACAAGTTTTGCCTGCTACTTTAACAGATTTGCAATTGGTTGGTGTTACTAAAAACGGCATTGAAATTAATGGTGAAACTAATATTGATAATCGTGGAGAAAGAGCCGATTTTGATCCAAAAGATAATATCGCTAGGATCTATTTCACTACTCATGCCGATAGTAACCCGCAAGTCTTAGAGGCTATAAAACATGCTGATAAAATTGTTTTTGCTCCGGGGGATTTATATACCAGTGTTTTGCCACATTTGTTAGTTGAAGGTGTAGCTGAAGCAATTTGTAAATCCCATGCCAAAGTATATTTTGTTTTAAATTTAATCGAAAAAACCGGCGAAACTGATTATTTCCAAGCCTCAGATTTCTTGAAAGCTTTTAATTTTTATGTGGGCTCTGACACGCGTTTAAATTTTTTACTATCTAACATATCTGAATTTGATGAAGAAACTGTAAAAGTTTATCAGGGTGAGAAAAAACGGGCCATTGAACTTGACGAGACTGCATGTCTAGAGATTTCTCCAGGACTGAAAGTCATCAAAGCTAAACTAGGTGAGTATCTCAAAGAAGCTCATTTATTGAGGCATGATCCAGATGCTCTAGCGTCAGCGATTCTCAAAAACCATTAAAATTTCCTCTTCGTGCTTTCCAATTTCTTTAAAACCTAAATCTTTGTAAATTTTAATAGCTTTTGGGTTAGTAGTTGCTAACCAAATTTTCTTTTTGTCAAAGTCTTTCAAAGCCATCTTCATAAAACTTTTGGCAAAACCTTTTCCCCGAGCTGGCGGGTAAACTCGAATAGCAAAAGTATAGGGATAATCTGGAGCTTGAGGAATTTGTTTTTTACTAAACCAAATGATTCCCAATAAATTATTTTTGTTATCAGTAAGAGTATAAATATACTTTTTGTTTTTAATCCAATTTTTGTAACTTTCGTGATTTGCGAACCTTTCTAAGTCGTGAGTAAATTTTTGAACTTCAGAATCGGCTTTGGTAAACTTAATAAGCTGATCAATTTGAGAATTTGTAATATTTTTGTTAAATAAGACGATTTCGGAAATTGAATAAATCTCAAAATTTATCGCCTCGGGATTTTTTGGTGAAACATCTTTATATTTTCCATATCTTAACCAAACAGTGATAATTTTTGGATCAATTTCTTTTGCCTTTTCTAAATACTCCGACCTATCATCAATGAAAATAATTTGAGAATAGTTTTTTAAGAATTCATGAAATATTTCTAAGTTTTTGTTTTCTTCAATAATTACATTCTTCTGACCAACCAATTTGGTAACTCCACTGCCTTTGATTTTTATGGCTTGATAGTTAAGGTGACCGAGGGAGTAAATTTTTACATCACCAAGTTTTTGAAGATTTTTCAGAGTTGCTAGTGAATTCGGGAGTAAGCACTTTTTAAAATTTGCTTTATAGAAAATATCTTCGATTACTTTCTTATTGAAAGTTTCGGCAATTTTCGGCACATTATTATAACCATCGGTTTTAATTACATCTTCATACGTTTGCCAAAATTGCTTAACAAGTCTATTTTCAATTTCTTGTTTTAACTTTTCAGTGTCAAACAGTGTGTTATCGAAATCTACGAGAAAAACTCTCTTTTTTGGGATCATTTGGTATATAATAGCATGGATGGGAAAAATACTGGGAGTTACCAATGACTCGCGTAAAGTTAAGCCGGGATGGGTATTTGTGGCAGTAAAAGGTTTGACAGTTGATGGGCATGATTATATCGATGAGGCAAGGAAGAACGGAGCAGTCGAAATTTACCAAGGCAAAAATTCACGAGAAAGGTTAGGCGAATTAGCTTCAGAATTTTATGGTAATCCTTCAAGCAAGCTTAAAGTAATCGGCGTGACCGGGACAAAAGGAAAAACTACCACTTGCCATCTTATTTATCATATTTTAACTAAATTAGGTAAAAAGGTGGGTTTGATCTCGTCAATCACGACACAAGGTTTCCATACAACAACTCCAGATGTGATTTCCCTGAATCAAGAATTGGCTAAGATGGTTAAAAATGGTTATGAATATGCAGTTATTGAAGTAAGTTCACATGCAATCCACCAAAAGAGGGTCGTGGGAGTTAATTTTGAAGTTGGAGTATTAACTAATATTGCTCCCGAACATTTAGATTATCATAAAACTTTTAAAGAATATAAAAAAGTTAAGATGAGTTTTATTAATTCGTGCAGGTACAAAGTTATATCTCCAGGAGAAACTGATTTAAATATTTTGCCTGGTAAGTTTAACAATTTGAATGTTGAAGCCGCAGTTCATGCAGTTGAATTTTTGGGAATAAATAAGCAAGAAGCTTTAAAAACACTTGACTCTTTTGACCTTCCGGAAGGCAGACTTGAAGAAATGAAAAACGATAAAGGTTTTAAAATTTTTATAGATTTTGCACACACGCCAGATTCTCTAAAAGCCGCTTTAACTTATCTAAAAACTTTAACTCACGGAAAACTTATCTCGGTTTTTGGTTGTGCCGGCGAAAGAGATCACAAAAAGAGATCAAAAATGGGTAATATTTCAACTCAAGTTGCGGATCTTTCAATTTTTACAGCTGAAGATCCTAGAAGTGAAAATGTGTTCAATATTTTGCGACAAATCAAACAAAACGCAAGAGGAAATTTTGTATGCATTCCTGAACGTGGTGAAGCTATTGCTTATGCTTTATCTATTGCCCGAAAAGGCGATACCCTGGCTTTTCTCGGAAAAGGTCATGAAAAAACTATGGCATATGGTAAATTTGAAAATCCTTGGTCAGATAAAGAGGCTATTTATAATTGCTTGAACGCTGACATCACTAAATCTGTAATAGTTTTAGCCGCAGGGAAAGGTTCTAGAATGAAGTCAAATAAACCAAAAGTAATTCATGAGATTTGTGGGAGACCTATGATTTCTTATTCCTTAGAGAATCTAAGGAGAGCAGGTTTCAAAGATATAGTAGTTGTAACTTCTTTTAGGAAAAACTTAGTAAAACGAATTATTCAGGGAGCTGTAAAAATTGCATTCCAAAAGAATCCAAAGGGTGGAACTGCTGACGCTGCTGAAAGTGGCTTTAAACTAGTTTCAAAAGACTCAAAAGTTATAGTCGTAATAAATGGAGATGACAGTGCTTTTTATACTCCTGAAACAATTAAGAATGTAATTGGCATGCATCAGGATAAAAAATCTGTTTTAACTTTTGTAAGTTTAGAAAAGGAAAATCCAATTGGCTTGGGAAGAGTTTTAAGAGATAAAAAAGGAAATGTATCAGGGATCGTTGAAGAAAAAAATACAACTGACGAGCAAAAGAAAATTCGCGAGGTTAATGATGGTCTGTATGTTTTTGATAAAAATTGGTTGACTAAAAATTTGCCAGCTGTTAAGAAAAATGAAATAACTGGCGAAAGATACATTACTGAACTTATTGAAATGGCAATTTCCAAAAAGGAAAGTGTATCAGCCTATAAGCTTCCAAATCCTGATGAATGGCAGGGTATAAATACTCCTGAAGAGCTTGAAAAAGCTCAGGAAAAGATGACAGCAAGATTAAATAATGACAAAAATTAAACGAGTACATTTTGTTGGAATTGGTGGTAGTGGTGTTTCTGGTGTTGAAAAATTAACTAAGGAAATGGGATATCAAGTTACAGGTTGTGATTTAGAAACTGGTGGACACGACATTAAACATATCAAGGGTGTAGATTTAGTTGTAGTTTCTCCAGCACTTTTTTATCAGAATAGTAAACATCCAGAAATTTTAGAAGCACAAAAAAAAGGAATTTTAATGACTTGGCAGAAATTTTTGGGAACGATTTTACTTAAAAATAAAAAATTAATTTGTATTGCGGGTACTCATGGAAAATCCACAACAACAGCAATGGTAGGCAAACTTTTAATTGACAATGGTTTTGATCCAATTGTTGTTCTTGGTGCAAAAGTTCCAGAATGGGATGGCAACTCACGTAATGGTCGCGGAAAATATGCAGTTGTTGAAGCGGATGAATTTAATAATAATTTTTTACATTACCATCCAGATATTGCAATTATTAATAATATTGAATTTGATCACCCTGATTTTTTTAAAAATGAAAAAGAAGTTAAAGAAAGTTTCGAGAAATTTACAAAAAATCTTGTGGGAGAAAAAATATTAATTACAGAAAAAGATAATTTAAAGAAAAAATTTAAGTTACAAATTCTAGGAAAACATAATCAAAAAAATGCAAACATGGTTTATGTATTGGGAAAGAAATTGGGAATTAAAGATGAGAATATAATCAAGTCAATTGAAAGTTTTACAGGAATTGGGAGAAGAACGGAGTTGATTGGTGAACGAAATGGAATTAAAGTTTATAGTGATTATGCTCACCACCCAACTGCAATCAAAACTACTCTTGAAGGTTTACGAGAAAAGTTTCCTAAAGCAAAAATATTGGCAGTTGTAGAACCACATGGTTATAAAAGAACAAAAGCACTTCTCCCAAATTATAAAAATGTTTTTAAAGCCGCAGATGATGTAATCATAGGGCCAATTTTCGTAGCGAGGGACGAAATTGATGAATCTATAACTCCTCAAAAAGTTGCAGAAGTTTCAAACCATAAAAACGCATTAGGAGTTGATAGTTTTGGTAATTTGATTGGAAATTGGAAAACTTTGTTGGCTTCGCCAGTGAAAATTGGAAATTATGACGTAGTCATTGTCATGGGTGCTGGAAAAAGTGATGAGTGGGCGAGGGAAATTTTAAATATTCTTCCAATAAAATTTTCCGATATAACTGCGTTTAAAATTGGTGGAAAAATAAAAAAATATTTTGAAGTTAGAGATATAAAAGAAATCGAAACTGCACTTAATTTTGCTACAGAAAACAATTTTCAAATTTTTATCATTGGTGATGGAACTGATATTTTAGTTTCAGACAAAGATTTTTCTGGAGTAGTAATTAAATATATTGGAGACGAAATTTTGATTAATGATGACGGAACAGTTATTGCAGAAGCAGGTGTAAATTGGGATAAATTAGTTGAAAAAACTGTTGCAAAAGATTTTCAAGGAATTGAATGTTTATCGGGAATTCCTGGAACAGTTGGAGCTGCACCGATTCAAAATATAGGCGCATATGGACAAGAACTTGCTGATACCTTTTTATCACTTAAAGCCTATAGCATTGGGGAAAGAAAGTTTGTCACTTTTTATAAAGAAGATTGTCAATTCGGTTATCGTGAAAGTATTTTTAAGAAAAAACAAAAATGGCAAAAATATATTATTATCTCAGTAACTTTGAGACTTCATAAAAATAAAAAACCAGAAATAAAATATGACTCTTTAAAAAATTATTTACAAGAAAATAAAATTAAAATTCCAACTCTTAGTGATGTTAGAAATGCGGTTCTTGCAATTAGATCTACAAAATTTGAAGATCCAAAAGTAGTGGGTAATGCTGGAAGTTTTTTTAAAAATCCAATTGTAAATATAAAGATCAAAGATGACTTAGAAAAGAAATATCCAGACATCAAGACTTTTTCTTTTGAAGATAAATACAAAATTGCTGCAGGTTGGTTAATAGAAAAGGCTGGATGGAAAGGGAAAGTTCATAAAACCGCTGCGGTTTCTGCAAATCACGCGTTGGTTTTAATTAATCCACAGGGAACCTCAAAAGCGAAAGACATCTTTGATTTATCAGAAAAAATAATTAATGATGTGTATAAGAAATTTAGTATAAAGTTAGAAAGGGAAGTGCAACTAATTAATTTTATATGAAAAAGTTTTATTACAAAAGTTATTCTTGGAATCTGAAAAATAATGATTTAGTTATTGATTATAATTTTGCAGCTGATGATAAATATTCTTTTTCTCCAAAACTTATTTTTAAGAATGTAACTCAAGAGGTTGTAGAAAAAAATAAATTGGTAATTAATAATTTGGTTTTTAATATTGGACTTGTAGAACTGTTGAGTTATTGGAAAGCTTTTGTGACTCCTGAAATTATTATTGAATGTGGCAATTTAGATGATTATCAACTTGCCTGGTGGAAAGATTTATTACTAAAAGGTATGGGCCAATTTTTTTACGAAAATAATATAGATTTTACTAATGAAAACTTTGTTAATTTTAAATCAGTAGATACTTTTAAAAATAATTTTCAAAAAGTAAATGTTACAGGCGATGCAATATTGGTACCTGTTGGTGGCGGTAAGGATTCAAGTGTAACTCTTGAAATATTAAATAAAAATTTTAAAAATGTTTCAGCATTTTTTCTTAATCCCTCTGTTGCTTCTATGAAAACAGCGGACATCTCAGAAGTAAATAAAGTTGTAGTTGAAAGATACATCGATAAAAAGTTATTTGACTTAAATAAACAAGGTTTTCCGAATGGCCATACACCTTTTACGGCACTCTTATCTTTTACTAGCGTATTGGCTGCAATTTTAAATAATCATAAGACTGTGGTTTTTTCTAACGAGCAAAGTTCAGAAGAAGATAATACAAAATTTTTGGGGCAAAGTATAAATCATCAATATAGTAAAACTTTGGATTTTGAAAACAAGTTCAGAGAATATAATCAAAAATATTTATCGAATGTAGACTATTTTAGTTTTTTGCGGCCGCTATATGATTTACAAATTACAAAAATATTTTCTAGGTTTGGTAAATATTTTTCAGTAATTAGAAGTTGCAATGTGGGACAAAAAGAAAATATTTGGTGTGGAAAATGTCCAAAATGCTTATCGACGTTTATTTTATTTCATCCATTTCTTAAAGATAAAACTATCGAAGTATTTGGTAAAAATTTACTGGAAGATGAGTCATTAAAACCAATGCTAAACTCTTTAATTTCGGAAACAGAAGTCAAACCATTTGAGTGTGTTGGAACTCGAGAAGAATTAAAATTTGCTCTTGGGATTGGTGATAAAAAAATATTAACTTCTTGGAATAACAAAAATAATCTGCCAAAAGAATATGAACAACTACTTAAAAAATACCTTTGAGAACAAAAAAATATTAATTTTAGGAATGGGAAGAGAAGGAAAAAGTACTCTTGATTTTCTAAATAAGAATTTTTCAAATAAAAATTTTTCTAACTTAGATATTTCGACTGCCGATCAAAAAAATGGTGAAAATTATTTAGATAATTTAAAAAATTTTGATGTAATTGTAAAATCTCCTGGAATTCCTTGGAAACTTGATAAAATTCAAGAAGCACTAAAAGCGGGAGTTAAATTTACTTCTCAAACACAAATATTTTTAGATCTTTTTAAAAACCAAACAATCGGAATTACTGGAACAAAAGGTAAGAGTACAACATCATCCTTAATTTATCATATCCTTAAATCTTCTGGTAAAGATGTAAAGTTAATAGGGAATATTGGAAAACCTGCTTTAGATTTTATAGAAAATGCAAACAAAAAAACTTTGTTTGTTTACGAACTATCGTCTTTTCATTTAACTAATATAAATGTCAGTCCTCATATCGCGATACTACTTAATATTTTCCCAGAACACTTGGATTATTATGAAAGTCTTGAAGATTATTTTAATGCTAAAGCAAACATTACAAAGTTCCAAGATGAAAATGATATTTTTATTTACTGTTCAGACTTTCAAGAATTGAATAATATTGCTCAAAAATCAAAAGCAAAAAAATTTAATTTTTCTACAAACGATAAATTAGAGAGTTACAAAACTAATTTATTAGGAAAACACAACTTAAACAATATCAAAGCTGCAATTTTGGTTTGCAAATCTTTAGATATTAATGATCGAGAAATTAAAAATGGAATTGAAAACTTCGTACCACTTGATGATAGGTTGCAAACAATTAGAATTGTAAACAATATTTTATTTGTTGATGACAGTTTGGCAACAATTCCTCAAGCAACTATTGCAGCACTTGAAAGTTTTGAAAATAAAAATATAACTTTAATTTTAGGTGGCTTTGATCGAGGAATCGATTTTGAAATATTAGGTAAAGATTTAAAGAAAAGAAAAAATGTTTTAAATATTATTTTGATCGGCCAGACTGCAAACAAGATTGAAGAGGTTTTGGTAAAAAATAACTTTTCAGGAAAAATATATAATTTAGGAATTACGACAATGAATAAAATTGTAAAATTGGCTCATGATATAACTCCAAAAAATGGAATAGTTTTACTTTCTCCAGCTGCCACATCTTTTGACATGTTTAAAGATTATAAAGATAGAGCAGAGCAGTTTAAAAAATATGTTTCAAAAATTTAAAAAAGTATTTTATTTTCCAATGGCCGCTTATTTTGCTTTTTTTGCTGCCGTTAGACTTAAATTCTGGAAGCCAAGAATAATTGTAATTACTGGATCAAGCGGCAAGACAACTTTGTTACATTTGATTGAGTCTCAAATTGGACAGCAAGCTAAGTATTCTCATCATGCCAATAGTTCCTTCGGTATACCTTTTGATATTTTGGATTTGCACAGAAAGGATTTAACACTTTGGGAGTGGCCGATATTGTTTTTGCAGGCTCCATTTGCAATTTTTAAAACTTTGCCAAAAGAAAAGTTATATATAGTTGAAGCTGATTGCGATAGACCTGGCGAAGGAAAATTTTTAAGTAAACTGCTAAAACCTGAAGTAACTCTATGGACAAATGTTTCAAGAACTCATAGCGCGAATTTCGGACAATCAAAATTAATAGATGAAAAAATTGTGTATGAATTTGGCTACTTCGCCGAAAAAACCAAAAACCTTGTTATAGTAAATTCAGACTTTATGCTTTTGGTTAATGAATTAAAAAGAGCCAAATGCGAAATAGAAAATGTTTCTATTAGAAGTTTGGAAAGTTACGAAATAAGTTTAGGCAAGACCCATTACAGAATAGAAAATGAAAATTATAGTTTTAATTATTTATTGCCAATGGAAGTTGCAACATCTATTTTAATGTGTAAAAAGTTAATTGGTTATTTAGATATGAAGTTTGATGAGAGTTTTTCGAATTTCAGTTTACCAAACGGAAGAAGTAGTTTTTTTAGGGGAGTCAAAAATACAACTCTAATTGATAGTACTTACAACGCAAATCTTGATTCAATGAAGGCAATGATCAATATGTTTGGAAATATTAAAGCGCAGAAAAAGTGGGTGGTGTTGGCAGATATGATAGAACAAGGGGAAGTTGAAGAAGAAGAGCATGTCAAACTTGCAAAAATTATTTCTCAGTACGACTTTGAAAAAATAGTTTTGATGGGACCTAGAATTACTAAGTATACTTTTGAAAATTTACAAGACAAAACCAATGTTATGTGTTTTTTAAATCCCAAAGAAGTGTTAGATTATTTAGAGACTAATATTACTGGTGAAGAAATAATTTTATTTAAAGGCGCTAGATTTTTGGAAGGTGTGATTGAAAATTTATTAAAAAATAAATCTGATACTCAATATTTGGTAAGGCGAGAAAAAGTTTGGGAAATCAGGAGAAAGAAATTTGGATTATGAGATTCAGCTAACGCTATGATAATAATTTTACATGGTTGGACATACTCTTTAGATAAATGGCAAGAGTTCGAAAAAAATTTAAAAAAGGAAAGATTTAGTTTCAAATTTTTAAAAATTCCTGGCCTAACTTCTGAAACTAATGAAGTCTGGGATATAGAAAAATATTCTGAATGGCTTAAAAAAGAACTTGATAAAGAAAAAGGGAAAGTTGTATTAGTGGGCCATTCTAATGGTGGAAGGATTGCAACCTACTTCGCATCCGATCACCCCGAAAAAGTTGCCAAATTAATATTGATGGATAGCGCTGGAATTTATCACAAAGAATTTTTATTACAAATTAAAAGATTTGTTTTTGGAATATTGGCAAAAGTTGGTAAGAAGTTAACAACTTCGAAAATTCTAAAAGAAATTTTGTATAAATTAGCCGGAGAACAAGATTATCATAAAGCAAATCCTAATATGCAAAAATCTATGATAAATTTAATAAACTTCGATTTAACTTCAACTTTCAAAAAAATAGACATTCCAACACTTATCATTTGGGGAGAGAATGATAAAACAACACCACTTTCGGATGCCAACTTAATACATAAATTAATTAAGAATTCCAAATTAAAGGTAATTAAAGATGCAAAACATTCGCCTTTTTATACTCATCCAAAACAGGTTGTAGAAATTCTAAAAAATGATCTTTAACTCTCTTGGTTCTAATTATAATTTTAACTTTGTTTTTAAATCTTTGTTTGCATCGAATAGTGAAAAAAATAAATTAGATTTAATTAGTTTTTTAAGTACGAAGTACGATGGAAAAACCGTCTTGTTATACAAAGGTAGAGAAGCTATTAAATTATCTTTGGATATTTTAAATTTACCTAAAGGGACAAAAGTTGGGATTACAGGTTTTACATGCTATGCAGTTTATAAATCTGTAGTGAATGCAAATTACTCTCCAATTTATCTTGATATTGATAAATCAACTTTGAACTTTTCTTTGGAAGAAATTAAAAAACATAAAGATCTAAAAGTTTTAATTATTCAAAATACTTTGGGAATTTCTTGTGACATTGTAAAAATCAAAAAACATTGTTTGGAGAAAAATATTATTTTAATTGAAGATTTAGCTCACAGTATTGGTAATGAAAACACTGGTTTATATGGAGATTTTGTCGTTTTATCTTTTGGACAAGACAAAGTAATTGATGCGATTTCTGGTGGAGCTTTAATAATTAGAAATAAAAAATATCAAAACTTATTAAATAACTTTTCGCTTGAAAAAATTGCTTTTAGTCAACAAATTAAAGACAGGTTTTATCCGTTGTTTACATTTTTAATTAGAAAAACATATAAAATTGGTTTTGGAAAGTTGTTGCATTTTTTCCTAAAGAAATTAAATATTTTATCTACTCCTGTGAATAACAAAACGATAAATTATCACGAGTTGCCAAGTTGGTATTGTAGTCTTGTTAAATTTCAATTTTCGAAATTGCAAGAAAATTTGGAGCATAGACGAAAAATAGCAGATCTCTATCAGAGTAAAATAAATTGTGAGACAGTAAATTCTGTCTTAAGATTTTCTTTGTTAATTAATAAAAGGCAAGAATTGATTAAATATTTAAAACAATTTGGAATTTTTATTTCGGACATTTGGTATGATGCGCCAATTGCACCGAAAAGATTTTTAAAGTTAACAAATTATTCTGGAGAATGTCCAGTTTCTGAAGATATATCTGATAGAATTGTTAATCTACCGACACATATAAATGTTTCCAAATTAGATGCTGAAAAAATTTCGGCACTTGTTAACCAATGGCAAAATACACAACAGAAATAATAACTGATAAAAAAGTTTGGGAAGAATTTATACTTTCCAAAAAACCATATTCTTTTTTGCAGTCTTGGGCTTGGGGAGAGACCAATGAAAAAACTGGTGTAAAAATTTTTCGGTTAGGTTTTAAAAAAGATAACCAACTTGTTGGGGTTTGTTTGTTAATCAAAGAAGACGCAAAACGTGGCCCACATTTGATAATTCCTGGTGGTCCAATTATTGATTGGGATGACAAAAAAATAGTAAGTTTCTTTGTCGAAGAAATTAAAAAACTAGCCCAAGAAGAAAAAGTTTGGTTTGTAAGAGTTAGACCAGAAATTAAAGATTCTGCAGAAAGCCAAAAGTTTTTTGAAAAATTAGGATTTATTTCAGCGCCAATGCATTTGCATGCTGAAAATACTTGGATTCTCGATATTTCAAAATCTGAAGAAGAGCTGTTAGTTGGTATGCGAAAGTCAACTCGATATTTAGTAAAGAAAAGTTTGACTTTGGGATTGGATTTAGAAATTTCTAAAGATCCAAAGTCAGCTAGTATTTTGTTTGATCTTCAAAAAGAAACTGCTAAACGCCATAAATTTGTGGGATTCTCGCAGAAACTTTTTGAGTCTGAAATTGAGTCATTTGTGGAAAATGACAATGCTGCAGTTTTTATTTGTAGAAAAGATAAAAAAGTTTTAGCAGCGGCGATTATTATTTTTTATGGAGATACTGCTTACTATCACTTTAGCGGTTCAGTTTCTGGTTTTAATGAAATTCCATTTTCCTATTTTTTACAGTGGGAGGTAATTAAAGAGGCTAAAAAAAGAGAGATGAAATATTATAATTTTTGGGGAATAGCGCCAAACGATAATCCTAAACATAGATTTGCTGGTGTTACACTTTTTAAAACTGGTTTTGGGGGAGAAAGAATCGACTGGCTTCATGCACACGATCTCCCAATTTCACTTTTGTATTGGATAACTTATGGTTTTGAGAGTTTGAGAAAAGTTTTTAGAAGGTTATAATTACCAAAATGAAATCTCAAAAAGCCCTTTTTCTACAAAGTTGGTATTCTAAAGTTACAGATAATTGGTATCCGTGGCTTAAAAAAGAACTTGATAAAAAAGGTTACACTACATATTTTCCAGATATTCCCGAAATGCGTAAGGATGTTCCCGATATGAGTAAAATTCTCAAATACATAGAATCTTTAAAAGTAATTGATAAAGACACAATTATTGTTGGTCACAGTCTGGGCAATTTACTGGCTATGAGATTGGCTGAAAAATTTAAATATAAACAAATGATTTTAGTTTCTGCTTGGGATTATGATGATTTGTGCGAAGGGCACAAGTTGTTTTGGAAAAATAAAATAAACCATGCAAAGATTAAGAAAAATGTTAAAAATATCGTTGTGATTCATTCAGATAATGATCCTTACTACACCCAAATTTCTGCGGAAGATACAAGTAAGAGGTTGAATGCAAAATTTGTTTTAATTAAGAATGGTGGACATTTTGGATCAAAAGAAAGAATTAAGAAATTACCTCAGATATTGGAATTTATAGATTAAATTATGGCTACTAAATCTCAAGAAAAGAAATATCAAATAGATTCTTTTGAATTTATCCAAAATTTAATAAGACAAAAAAATCTTAAAAAAATTAGGGAAGTTACTTCAGTGCATTATTATGGTAAGAAAGATGGTAATGATGTTGAAAAAATCGTTGTGTATCCTGATAGGGTTGAAGTTCATGTCTGGAAAAATATAGATGGGAATTTTGTTTCGGTAGAGGATTTCAAAGTAGATTCCGAACAAAAAGGACTTAAGTGGCTAAAAAGCCGCGGTTTTAAAGAAGCTAATATAATCAATATGGATTATACAGAATATGGTTATGAAGATGGAACTATTGGTCTGTATACAATTGACGATTTTCATAAATCAGCTATTTTAAACTTTCCTCCAAATAAACACCAAGACGTAGAAAAGGTTTTTGGACTTCAAAGTTCTGAGGTGATAACTGTTCCATATAACAAGCTTATGGAAAAAATGGGGAAATTGCGTACTTTAGATCTGCTATAATATTCGGACATATGCCAACTCCAAATTTCATGACTTTAGCCCTTGGACTTACTATTTTTTCCTTCTTAATTTCTTTTGTTGTAATTGTTCCTTTTATAGATCTTTTGTATAAGTTGCGAATGACTAGGAGAAAAGAGGCACCCAAAACAGGAAATATTCCTCTTTTTGACAAATTACATGACAAAAAAGCTGGCACACCAGTTGGAGGAGGAATTTTAATTATAATTTTGGTTACAGTTCTTTTTGCAATTTTATTTCCACTTTCTTCCCGCTTGGGAGTTTTTATAACAACCGCCTATCCTCTTCGCAATGAATTGTTTGTTATCTTTTTTACTTTTATCTCTTTTGGTCTGTTAGGATTTTCTGATGATTATGTTAAAAATTTGGGCCGGCCTACAAAGGGAATGCTAGGTTTGTGGTTTGGCATTCGCAGGTGGCAAAAGTTTGGTTTACAGTGGATTTTGGGTTTTACGGTTGGATTTTTGATTTATTATTTGCTGGGAATCCATATTTTGCACATTCCAATTTTTGGAACGGTTCTTGACTTAGGAATTTGGTATATTCCATTTGCCGCATTTGTAATTGTTTCATTTACCAATGCTTTTAATATCACTGATGGTTTGGACGGACTTTCCATAGGACTTTTGCTGATTTGCTTGGCAGCATTCGGAGTAATAGCTGCAGGGCATCTTGATACACCTTTAAGCCTCTTTATCGGTCTTTGGATAGGAACACTCATTTCATTTTTATATTTCAATATTTGGCCTGCGAGAATTTGGCTAGGTGACACCGGAGCTTTGTCTTTTGGCGCCATGCTTGCTGTGATTGGGCTTTTGACTGGAAACTTGATTGCGCTAATTGTAATTGGTGGAATATTTATTATTGAAATTACTTCATCTGCAATCCAAATGTTGGGATGGAAATTTTTAAAACGACCCCTGCTTCCATTGTCTCCTCTGCACAATACGTTTTTGGCTCTCGGCTGGGAGGAGCCTAAAATTGTTATGCGCGCATGGCTAATGGGAATTATGCTAGCGATTTTTGGCCTTTGGCTTGCTACAATTTAAAAATGAAAAGTATTTTACAAAGTCATCCAAAATCAGAAATTTTAGAAAAAGGCTACATTAATATTTATTCGAAATTAAATTCCAAAGAAAAGAAGCAAATCAAGTTTAAAACTCTTTATAAAAAAGAAAAAGGTGAAAGTTGGGATGATACTCAAATATATTTGACCAAAAAGTTTAAAGAGTTAGTGAAACCTAACTCAGAAATTTTGGATGCTGGTTGTGGAAATGGTAATTATGTTATTGATGAAAATCGTAAAAAAATTGCTTGGGCGGTGGGATTAGATGTTAAATCGGACTATACCAAGAAAAATATATGTTTAGATGAGATAGTTTTTGGTAATTTGGGGAAAATGCCGTTTAAAAGTAATAGTTTTGATGCTGTAATAAGTCTTTGGGTATTGGAGCATTTAGAAAATCCTGTAGCCGTTTTTAAGGAAATACATCGAGTTTTAAAACCTGGTGGATTATTCTTTTTTGCGACTCCAAATTCTGAATATCTTCCTCTTAAAACAATACATAATTTGAAGTCTTTAAATTTAAACCATTTACTTAACAAGTTTCTATTTGGTCGAGAATCTGAAGATATATTTCCGACCCATTACAAAGCCAATACTTTAAGTAACATTCAAAAATACACAAACAATATGTTTAAAGTAGAAAAGCTATTTCTTAATGAAGATGTAAGTTACACTTCTTTTGACAATTTAACCTATCAAGTTTCTAAAAAAATAATTTCTATTCCATTTTTGTCTAAATTCACACATTCCCACATCGTTGGTATTTTACGCAAAGCATAATGAAGGGTGACAAAAATTTATTAATCCTAATCCTCACATTTGTTTTTATTGGTCTTGTTGCCATTGCTGATGCTTCAGCTCCTCAGGCATTAAGCGCTTATGGAGATAAATTTTTTTTCCTAAAACAGCAACTTATGTGGGCGGGGATTGGTTTAGTTGTATTGTTTGTTATATCTAAAATCCATTATTCTCTCTGGGAAAAGGTTGCAACGCCGCTTTTTTTTATATCAATCACTCTTCTTATACTTGTACTTTTGCCTCATTTTGGATTCACGGCGCTCGGAGCTAGACGTTGGATTTCATTTGGACCTATTAACTTTCAACCTTCTGAACTTATTAAATTAAGTTTGTGTCTTTATCTCGCAAAAGTTGCATCAAAAGGGAAAAGTGCACTTTCCTATTTTATTCCACTTGCCTTAATTGCAGGTTTAATTATGTTGCAACCAGATTTAGGAACCACTCTTGTGGTTGCTATTTTTGCTCTGTCACAAATTTTTGTCTCTGATATCAATCTTCTGTATTTTGCTGGCGCATTGGGAGCTGGAGTTTTAGGTACTATTGGTTTGATACTTTCTTCATCTTATAGAAAAGACAGACTTCTAACTTTTTTTGAGGCAACAAAAGATCCGCTTGGTAAGTCGTATCACATTAGGCAAATCTTGCTTGCATTGGGATCTGGTGGAATTTTTGGAGTTGGCCTTGGGGCCTCAAAACAAAAATATTTGTTTTTACCAGAATCATCAACCGATTCTATATTTGCTGTAATTGCCGAAGAGTTGGGGTTGATTGGATCAATAGTTTTAATACTGATGTTTGGATATTTTATTTTTAAGGGTTTGAGTATTGCGATTAAAGCACCTGATAAATTTACAAAAGTTGCCGCAGTTGGAATTTCTGCATGGATTGGTGGCCAAGCATTTTTAAATATTGCTTCAATGATAGCTCTAGTACCTTTAACCGGGATTCCATTACCCTTTGTATCGTATGGAGGCTCAAGTTTTATAATGGTAATGACAGCGTGTGGAATATTGCTTAATATTAGTAAATATGGAAAAATCGAACCAAAAAGAAAAACCCATTAAAATTGTTTTAACTGGTGGTCATGCTGCAACAGTTGGTATTGCTGTTATTGAAGAACTCCAGAAAAGATTTAAAGATCAAAAAGTCGAAATTTCATGGGTTGGTAGTAAAAAAGCAGTTGAGGGTTCTAATGCGACAACGATAGAGTATAAAATATATACAGATCTAGGAGTAAAAATATACCCAATTGATGCTGGGAAGCTACAAACAAAGTTTACAAAATACACAATTCCTTCGCTTATTAAAATTCCTCTTGGTTTTATTCAAGCATTTTTTGTACTCATTAAACTTTGGCCGAAAGTCGTTTTGTCTCTTGGTGGGTATGCATCATTTCCAGTTGTTTTCTGGGCTTGGGTTTTTAGAATTCCAATTATTCTTCATGAACAGACAGTTGTTGCCGGAAGGGCAAGTATGGCCGCTTCATTTTTTGCAACAAAAATTGCCTTAGCTAGAATTGAAAGTCAAAAGTTTTTTCCTAAAGAAAAATCTGTTGTAACTGGAAATCCAATCATGTCATCCATTTTGTCTGTTCCACTGTCTACTGTTCACGATTCACCATTCACTATCTTGGTCATGGGCGGTTCTCGTGGTTCTGAATTTATAAATGAAGAAATAATAAAAATAGTTCCTGAATTAATTAAGAAATATAATGTAATTCACATTACTGGAGAAAGAGATTTTGAGAAATATAAAAATTACGCTTCAAAAAACTATGAAGTAATTGCTTTTGTTGATCCCAGGGAAATGTATAAATATTATGAAAAAGCTAATTTAATACTTTCTCGTTCGGGAGCCACAACTGTAAGTGAAATTTTGGCAACCAAAAGGCCAGTAATTTTGATTCCGCTTCCTAGAACCTTTATGGACGAGCAAGTTAAAAATGCTCAGTATGCTTTAAAATTTGGGATTGCAAAAGTGATGGCTGAAACCGAAGTAAATCCTGAAAGCTTGAGAATTGCTATTGAAAATATGATTGTTCATAAAATAGCTTCCAAAGAAAGTCCTGATTTAGGTGCTGCAGAAAAATTGGTAGATCTTCTAATTAAGTATGTCTAAAGTAATTGTAATTTGTATTATCGTTGCATTGTTTGTCTTGTCTCCGTTTGTTGTTAAAGTTAAGATTGAGTGTAGAACTCAATATGGAAATTGTCCGTTTAAATTAGAATCTGGCGATAACTTGTACCAAACAAAGAAAAAGACAGCTAAATATTTAAAAAATAATTTTTTAGTTACCGATTTCTCAATGCACTTTAAACTTCCCGATATTTTGCGTGTAGATGTGTTGATTAAAAAACCGTCATTCATGCTCAAAAACGATACTAATCAAGTAGTAACTATTGATCAAAATGGAAGAGTTTTAGGAACTAGTAGCGACACAGCTTTGCCAAGCGTTTCTGTTCTTGGGAATCTGAAAAAGGTTGGAGAAATCGTAGATCAAAAACATCTTTTTGCTTTAAATTTAATGCAAGGAGTTAATCAAATGTATCAAATCGATAACGGAAAGATTGAAGACGATAGTTTGGTCGTTGAACTTCCACCAAGTATTAAGGTAATATTCCCTTTGAGTGGAGATTCTCAAATTTTGTTGGGATCTTTAAGATTGGTTTATTCTAAAGTAGGTGAATATCACGAAATTGATTTACGTTTTAAAAATCCTGTATTAAGATAATATATAACTAAATGTCAAAAACAAGAATTGTAGGAGCTTTAGAAATTGGTTCTTCAAAAATCACTACGTTAATTAGCCAAATTCTTGTAGATCCAAACACTCAAGAAACTTCTATAAATGTTGTAGGAGTGTCTTCAGTTGAGTCGAGGGGAATTAAAAAAGGTCAGATTGTAGATATTGATGAAGCAGTTGAGGCTTTAGTTTCTTCGGTTGAGGCTGCTGAAAGAATGGCGGGTTATAACTTGGAATCTGCATATATAGCTTTGGGAGGGGCAAGTGTGCATTCGCAAAATAGCCATGGAGTTGTAGCTATAAGTGATCCGAATGGTGAAATAGCACAAAATGATGTAGATAGGGCGATTGAAGCTGCATCGGCAGTTTCTCTTCCTACTTCCCGTGAGATTATACATGTAATTCCTCGTGAATTTGTTGTAGATGGTGAATCTGGTATAAAGGATGCAACTGGCATGAGTGGAGTTAGGCTTGAAGTTGACACTCATATAATTTCGGCGGGTTCTTCGGCGATTAAAAATCTCAAAAAAGCAGTAAACGAGGTAGGGATTCAAATTGAAAGTTTGGTTTTTTCAGGACTTGCTTCAGCCGAGGCAGTTTTATCTTCAACTGAGAAAGAGTTAGGATGTGTATTGATAGACATTGGGGGAGGAACAACTTCGATTACAGTTTTTATTGATGGAGCGGTAGCCTATTCTGGTGTAATTCCAATAGGGGCCAAAAATGTTACGAATGACCTAGCTATAGGATTAAGAGTTTCTCTAGAAACTGCAGAAAAAATAAAATTAGCACTTTCTGCAAAGAAAAAGAAAGATGAAGATGGATCTGATGAAATGAATCTTGAAGAACTTGGTGTAACGGAGATAAGAAAAGTTTCCAAAAAGACTCTTCTTGAGGGAATAATAAGGCCGCGATTAAATGAAATATTTACTATGGTTAGGCTTGAGCTTGAAAGAGAAGGTTTAGCTAATAGAATTCCTTCTGGTGTAATTATTACAGGAGGAGGAGCAGAAACTGCGGGGGTAATGGATTCTGCCAAACGAATGATGTCTCTTCCTGCAAGGATTGGAATACCAAAAGAAGTTGCAGGATTAATTGATGATATTATGGCCCCAGCTTTTTCAACAGTTCTTGGGCTTTTACATTTTGGAGCAAAGCAAGCTCCGCAACAGAACTTGACATCACCGTTCAAAAAGATGAAACTACCCTCAGCAGGATTTTTAGGTAAGTTTGTTAATACAATCCGAGATCTTCTGCCTTGAGTTTTTCCTCTGCCCAATATACAATCCTGCTTACTAATATTATATGGCACTTGTTAAACCTGATTCTGCAAGAATCGCAAAAATAAAACTAATTGGAGTTGGTGGTGGTGGTGGAAATGCAGTTTCTTCCATGATTGATTCCGGCATGATTAACGGAGTTGAGTTTATTGTTGTTAATACTGATGCTCAAGTTCTTCTGTCTTCTAAAGCTCCAACAAAGCTTCAAATCGGTGAAAAATTAACTAAAGGTTTGGGAGTTGGAGGTAATCCTGAAATTGGAGCTGCAGCTGCAGAAGAATCTGTTGAAAAATTGAAAGAGCTTATGCTTGACTCTGACATGGTATTTGTAACTGCAGGCATGGGCGGTGGAACTGGCACTGGTGCAGCACCGGTAATTGCAAAGCTTGCAAAAGAAGTTGGGGCTTTGACTGTTGGAGTGGTAACTAAACCTTTTGCGTTTGAGGGTACCCGCCGTGCGGTGGCTGCTGAAGAAGGAATTGAAAAGTTGAAAGAAGTAGTTGACACTTTAATTGTTATTCCAAATCAGCGTTTGATGGATGTTATTGATCGCAAAATGACATTGGTTGAGGCCTTCAAAGTGGTTGATTCAGTTTTAGGTCAAGCTGTGGGAGGAATTGCCGATATTATTACTAACTCGGGGCTTGTTAATTTGGATTTTGCTGACGTTAAAACAATTATGAAAGATGCAGGCTCGGCTTTACTTGGAATTGGAACTGGAGTTGGTGAAAATCGTGCGCAAATGGCAGCTCGAGCGGCAATCTCTTCTCCGCTTTTGGATTTGTCGATTGAAGGTGCTCGTGGGGTTTTGTTTAATATTGCAGGTGGAAATGACTTGACCATGTTTGAGGTTGATGAAGCGGCTGGAATCATTAAATCAGCAGCCGACCCAGATGCTAATGTAATTTTTGGTGCTGTAATTAAAGATGATTTAAATGATCAAGTTAGAATTACAGTTATTGCAACTGGATTTGATGAAACTAGATCAAGACTAGCCCAAATGAGCCGACCAATTCAAAAACCAATTGTTCAGGGTGTGGTTAGTGAACCTGTGACTTCAACTAGCTCTATCAACAACGACGAAAGTGGTTCTGATCAACAAAATGACAATGACCAGAAAGAAGATGTTTTTGGAGATAAGTTTGAAATCCCCGCATTCTTGAGAAAGATTCACTAAATTTTTGTTATACTTTCTTTATGAATAAACTTCTGAAATATTTTTGGCTTTATAAAAATAAAATAATTCTCTTTACTGTGATTGGTTCTATTCTTCTGACTACAATTAGCGCTCCATTTCATTGTATCGAATGGCATTTTGGTGAGTATGACGAGCTAAGAACACTTTGCGGTTGGCCTAAATTAATGTACTTCTTCGGGGAATCGGGACCTGATTTAACAGGTACGATTCTCTATAATTTTGCATCACTTGTCATATTGGCTATTACTTCTGTTCCGAATCTTTTGTTTTGGGGAATTGTTTCTTTAGTGTTAATTTTGATTTTTTATACTTTGCGATTTGTAAAACAAAAATAGTTTGTTATACTATTTTCAAAGCTGTGACGGATTATCAACCCTGAGCTTTAAGTTTAGAATAAGAACAAATTAAGGTGGTACCGCGCTTCAAATACGCCCTTAAAAACTTTCAAGGACAATGTCAAAAAATTATTTTAATTCAGTTACACCACAAATCAATTTTCCCAAGATGGAGGAGGAAGTTTTGAAATTTTGGGATGAAAACAAAATTTTCGAGAAATCTGTAGAGAAAAACAAGAACAATAAGCCATTCGTTTTTTATGAAGGTCCACCGACCGCGAATGGCAAGCCGGGAATTCATCATGTAGAATCACGTTCTTTTAAAGATATTTTCCCTCGTTACAAAACTATGCGTGGATTTTATGTCGAAAGAAAAGGCGGCTGGGATTGCCATGGTTTACCAGTGGAACTTGAAGTTGAAAAAAAACTTGGTATTTCTGGTAAACCCCAAATTGAAGAATATGGCATCGAAGAATTTAATAAATTATGCAAAGAGAGTGTCTTTGAATATGTTGAAGAATGGGAAAAAGTTACCAAGCGCTTGGGCTACTGGGTAGATTTAGAAAATGCTTATGAAACGATGGACAACTCTTTTATTGAAAAAGAATGGGATATTTTAAAACAAATTTGGGATAAGGGTTGGTTATATGAAGATTACAAAGTTGTGCCATATTGCCCTCGTTGCGGGACTTCGCTTTCTACTCATGAATTGTCTTTAGGTTACAAGGATGACGTGGAAGATCCATCAGTGTTCATTAAATTTAAAATCAAAAATGACGATGCATATTTCCTGGCTTGGACAACAACTCCTTGGACTTTGCCAGGAAACGTTGCGTTGGCGGTGGACGAAAAAGAGGATTATATAAAAGTAGAAACTGAAAAAGGAAAATTAATAATGTCCACAAAAAGACTCGGAGATTTAAAAATTGAAGGAAAAGTTTTAGAAAAATTTAAAGGCAAAGATTTATTAAATATTGAATACGAACCTCTTTTTGATTTTATGCAATATGACCAAAAATCTCATTTTGTAGTTGCGGCCGATTTTGTGTCTATGGATGAGGGAACTGGCATTGTTCATACAGCTGTAATGTACGGTGAAGATGATTTCAAGCTTGGTAAAAAATATGATTTACCAATGAAGCATTCAGTAAATGAAAAAGGAGAATTTGTAAAAGAAGTTACAACTTGGGCCGGGAGATTTGTAAAAAATAAAACTCTTGAAAAAGAAATTATTGAGACACTCGACAAAAACGGCAATTTATTTAAAGCTGAAACTATCAAACACACCTATCCATTTTGTTGGCGCTGTTCCACGCCACTTTTATATTACGCAATGATTTCTTGGTATTTAAAAACTACAGCGGTTAAAGATGAACTTCTCAAAAATAACGCTTCAGTAAATTGGATCCCAGAACATATTAAAGAAGGTCGTATGGGTGAGTGGCTTAAAAACAATCGCGATTGGGCTCTTTCTCGAAGTCGCTATTGGGGAACACCGCTTCCTATTTGGCGCTGTAATGGTTGTAATCATACGGTTTTGCTTGGAAGCGTAGAAGAACTTTCAAGTTTCGCTAAAAAAGATTTATCAGATTTGGATTTACACAAGCCATTCATTGATGAAATTAAATTCTCTTGTGAAAAATGTAAAACTGGTGAAATGGTTCGTGTAAGTTTTGTTTTGGATTGCTGGTTTGATTCTGGCGCCATGCCCTTTGCAAGTGGCACACAGGGATTTCCAGCGGATTATATTTCAGAAGCAATCGATCAAACCCGTGGCTGGTTTTATACATTACAGGCTGTTTCAGCACTTCTTGGCAAAGGCACAGCTTACAAAAATGTAATTTGTTTAGGGCATGTACTAGACGAGAAAGGTAACAAAATGAGTAAATCCAAAGGTAACGTGGTAAATCCTTGGGACGTGTTTGATGAAGTTGGAGCTGATGCTGCACGGTGGTATTTTTATTCTGCTATTGCTCCTGGTCCAAGTTTTAGATTTTCGGCAAATTTAGTGAAAGATGTGACAAAAAGATTTTTATTAATTTTATGGAATTCTTATAATTATTTCGTCACCTATGCAAACTTAAATAATTTCATTCCAGCTACCAACTACCAACCACCAGCTACTGTGTTGGATAAATGGGTTTTAATAAAACTTCAAGAAGTTGTAAACAAAGTTACTAAAAACTTTGATAATTACAATTTGTATGATGCCACGAGTGAAATTGAAAAATTTGTTTCTGGTGACTTTTCTCAGTGGTATATTCGAAGATCTCGCGGGAGAACAGATACTGACTTTTTTCAGACTTCATATCAAATTTTAACTACAGTTTGTAAATTAATTGCACCATTTGTACCATTTATTGCTGATGAAATTTATAAAAATTTAACCAAGGAAGAAAGTGTACATTTGGCAGATTGGCCTAAAGAAAAAGAATTAACTGATGCAGATAAAAAAATGTTAACCGAGATGGAACAAGTAAGAAAAATTATCGAACAGTGGCATGCAGTTCGTAAAGCAAAACAAATTGGTTTAAGACAACCGTTAGCAAAACTAGAATTAGTTGAGACTGGTTTGGAAAATTATTTCGATCTTATTAAAGAAGAGCTTAATGTAAAAAATGTAATCGGAGGAAGTTCAAAATCAAACTTGGATACAAATATAACTCCAGAACTTAAAGCCGAAGGTGAAATGCGAGACATTGTTCGCAAAATTCAAGATGAAAGAAAAAATTTGAAAACTGACTTGGATGAATTTGTAAATGTGACAATGCCAGCTTGGCCTTCAGATTTTGAAGACGAAATCAAAAAACGGGCTTTAGTTAAAAATTTAATTCAAGGCGAATTTAAAGTTGAACGACTAAAATAATGCGATCTCTTCTTTTGGTTATTCTTTTCCTTTTGAGTTTAAGTGGTGTCGTTTTAAATTCCATTGGTTATGTGATTTTTCCATGGTATTTTTTGCTTATGATTTTGGGTATTGGAATTTTTTGGTTTTTCTCCCAAATTGGTTTTGATGTTGTTTCACTTTTTTCAAAGCATCTATATATTGTTAGTATTTTTTTGTTAATTTTAACAATTATCATTGGTCAAGTTACAAGAGGAACTGTGAGATGGATTCAGCTGGGAATTTTTAGTTTGCAGCCAGCAGAAGTTGTCCGCCCATTTTTATTTGTATTTTTTGCAAATTATTTAACAAGTGAAAAGTTGACTTTAAAAAGATCTTTAAAATCTGTTTTGCTTGCAATAATTCCTATCTTTTTAATTTTCGTCCAACCATCACTTGGAGTTTCAATTCTCACATCTGTTGGTTTTCTAGGAATTCTAATGGCCACTAGTTTTAATAAAAAATATTTATTAATTGGTCTTATTATTTTTGCAATTTCAATTCCTATAATTTTTCAGTTTTTAGCTCCTTATCAAAAAGAAAGAATTTTAACGTTAGGCACAAATTACAATAGTATCCAGTCAACAATCGCGGCCGGATCTGGAGGAATATTTGGTCGGGGACTGGGCCATGGAATACAAACCCAACTTGCATTTCTTCCTGAAAAACAAACAGATTTTATCTTTGCGGCAACTTCTGAGGAGTTGGGATTTTTGGGTGCAGGTCTAATGCTTTTGGCAACTGGTGTAATTCTTTTTAAATTGACTGAATTTATGGAAAATGCAGTTAGTCCTGCAGGAAGAGCCTATATTTCAGGATTTTTCTTAACTTATTTAATTCAAGTTTTTATACACACAGGAATGAATATGGGCATGCTGCCAGTGACTGGTTTGCCATTTCCACTAGTTTCTGCGGGTGGATCTTCACTTTTGGCCACGATGATTGGGTTGGGAATTGCAGTGGGGGCAAAGAAAAGTTAAAGCTCCTTCTCTAAAATTTTATTTATAATATTAGATGAAGCATTAATTCTAGGTCTAACATCTCTAAGGAATTCTATACCAAATTTCTTTGCTCGGTCCTGTTTCTTTTGCCAAAAAGAATCTGCTAAAGAATTGGTTACCACATAGTCCGGGTGAAGTTTCTTGTAAAGATATTCATGGTATTTATCAATTGATTTTTGGTTGAAATCAAAGCTTTTTCTGAGTTTAAAAATAAAATTTACACTTTCCATTTCACTCAATTGGTCACATCTCACTACAATTTTATTAATTGGTCTACTTTCTCCTTTAGATAGTTTTATCGAGATGTCGCTTTCAAGTCCTATTATCACAAAATCAGCATATCGTTTTGCGTATCGAAACAAATCTATATGACCAAGATGTAAAACATCAAAACAGCCAGTTATTAGAGCAACTTTCTTCCCCCTGGTTTGTATATCGGCTATTATCTTTTTAAGTTCCTTAAGAGCCTTAATTTTAGGAGACATAAATGTTTCTTGTATTTAAGACCATTTGGCTTTAAAATACAACCTACATGGAAAAATATGCAATTGTGAGAATTGGCGGAAAGCAATATAAAGCTCAAGAAGGGAAGGAGCTTTTGGTTGACAAGATTGTTGACTTAACCAAAATTGATCCTGAAGTTTTACTTTTTACAGATGGCAAGGAAGTCAAAGTTGGAACCCCGGTTTTATCTGATATTAAAGTTAAACTTAAAGTTGTTACCGAAGTTGAAAAAGGTGAAAAGCTTGAAATTTACAAATTTAAATCAAAATCCCGTTATAGAAAACACACAGGTTTCAGACCTCAGTACACTAGACTTCTAGTTGAAAAGATAGCTTAATATATCTTTCTGATCTCTTGACAACCGTGAAAACATCCTTTATATTGACGATTAACTATGTCAACACACAAAGCAGCTGGAGGTAAAGCCTCACAACACATTAGACCAGCAGGAAAAAGGCTCGGAGCCAAAGTTTCTGGAGGCCAAAAAGTCACAAAAGGCCAAGTTTTAGTTCGTCAACGAGGCGCTAAAATGGGTAAAGGTGTTGGGGTTAAAGTTGGCCGAGATCACACTCTTTATTCAGTTTTAGATGGAATAGTTAAATTTGGACAAAAGTTAGGCAAAAGAGTTGTTTCAGTTATTTCTTAAACATGGCCGAGGAAATAGTACAATTAGAAATTAATCAGCTTCAACCAAATCCTTTGCAGCCCCGTGGTTCCATTACTCCAGAAAGTTTGGTTGATTTGGTGGACTCTATCCGTGAACATGGAATTTTAGAGCCTCTAGTTGTTGCCAAAACTCCGGCAGGCTTTCAACTTATTGCAGGAGAGAGACGTTGGAGAGCTTCAAAATTGGCAGGTCTTACACATGTCCCCGTTATTATTCGTGAAACTTCGCCAAAAGGCATGCTTGAAATGGCATTGGTTGAAAACGTTCAGCGAGTTGATTTAAACCCTCTTGATAGAGCTAAAGGCTTTGAACGTTTGATGAATGAATTTGTGTTAACAACTAGCGAGATTGCGGTTCGTATTGGTAAATCAGTTGCCTTTGTAAGCAATTCTCTTCGTTTGTTATCTCTTCCTGATGCTTTGAAAGACGGTCTTTTGTCAGGGCTTATTACTGAGGGTCATGCAAGAGCTCTAGCTGCGATTGATGATAGCAACTTGATGATTGAGGCTTACAAAATAATCTTGCGTGAAAGCGGGTCGGTAAGAAGGGCTGAAGAGTTAGCTCGCCGCATGAAAGTTTCCTCTCAACAGGAAGCTAAAAAACATACTCAACATGTGAGGATTATTTCTGAAGAGATAGATAGAATGCAGGACGACATGCAGAAAGCATTTGTGCCAATTGTAGGAGATGATCCTAAAAAAGCTTCAGTTAAGCTTATTAGGTCTCGAAGAGAGACCCGAGTTGTATTTTTATTCAAAGGTGGAGTTGAAGAAACTGAAGCCGGACTTCAAAAGATATATCAATCACTTACTTCATAATTTGGTTTCTGTACTACACCAGATAATTTTGGTGGCCAGTAAACTATCCAAGCCCGACCAGTAATTTCTGATTTTGTAATTGGCCCCCAATATCTTGAATCTGATGAGTTTGGCCGATTATCTCCCATGACGAAATATTTTCCTTCTGGAACTGTGTATTCTTGGCCTTCGCTTAAAAATGGCCCGTTTGGAGTGTATAAGGTACTTGCCAAATATGGTTCTTTGATCATTTTGTCGTTAACATATACTCTTCCATTTTTAACCATCACTGTTTCTCCTGGCAAAGCTATAATTCTTTTTATAAATTCATCAGTTGTTGAAACTTCAGGCGGAGGAGCCAAAACTACAACATCGCCACGTTCTGGTTTACGTAAATAGTATGATACTTTTTCGGTTAATAAATACTCGCTATCCGGAAAATTAGGCATCATTGATTGACCCTTAATTTTATGCGGCCTCATGATGAGAAGATAGACAAAGAAAAATATGCCGACGGCAAAAACTATTACCTCTAAAATATCCAAAAAAAATGTGCTCAAACGTTTGAACATGTGTGTTTATATTTTACTAATTTTGTTTTTCTTAATTAATTTAAAAGTTAGGAAAACTACTATCAAAACTAATATTACAATAATCCCAATAGCTAAAGGTGAAAGATAAAGCGGTTTTTGTTCTATTGTTATATTTATATTAAACTCTTTGACATCTCCTGTTAGATTTATGGATTGTTCACCCTGATAATTATTGTAAGCAATAAAGAGGGTGTGATCACCGGACTCAACATTGGTAAATGTCGCCATACCGTCTTTGTCTGTTTTTATTGTTTGCGGAGTTGAATGAAGCGTAATTGTTGCATTTTCAATAGGATTACCCTTGGTATCTTTAACTTTTATGTTTACTTTGTACCTGTCCGCCATAGCAACAGTCTCGGTGGGACCTTCTGTTTTTGAAGTTGACTTCGGTGTAGCTTGTGAACTAACTGGTTCAATTTCTGTGTTTGTAATGTTTAAGTTGTTGATTGAAAAGATTTTTAATGTCTTTGTTGATAATTCGTTACTCCAAGTTCCAGTTGCACAACCGTTTCCTGCTCTAACTCTAAAGTAATACTTTGTATTTGAAGATAATGAATTAACGGTATATGAATTTGTATCTTTATTTCCAAAACTTGATACTCCAAAAGTATATTTATTTGATTCTGTTCCATATTCCAAAACAAAATGATCAACTGGAGCTTGATAGTTGGCAAACCTTAAGGTTATGGAATTACCACTGTTAGCGCTAGCCGAGTAAAGCCATGGGGCAGAACCTGATGGTGTAGTGTTTGTACATTGCGATGCTCCTGCAGAATTGGTTGAACCAGTTGTAGTTGTCGTTGTAGAGGCGGGAACTGGAGTATCGCCAACGCCATATAATCCTCCACCATACGTTCCGTCACCGTAATTCGTAGCAGCTAGGGCTACTATTGGAAAAATAACAAGAAAACAAAAAACAAATGACAATGTTGCAATTAACTTTCTCATGGTATACATTTATAAATATATCATATGTTTGGACTAGGTGTACCAGAATTAGTTGTTGTTTTAATAATAATCCTTGTTCTTTTCGGAGGAAAGAAAATCCCTGAACTTACAAGAAGTGTAGGGGAGGCAGTAGCGGAGTTTAAAAAAGGAATGAACGGGGATGAAAAAACAAAAGATAAGTCAACATCTTCAAGAATTAAAAAATAGATTTTTAGTTTGGTTTGTAAGTTTTGTCGCGTTCAGTATTGTTGGCTACATTTTATATCAACCCCTTCTTAATTGGTTAATAGTTCCCTTGGGCAGCCCTCTTTATTACACCTCCCCT
>DATJGY010000036.1:0-12429 GCA_035494495.1 Alphaproteobacteria bacterium
AATCTCCAGAAATAATTTGAGGTCTAAAACTATAAACACTTCTGAAAAAGAATTGAGCAATAGTATCAACCATTACATAAGTTGCTGTAAAAAATAAAACTTGGTTTTGCGAATATCCTAAGAATCCATTTGTCCCTTTTATCAAAAAATATAAAAATCCAAAAAAAGAAATATATCTTACGGTTTTTCCTAGGAGAAAAACTAAAAATACATGCCGATTTATCGACCAACCAAGAAGAGAATTCTTCGCCATTAGTAACCAAATTTTTAAATAATATGTAATCATCTTCCTACCCCTTCATATATTTTCAAACCTTTTTTCCAAACATAGTTCATAATTTTCCATAAAATAACACACCAAATTAAACCTATCACCAAACTTTGCGCTACTACAGCGTAACTAAAATTCCCAAGATAAATTTTAATTGGAATAAAAACTAAATATGGAAAAGGTGTTAATCTTAAAATTTGATAAATCGTGTTGGGAAAAATATCCAATGGAAAAGAAGCACCAGACAAAAATTCGACAATCACAACAATCATCAAAAACTGTGCTCCCCACGAAAGTTCTGGTACCCAAAAAGGGACAAAACTCGTTAGCATTGAAAGATTAAAAAAGATAAACATAGCAATTATCAATGATAGTAAAAATGCCAAAATATAAACTGGATTCGACGGAAAATAAATATTTGGTTTTAAAATTGCAATTAAAATTAATGTTTCAAAAACGCCAAAAATAATATTTAATAATTTGCTGGAAAAATCTCGAGTTATCCAATACCAAAAATAGTTAATCGGTTTTAAAATTAAATTTGTTAACTCTCCATTTGCAATTTGTCCTGCAACGTCCACGGATCGAGAAGAAAAAACCATAGCGCGAACTATAATCAACACAAAAGCATAGGTGAAAATTTTGATTTTGTCGTAGCCAAAGACTTCTTTGTTGGTAATAAAAATCGCATCCCACAAAAAGAAAAATATTATGATTTGCATGACATTCCTCAGACGCCACAAAATAAAACTTAAGCGATAAGCAAATTCCTGAATGATGGAGATTTTAAAAATTTTTAAATACTTTGCGTATAACATCTTCAATTGGCACCTCCTCAATTGTTAAATCTTCAACTGGAAAATTTTGTAATAGTTCGGCAGCAGCAACTGCGGTTGTACTTCTTGGAACTGAAATTATAACTTCTGGAAAATCTAACTTTTTCACTCTGCCAATTTTTTCAAAGTCTTCAATCGAATATTCTTTTGACAAAGTTGCCTTAATTATTTTTTCTTTGGCAAACTTGGTCGTTAAATCTTCAAAAGGTCCATCGAATAAAATCTTACCTTCGTTAATTACAATTACACGGCGGGCTAAATCCACCAAATCATCCATGTTGTGGGATGTAAGAATTATTGTGGCATTATATTTTTTATTATATTCGTAAATAAAATCACGAACTTTTTGTTGAGCAATTAAATCCAGTCCGATTGTTGGCTCATCCAGAAATAAAACTTTTGGCTTGTGAATCAAGGCCGCAATTAATTCCATCCGCATTCTTTGTCCCAATGAAAGTTTCCTTACTTGCGTATTGACCAACTTTTTAACTTCCAAAAGAGTCGTTAGTTCATTAAGCGTTTCTTCATAAACTCTAGTTGGAATTTCATAAATGGCGCGGTTGAGTTCAAAACTTTCCACCGCGGGGAGGTCCCACCAAAGTTGATTTTTTTGGCCCATAACAAGAGAGATTTGTTTCAAAAATTCATTTTTTCTTTCCCAAGGATCGTATTCCAAAACTTCAACAAAACCAGAAGTTGGATAAAGAAGACCTGAAAGAGTTTTTAAAGTTGTAGTTTTTCCTGCACCATTTGGGCCAATGAAACCAATTAGTTCTCCTGGTTGAATAGTAAAAGATATTCCCCGCAGTGCATGAACTTGTTTTGTCTTGGGAGAAACAAGAGATTTGATAGCACCAGTTATTCCTGGCTGTTTTTCAGTAACTTCAAAATTTTTAATTAAGTGGTCAACAATGATAGCTCGGTCCATTGGTTAATTATACAGCCTTAGGGCGCATTAGGAAAAAGCTAATTATCAATATCAATGCTATCACTAAAACCAAAAACTTAAATGGAAATTCTGGATTTTGTTGTGGAGCAATAGTTGTGTTTTCAATTGGCTTAGCTTTTATATCTTCAAAAGTTTGTGATTGCCCCACTGGAGTATTATTAGTAAAAAAAGACCCCAAAGTTTTAGCTGATATCTCATTACTCCAACTTCCTACTGCACAACCATTCCCCGCTCTAACTCTAAAGTAATATGTTGTATTTGGATTTAAATAGTTAACTGTGTATGAAGTAATATCTTTTCCTCCAATGTTGTCAGCACCATATTGGTACTTGTTTGGTGAAGTTCCATATTCGAGAACAAAGTGGTCAGTTGGGGATTGCCAGTTTGTAAATTTTAAAGTTATTGAACTACTACTATTTGAAGTGGATGAGTAAAGATATGGGGAAGTTCCCATAGGGACTAAATTATTGCAAACAGGGGCAGAAGCAGAGGAAGAAGTTGAACTACTAGATGAGTTAGTTTCATTTAATAATGTAGTTGCTTGATTAACAAAGATTTCAGCAGGCAAATTGTAAGTACTGCTGTCAGTAGGCACAGTGGCTCCTGTTCCAGTATGTCCTTCTCCTAAAGAAACGGTGATAGTCCCAGTTGCAGCGGTTACTAAAGAAATCAATAGTTGATTAGATGAAGGTTTTGTAATAGTTGATATAGTTGCTGGTGTACTATTATCATAAATCGTAAATCCACTAAATCCACTTGCTGGTAGGATTGGTAAAGAATCATCAGCGAAGGTAAGCGTGACATTTGTTTTGGTAGAGTCGTATTCGGCAACAGACAGTTGTGGGCCTCTGGCATCACCTGTTCCATAAATATCTTTTAAAACCGCTGCTCCCCAACGATTTGCAGCAATCTGAATGTCACCATTAGATTTGAAATGGAGTCCATCACCACTTTCATCTGACAGATTGACATCGTAAAGGGCGGGTCCGGGCAAGACATTTCCAGCATCATTCCAAGCGGAAACTTGGGCCAAACGAATATTATCCAATCCAGTCCCAGAAACTCCGACTCTGTCACCTATCTGTGCGGTAATAAGTTTCACACCAAAATCAGAATATACATTATTTGCAAGTTGGACGAGAGCTGTTTTATAAGTTGTTCGATTAGTGTTAAAGTCGGATTCTCCTTGCCACCAAAGAACAGCTTTTACATTACCCACTGCGTTGATTCTGCGATACATTGATCCATAACGCGTAGCTGTGTCACCAGGATTGCTATTGTTTCTAGACCAAGAAGCTATAAGACTTCCACTATCAGCACAAGGGACGAACGCTATGGGAACGTTTTGATTATTCATTAGGATTGTGGCCAATGGTGGCCAGACAGAACCACCGGCTCCGAGTTGACCAGTAACGGCATCAACAGAGTTTGTTCCATCTCCCACAGGATCAGCTAGGTTCTTCCAAATATCATCCTTTCCAAACAAACTGGCTTTAATGGTAGGGTGCGAATAAACTTGATTGTTAAAACCATAACCATTTGCATTACTTTGTCCGGCGATGATAAATACATCACCTATTCCAACATAGATTATTGAGGTAGAAACACTTGTACTATTTGTAAATCTCACTATTAATGTCCCTTGTCCAGCACTTTGTGCAGATAAAGTACCTGAAAAGGTTCCACTAGTTGGACTAGATACGATTGTTGAATAAGCACCACTGTTCCAGGAGGCTTCTATTGCTGTGGGTGAACCACTATAAGTACCACTGATTGTAATGTTAGCTTGATTACTGCTATTACGCTGAATGACTTGATAATTAACAGGGCTAGTAATTGTTATCGAGTCAGCAGCTAATACTGGTTGGACAAAAATTAAAGTGAAGAGGGAAAACAAGAAAGGTAAAAAAAATGCTCTCTTTAGAATCAGTTTTGTCATACCCCCCTTACCCTCAATATAAACTGGGGTAACTCATTATATTTCTCTTCCAAAGCTGTTGACACACTAACTGTATATTTCCTTCCAGATTTTAGTTCTCCCTTTGGTATGTTAATCCCCCACCTTGATTTTGCATTGGCTATTGTTGTATATGTTTTTGTACAGTCAGATCCTGAACTTGCTGAAGGACAACTTTCTTCTGTTAGTTTCAGTGTCACTTTGCTCCCTGTCCAGGCTATACCGTAAAAGGTTGGGTTAGTTGAAGATGTGTAATATATACTTTTGATGTTTGAAGGATTGTATGAGTTAAGATGTGGATTCCCTAATCCTGAGATATTTAAGATTGCTAGTGGGAAGGTGTTAGTAATTATTGATGTTGAGTTTGGATTAACTAGTATGTTTCTAGTTCCAGTTTCTTGTGTATGTCCTGATTTGTCAACAGCTACTACTTTCCATTGATAGTTACCTGAGAGTGGAAATACTTTTGAAGTTACTTGGATATGGGAAGAGTCTACTGAGTATATTGCTGTTAGTTTTGTTGTTTCATACACTCCATTGCCATTGTTGGAATTAAAATCTACTGGGATGTCATCAATGATTGTTTGCCAGGGAGTATTGGCATTGTTTAAACTGTCACTACTACCTTGTTTAACTTGTATTTGGTATTTTGACAGGTTATCTATTAAATTTTGTTGTCTATTTACTGAGAAAGAAAATTGGGGATATGAAGTTGATACTGTTGAATTGTTTAGTGGGCTAATTTGATCAAAGGGGGAAAAGTAAAACAATCTGTCTGTTACATCGGCATTGTTGTTGGTTGATCTAATGCGAACTGTATAGCCATCAATTAAGTTTCCATTAGTATCTCTTGGTTGGTTACTTTTTGGATCAAAATTAAAATAATAATCTTCATTTGTTTCATCAAAGTTGCCGTCCAGTGAACCAGCTCCACTCCAGGCACTACCATTTACTGAATATTCTACATTTTTAATAATGTAGGGAGTGTCCACACTTGCTGTACCTGTTAACCTTAATATTCCGTTGCCTTGGTCTGAAGGGGAGGAGAGGGTGAGACCTGGAGTACTAACTATGTTGGGGAAGATGAGGATGCGGTTGTTTGTGGCATCAGAGACAAACAATTGGTTGTCAGTCGCAAACACCCCAAGCACTCCATTTAATTGGGTTGCGGATGTTCCAGTGTTTATGGTAGTGAAATTAGGAGCACCAACGACAATATCAGCGCTCGCTGAATTGGTAACAGGAATAGAGTTATAGATAAGTACGCGGTTATTTGTGAGATCTGCTATGAACAAGCGCCCGTTACGAAATGAAATAGCTTGCGGGTTGGAAAGACCGTTTGCTGTTGTTTGAGGAGTATTAGAAGTAAAGTTTGGTTGACCAATTACTATATCTGCCGAAGCTCCATTGGTAGTTGGTACTGAATTAAATATAAGAACCCGTTTGTTGCCATTATCATCCAAGATGAGTTTCCCATCGTCGGTTACCACCATATTGCGTGGACTATTGAATGTACTCGCAGAGATACCTGGGATAGTACAAGTAGTCAGACTTGTCTGACCAATCACCAAATCGGCATCGGCACCGTTTGTCGTGGGAATACTATTCCAGATGAGAACCCTATTTTGGCTACTGTTTGTCACACTAACAAACAACTTTCCGTTATAAACAAAAACTCCATTTGCGCCTTGAGTTTTGGAAGCGGTACAACCAGGTAGAGCGCTGATAAAATCAGGTTGGCCAATTACTATGTCTGCAGCTTGCCCATTAGTGGTTGGGAATGTATTCCATAGCAATACTCGATTGTTACTTTGATCTCCAACGAATAACTTTTGACCATCTGACCAAATTCCTTGAGGGGAGTTAAATGTGTTTGCAGCTATTGATCCGCCTCTATTAGCACTCCCATGAGTAAAATCAGCCTGTCCCAGAACCAAGTCTGCAGGTACTCCATTTTGAGTTGGAACACTATTCCAAATAAGCACACGGTTGTTGCCGCTTTCACTAACAATAAGTCTACCCGTAGGATCAACAAAAACGGACCTTGTAGTATTAAGCTTAATTTGGGTTGTTCCACCGGTACTTGTTGCAAAATCGGTTTGACCAATGACAACAGACGCGCTCATGTTTGTAGAGTAAGCAAGAGCTAGATCTACTCTGAAGAAAAAGGTTACAAGTAAGAAAAATAGAAAAAGAAATTTTACAAATTTTTGCATACAGTCAGTATAGCAACTATCTTATAACTTGTCTTTTAAGTTTTTTGCCTGGAGTAAAACGTGGAGATCTGTGAGATTTAATTGTAACCAACTTTTCTGTATTTGGGATTTTAACAGTTTTGCCTTTCATTGAAATTACTCTGAAAGTTCCGAATCCTGACAAAACTACTTTTTCACCTTTTGATAATACTCGGCCAATTTCATCCAAAAATACTTCAACACATTCCTCAGCCGCTTTTTTGGTTAAATGGGCTTTTCTTGCAACCTGATCAACAAGTTCAACTTTTGTCATGTTCGATCATGAGCATAAATGAATGAAGATAAAAAGTCAAGGATTCGGGGTTATTTCGCAGAAGTTGTCTCAACAGCTCGCACTTCACGGATTGCAGAAACTTTAACTTGGCCTGCATATTCTGCTTCTTTTTCAAGTTTTCTGGCGATGTCATATGCCAAAACTGTTAATTGATCATCATCAACTTCGGTAGGGTTAACAATGACCCGGACATCACGCCCTGCTTGGAAAGCAAAAACTTCTTTCACACCTGCGAAACCTTTTGCAATTTCCTCAATCTTTGTCATGCGCTTCACATAACCTTCGTGCGGTTCATAGCGGGCTCCTGGTCTTGATCCAGATATTGCATCAGCTGTCCAAACACAAACTGACTCATTAGACGAGAAAGGTTTATCTTCATGGTGCTCGGCAACACAATTGATAACTTCTTTTGGCAAACCATATTTTTTAAGCAAATTAACTCCAAGATCAATATGATTCCCCTCTTCATTAGTTACGATTTTACCAACGTCGTGAAGAAGACATCCAAGGCGGACAACATCAGCATTAGCACCAATTTCGTTTGCAATTGCAATTCCCATTTTGGTTTCTTCAATTGTGTGGATCCCTAAGTTTTGGCCGTAAGAAGTTCTATATCTAAATCTTCCAATCATACGAACAAGCTCAACGGGCAAATTATAAACTCCACATTCGGCTGTGATTTTTTTACCTTCTTCCAGTAAAATATCTTCCATTTGAGCTTGAGTTTGTTTAATTACTTCCTCAATTCTTGAAGGCTGGATTCTTGCGTCTTTAATTAAAACCTCAAGAGCTCTCTTGGCAATTTCACGGCGAACGGCATCAAACGAAGAAAGTCTAATTTCGTTGGTTTCATCAATCTCAATCTCAACTCCAGCTTCTTTTTCAAAGATTCTAATGTTTTTTCCACCAGCACCAATGATTTTACCTTTAACATCTTCATTTGGAATGGTGATTGAAGAAATTGTGTATTCTGCGACGTAGCCTGTGGCGGCGTGCTTCATGGCGTCCAAAATTACTTCTTTTGCGGTCTCCGCGGCATCGGCTTTGATTCGCTCTTCTGCTTGGCGAATTCTTTTGGCAATTTCAGAAGTTAAATCTTTTTGTACTTCATCGAGAAGAGCCTTTTTGGCTTCGTCTGTGGTCATTTTGGCAACCTTGGCCAATTTGTCTTTGTAGTCGTCTTGTAAATTCATAATTATTCGTCTAAGCAAAAGCCTCCGGTGAATCCAGTAAGGTTAGAGTAAAGTAAGATTAGGTAAAAAACCCCACAAGCTAATAGAATTATTAAAATATATTTATTTAATTTCCCAGTTTTTAAATATCTAAACAAAGAAAATAGCGCAAATAGAACAAAATGTGGAGAAAGATAAGCAAATACAGCGACCAGTCCACAAAGATCACTGTAATTACGAGCGTTCATAATCAAATTCAACGGTACCATGAATAATACCAAGAATAATGCCAAGAAAATATTTTCACCGTAATAATAACTCGGAGCATAATAATTCCAAGAAAGTAGAGAGGCAATTACCACTGAAGTTATCATTAAAATTACAAACAGAATTTTTAAAATTTTATTTTTCATTGTTTGAATTATAACTCATAATCTGTGTTATTCAAAGCTTTTGAAATCACATCCCACCCAAATCCCTTTCCAGTCAAATATTGCGACATTTTTTGCCGCGTTAAACGCGGTTCGAGACCTTTCCATTTGTAAGCTTTCTTTTCCAAAAGTTCTTTAGCCAATTTTTCTTCATCAATTGGAGTTTCATCCAAAATATTTTCGATAATATCTCTAGCGATGCCCTTTTGTTGAAGTTCTAATTTTATTACTCTCTTGGACTTAGACTTAAACTCCACTCTTTGTCCCACCAACCATTTGGCAAATTTAATATCATCCAAAAGTTCCAGTTTTTTTAATCGAGCTATGAGCTCGCCAAATAAACTGTCGTGAACTTCTTTTCTTCTGAACCAATCTCTAATTTCTTTTTCACTTCTGGGGCGAAGTGTAGCAAACATCAAAAGTTTATCTAAAGTTTTTTGGAATTCTGCTTTTTTAATAATCTCTTCAACTTCTTTTTGAGTTAGTTCTTGGTTGATTTTTAATCCCAAAACTACAAAATTGTCTAAATCGATTCCAAATCCGAATTCATCATCAAGATAAATATTAACTCGTTTTTTACTGCGCTGAGGTTTGATAGAAGTTATTATTGGCATCAACCATTATCTCACAAATTACTCTTCTGACTCTTCCTTCTTTTCTTCCCCAATTTCCTTTGGAAGAGGTTTGCCGGAAGCTACAACTTCTCTAATTTTTTTGTCAATCTCTTCCGCAAATTTTGGATTATCACGAAGATATAATTTTGCCGCTTCTTTTCCTTGAGCTATAGGTTTTCCTTCGTAATTAAAAAATGATCCGCTTTTTCCAATTAATCCCAACTCAAGCCCCACATCCAAAAGCCCGCCAGATCTACTAATGCCTTCCGTTTCCATAATGTCAAATTCAGCAACCCTGAGGGGAGGCGCAACTTTATTTTTAACAATGCGAGCTCTATGACGAGATCCAATTACGCGTTCACCATCTTTCAAAACTTCAACTCTCCTTAAATCAATACGAACTGAGGAATAAAATTTAAGAGCCAAACCTCCAGGAGTTGTTTCTGGATTACCAAACATAACTCCAATTTTTTGTCTAAGTTGATTGGTGAAAATTAAAACAGTTTTTGATTTAGAAATTGCACCAGTTAATTTTCTCAAAGCCTGACTCATAAGTCGGGCTTGCATTCCCATAACAGAATCTCCCATTTCGCCCTCAATTTCCGCTCTCGGAACAAGTGCGGCAACAGAATCAACAACCACGACGTCCACCGCTCCAGAGCGAATCAAAGTTTCTGTAATTTCCAAGGCTTGCTCTCCTGTGTCAGGCTGAGACATCAAAAGATTATCCAAATCCACACCAAGAAGTTCGGCGCGGACTGGATCCAAGGCATGCTCAGCATCCACAAAAGCACATTGGCCACCTAATTTTTGAGCTTCTGCTACAACTGACAAAGCCAAAGTAGTTTTGCCCGAAGCTTCTGGCCCATAAATTTCAATTATGCGACCGCGGGGAAAACCACCCACACCGAGCGCCAAGTCAACCGCAATTACACCAGTCGAAATTACGTCAATTTTGTATTTTTCTCCGTCATTGCCGCCAAGGCGCATAATACTTCCCTTGCCATATTGTTTTTCAATTTGATCCATCGCAAGTCTAATCGCAGCTAATTTTTCGGATGCACCTTCTTGTTTTACTGGAGCTTCTGTTTCGGGTTTTTTAGTCTTTGCCATTTCAAGTCTATTTTTACCAAGTATAGTAAATAAATACAAGTAGTAATTTATTTAACATTTCTCTTTTCGTTAGTTTTATATCCAGTATCTTCCGACCAAACCAGAAACAACTTCTTTTTAAATCCGCCTTTTCTTTCCATATTTACATCAAGTGCAGCTTGAATATCTTTATCTGTAATTTTTCTAAATTTCTTTATTTCCTCAATTACAGCAATAATGTCAGCCAATTCACTAACGAGTTCCTTTTTAGACCTCACACCAGGAAGGGAAGTGGATTCTTCATTAACTTTTTTGAAAAGCTCAATTTGAAATTGTTTTGGAGTTAATTTTTTAAACTCTGCTTGGCCGCCAGATTTCTTAATTATCTGAGGAAGTTTATCGCGAACTAATTTGTTGTAGAAAATCTTTTTAATCACAAATCATTTTGCAACAAACTAAACCCGAAATCAAGAGTTGGAATTTTGTCGGGGTACTCAGAATTGAACTGAGATTACCGCACCCCCCTCCGGGCGTAGCCCTACGGGCGGAGCCAGCCGCATATCTACTTTATGTCGGGGATGAGTGAGTCGCACACTCGTCGCATGACCCCCAGCCACGCATTCTACTGTTAAACTAATCCCCGTGAATTTTCAAAATTTGATTTTTAATTGCTCTATCAAACATCCCTCTGCTTTTCTTGTATTTACTTTCAAAAACTCGCGCTTCTATCAAACTTTCAAATTCCTGATAATATTTCAAAACTAAAGGTCTTCTGTTTTTAGTAGAAAAAACTAAACCATTATTGTGTTCTTTAAATCTCCTATCTAAGTCATTAGTTGATCCTATATATCTTTTGCCGTCTTTTGTACTTATCAACACATAAACACAAATCATACTGAAATATATATGCAGGTATTTTATCAGAAAACAAATAAGTTATCTTTGCTATAATCTTCTTGTGAATAATAAGTTAATTTTAAAGAAAGTTAAAAAACTTTACGCTTTATTTCATGAAGGAAAAATTCCAACTCTTCCCCAACACGAAGTCAATCCTAACTTACCAAAAGACAGCAAAGAAAATTATCTTTATTTTACTCTTCCACCTTGTTTAAATTTCCAAAGAAGTTCTCCCGCAATGTGGATTTCTGCACTCGCAACTTACAAAGATCCTGAAACTAAATATTTATTTTTTCCAGAATTGGTCGTAAAACAAACTAGAGAAAAAATTCAAAGTGATCTAGTTAAACACAAACTCGCTCTCCAGAAAAATAAACACACAGATATTTGGATTGCGGTTTCGAAAGCATTTAATGAATATTTTGATAGTGACCCAAGAGAACTTTTTAAACAGAATGATTGGGATGTAATAAAAATTCAGAAAGTTATTCAAATTGATAAAAAGAAAAACTTTCCATATTTAAGTGGACCCAAAATGGCAAATTATTGGCTGTATATTTTGTCTCACTACACTGGTGCTAATTTCAAAAATATGCAGGAAATTTCCATAATTCCAGATACTCATGTTTTGCAAAGTACGGTTCAATTGGGATTGTCAGACAATTTACCAGATCCGCTAACGGCAGCAAAATTGTGGAAAGAATTACTAAGTGGGAGTGATATAGTTCCTGTTCAAATGCACCCAGTTTTATGGAATTGGAGCAGGAATAATTTTAAACCTGAAGTGTAAAATGAAAAAAATAATTTCTTTAAATAAAACTGTCAAACTTTCAAAAGATCTGAGAGAGAGAAGTAAGGCTGTAGGTTTAATTTTAGGAAGTTTTGATGTTCTTCATATGGGACACATTGACTTGTTCCGTTTTGCTAAAAAACATTGCGATTATTTGATCATTGGTTTAGATAATGATGAAACTGTAAAAATAACAAAAGGAGAAAAAAGACCAATAAATAATTATAAAAGAAGAGGTGAATTTTTATCTGAATTAAAGCTAATTGATTATATATTTAAAATTGATGGAGTTTTTAAAAGTGGAGATGAAAGTTCTTTTGGATATTTTGAGAAATTAGTTAGAAATATAAATCCAACACACATTTTTACAAGTATTAAATGTGATGATTTATGGAAGAAAAGAAGAAGTTTAGCAAAATCTTTAGGAATAAAGTTTTTAGCAGAGAAAAGCAAGGTGATGCACACAAGCGATATTTTAAAAATTTTGGAAGCTGAGATCTAACTTAACGCTTTGGAGACTGTTTCTTGCGTCTTGCTTTTCCACCCATTCCCACCATTCTTCTTTCACGAACTCTCGAATCACGAGTTAATAAAGAAGCTTTTCTTAAAACTATTCTATTTTTTTCTGGAGAAACTTTAACCAAAGCGCGAGATAATCCCAAAATTATAGCTGCAAGCTGGCCCTCTTTTCCGCCCCCAGTTACACGACCTGAAAAATAATATTTGTCAGAAGTTTCAGTAACTCCAAAAGGCTTGGCTAACATTTTTAAAGCAACTGCTCCTTCAAAATATTTTTCAGCAGGAACTTTATTAACAGTATTTTCACCTTTTCCACGGAAGAGGCGAACCCTAGCTGAGGATTCTTTTCGTCTTCCAACTCCGTAAATGTAA
>DATJGY010000037.1:0-14801 GCA_035494495.1 Alphaproteobacteria bacterium
ACAACGCATTGCAATGGAATAATTCCAGCACTCAGTACGATCTGAACCATATCAGTTGTGGCTCATCGGGATGTTGGCAATACGACTATAGTTCCATTGCTCAAAATAATTTAGCAACTGATCCACAATTTGTAGATTCAATCGGCCATAATTATTTATTGCAATCAACTTCTCCAGCAATAAATGCAGGTGCTGACCTTAGCTCCTTGTTTACCGGTGATTATAGTGGTACCTTCCGCCCACAAGGCTCAGCTTTTGATATTGGAGCATACGAAATGTACATCAGCCAAACTTCTGATTCCGGCTCTGGCTCTGGATCAAGTGGTTCCGGATGTAGTGATTTGGCAAGTTCAGGGGTTCCAGATCTCTTCCAAATTAACACTAACAATACAACTGCAACTTTGTACTTTGCACCACCAGTTAAACCTTATTCAAACTTTTACATTGCATATTCAACTAAGCCTGGTATCTGGCAATATGGAGTTCAGTTTGATCAAAAGAGTTCTGGAGGAGTATTAAAATACACAATTAATGCTCTTAAACCAAATACAAAATATTATTTCAGAATAAGATCGGGGAATGGATGTGCAACAGGAAATTGGGGAAACACAATGACTGCAATCACAACAAATTCAAAAACAAAACGAAGAGTTTTCTACAAAAATATTATTACAAAAGTTGTACAAAAAACAAAAGATATATTTAATAATTTTGTAATCCATTACCCAGGAAAGTAACTAGTAGTGTAAAATGCAGATGTGGAACCAAAAATAATTTTTGAAGATGAATCCCTGCTCGTTTTAGATAAACCTAGTGGATGGATTACCAACGACGCAATAACAGCAAAAGATCAACCAACTGTGCAAACTTGGTTGCGTCGAAATTTCAAATTTAAAATTTCAAATTTAAAATTATATCGAGATGGCATAGTTCACAGACTCGATAAAGAAACTTCTGGGATTTTACTTGTAGCCAAAACTGCAAGTGCATTTGAAAGTCTCCAGAGCCAATTTAAAGAGAGGAAAATACAGAAGACATATGTTGCATTGTTACATGGTCGAATGGTTTCAGAAGAGGGGAAAATTGAAGCTTTGGTGGGTCGCTTGCCATGGCGCCGCGATAGATTCGGAGTAATTCCAAATGGTCGGGAATCCGTATCAGAATATAAAGTTTTGGAATTTTATCCTGGGAATAATGCAGGGCATACTTTGGTTGAATTTCACCCAAAAACTGGCCGCACGCATCAAATTAGAATTCATGCCAAGCATATTGGCCATGCAATTGTAGCTGATGAATTCTACGCCGGCCGCAAAACCGCCCGAAATGATCGTAAATGGTGCCCAAGATTATTTTTGCACGCAGCTTCGATCAAATTTACGCATCCTAAAACTGGGGAAGAAATGGAGTTTAAGTCAGAATTGACTGAGGATCTTCAGGGTGTTCTCAAAATATTCAAATAAATTTGTATTGACAAGTCTGTACACTTCAATGTACACTTCATTTATGTTATACACACTCCCAGTCACCGAGGCTCGAAAAAATTTTCTTGATTTAGTAGATAAAGTAGATGAAGAATATACCCGTGTGGATTTCACTAAGAGAGGGATAATTAAAGCTACTTTGGTTTCAGCTGTGTATTTAGATTCTTTAGAAGAAACAGTCTATACTCTTGGGCATTCTATGAAAGATATAAAAGAAGCTGAAGAAGACTTAGCGAAGGGAGAATATGTCACTTTAGAAAATATTATAAACCGTTATAATATAAGTCATGCCCGCCCAGCTCGTCGTAGCCAAAAAAGTAAATAAGGATTTTATAAAGCTTCCACGTCATATTCAAGCAAAAATAATTGCCGCTTACGGAAGAATGGCCTCAGTTCCGATTTCGGGTGTAAAACTTCATGGCGAACTTGCTGCATATTACAAATATAGGGTTGGAGATTATAGAATTGTTTACAAATTTGATGTTCACGAAAAATTGATTCAAGTGGTAAAAATTGAACACAGACAGGGGGTTTATAAATAATGGAAACTGTCCTTGGGCTTTTTTTAATTGTTTTGGCTGCGGTTTTGGGAGGAACTTTAGCTAAAGTTTTAAAACTTCCAAATTTGGTTGGCTACATTATTGTTGGAATTATTTTTGGCGCGGTTTTGCCTGAGAATTTAAAAAGCATTGCAAGCCTGGCTGAGATTGGAACGATTCTTCTACTTTTTTCAATTGGTGTTGAATTATCTTTAGATTCGTTAACAAAATATGCAAAGGTTGCAGTTTTTGGCTCGTTAATTCAAATTGTTTTGGTAACTCTCGCAAGTTTTGTATTACTTTATGTTTTTAGGTTTAATCCAACAACTTCTTTAATTTTAGCCTTGGGATTTTCACTTTCTTCAACTGCGGTTGTAGTTAAAATTCTTTCTGATCGTGGCGAATTAGACACAATTCATGGCGGAGTGATGCTTGGCTGGTTGTTGGTTCAAGATTTGGCTGTGATCCCAATGATGGTAATTTTACCGGTTTTGGGAAGTTTAGGTGGAAATTGGCCATCAGTTTTAGTTTTGTCTTTACTTAAAGCGCTTGGGATTGTATTTTTTGCAGTATTTTTAGGCAAACTTGTTATTCCTAAAATAATTCACAAAGTAGCAGAATTTAATTCCCGAGAATTATTATTATTGTCTTCAATTGCACTGGCTTTAGGAACTGCAGCCGCCGCATCTTTCTTTGGAATTTCTCCGAGTTTGGGCGCATTTTTGGCGGGAGTTGTAATTTCAGAATCGCAGGAGCATCATGCCATTTTCGCAGAAACCAGGCCTCTTCGAGATTTGTTTGTAGCTCTTTTCTTTGTCTCTTTGGGATTTTTGGTTACGCCTGCCGTGATACTCTCCAAGCTGCCGCTTATTATCTTTTTGGCTCTAAGTGTTTTGATATTGAAGGCGTTGATTATATTTTTTATAAGTGTTCTTTTTGGCTACAAAGGTAAAACCGCAATTGCCAATAGTTTTGGTTTAGCCCAAGTTGGTGAATTTTCTTTTATCATTTTTTCCGTTGCTTTAACTCTAAAATTAATTAGTAGTGAAGACACATCTTTGGGAATTGCGGTTACACTTTTGACGTTAATTGCAGCTCCATTTTTGATGAAATTTAGCTTGCCTGTCTGGCGAAAGTTACGTGGTGTTTCAAGTATTTTTTCATCAGGTGAGAATAAAATTAATTTGGCTGAAACTTTAGAAAATCATATTATAATTTGTGGTTATGGCCGGGTGGGGAAGTGGGTTGGCAAAGCTTTCACTGAGTTTTCAATTCCATTTATCGTGGTCGATTACAATCAAAAAGTAGTGAATGATTTGAAAGAAAGTGGAATTGCAGTTGTGTATGGCGATCCAACTGAGCCTGAAGTTTTGGAATCTGTTGGAATCAGAAATGCAAAAGCGATAGTTTTGGCAATCCCAGATCGTGTTGCCCAGGAAACTTTAATTGCCTACACTCAAAGCGTTGCCCCAGATACAAAAATTATTTCTAGAGTTCATTTGGATGAAGATTGGGAAAAGCTAAAAATTTTAAGAGTTGATAAAATAGTTCAACCTGAGTTTGAAGCTGCACTTGAGATCATTAGATCGGTTTTAATCAAAATTGGCAAATCACAAGAAGAAATTCATGCTAGTGTAAAAAGTTTACGGATATCACATTCGAAATAAAATAAAATATGAGATTCAAACCTGCTCAAAGACGAATGATTCGTGCGAAAAAACATGAGAGAAAACAATCGTTTGGTTTTGTGTTTAAAATGTTGTTGCCGTTAGTTTTGGTAATTGGAATATTTACTTTTGTAAAAACAACTACAAAATTTTGGAATAATACAGATAAGTTTGCATTTACAAATATTGAAAGTAGTGGCAATGTAGATGTGATAGTTCTTGATCCTAAACTCGGGGAAATAACTACAATTACAATTCCTGCTGAAACCGAAGTTGACGTTGCTCGGAATTACGGAACACTTCGAATTAAAAATGTTTCAAAATTGTCTCAAAATGAGAAATTAGATGGAAAGTTAGTTCCTGAAACTGTAACCCAAAATTTTTTATTCCCAGTGACTTTATGGAGTGATGCAAGTTTGAAAGATATTTTTAAATTTGTCTTTTCGCCGGGAAAAACGAATATTCCATTTGGGGACAGATTGATGGCAGGACTTTTTATAATGAAAATTAAAGATATAGACAAAACCGAAATTGACATGGGCAAAAGCCAATTTTTACATAAAGAAAAGTTAAACGATGGTCAGATTGGATATAAATTGGTTGGCAAAATTTCTGAAAGACTTGGAATTTATTTTTCAGATAATGAGATGGCGAGTGAAAACTTGAGAGTTTATATAGTTGATGCTACAAATCAGGCGGGTGTTGCTTCAAATGTTGGAGAAATTGTAGAAGTATTGGGTGGGAAAATTGTATCGATTGACAGGAAGCAGGAACCACAAAATTCAGATTGTGAAGTTTTGGGAAGCAACAAAAATATCAATAAAAAAATTGCAAATCTATTGTCTTGTTCAGTGATAAATGACAAAACTGATTTTGATTTGGAAATAAGATTGGGAACCAAGTTTGCTAGTAGGTTTTAATCTGTTTCTTCTGCTGATCCTTCTTCAATATCATCCATGATTGGAACATCTTTGTGAACCAGCTCTGGTGGCGTAAAAGAAACATAATCAATCTTTTCTGTTGGGAAAGAGAATGTGTCACTTCGGATAAAAACTGTAACTTGTTTCTTCTCAACCGATTTAATGATCACATCATATTTGTTGCCTTTTTTAATCAAACTTTTTAATCTTGCTGCCAGATCATCGGGAAGTTTGCCAATATATTTATTATTATCTGTAACCACCGCAACACTGTGTGGATGAGGGAGGAGTTTTACAATATCGCCAGAGTCCAAGTTGGCAATAATTTGCTTATCTCCAGGATTAATTAGAGTCACAATTTTAGTTTTACCAGGATCTTCTAGAAATGATTCAGTTGAGGTGGAACTTTTTGTAGGGATAATTCCATTTTTAACTGCTTGCCATTTATCCAAACTCTTCGAAGCAATGTGATTTGTAGGCTCAATTTTCAGAACTTTTTGCGCAGTTTTTTTCGCTTTGTCGATTTCGCCAATTTCGGCGTAGGCTTTGGCAAGACGATTCAAAGAATCAGTATCGTGTGGGGACGATTTTAATATTTCAAGATTAATCTTGATAGCTTCATTCCAATTTCCCTGAATAGCTAAACTAATGGCTTGTTGGGCAAGACTAATTTCCATTTATTTTTTGATAAGCTATAATATAGCATACATGAGCGGACATAGTCACTTTGCAACAATTAAACGTCAAAAAGCAGCTAACGATGCTGTAAAAGGTAATCTCTTTTCTAGAATGGCTAGGGGAATCATGCTTGCGGCCAAAGGCGGGGCTGATCCTGACATGAATTTTAAGCTTCGCGTGGAAATTGATAAAGCTCGTGCCGCCTCCATGCCCAAGGAAAATATCGAGCGGGCAATTGCCAAAGCCACCTCTTCTGAAGCTAATTTGGATGAAATTACCTATGAAGGTTTCGGCCCTTTGGGTTTAAATGTTGTTATTGAAGCAGCTACAAATAATAAAAATAGAACTGCTCAGGAACTAAAAAATATTTTGGAAAAGTTTGGGGGGAGCATGGGTGGCCCGGGATCTGTTATGTTTAATTTTGAAAGCAAAGGATTTTTGTTTGTCAAGAAAACTGGCAATCCTGAAGAGCAGATGTTAAAGCTAATTGACGCGGGAGTAGAAGATGTAAACGAAACAGAAGATGGAATTGAAGTTTATGTAAGCCCTGATAAATTGGGTGAGATTAGGAAACAACTTCAAGATTTGGGATTCGACATAACTGAAACCGAGCTTCAACTTAAACCTAAGAATACTCTTGCTATTGAAACTCCAGAACAAGAAGAAAAGATGATTAAATTTATAGACATGTTGGAGGAAAATGAAGACGTCCAAAAAGTGTTTACAAATTTAGCATGATTATCTCCAAACGCCGCCGCTACATAATTACTTCGGTTTTGTTGTCATTGGGATTTATCGGGGTTCAATTTTTAACCGATCAAAATAGATTTTGGGCAATTGGCGCTTTAAGCCTCACAACACTACTTTTCTTTGCTTGGTCGCTCTGGGAAGGCGTAGGTGTTAACATGACTCTTCTAACGTTAGTTCTTCCAACAGTTTTTACGCTGGGCGTGGGAACTTTCTGGTTTTTGCTTCCAGCCAATATTTATACACTTATTCCAGTCGTTATTTTTTATGGAATTGGGATTTATATTTTGTGTTTAACCATGAATATTTACACGGTTGCCGCAATCAGAACCATTGCGCTTTTGCGTGCCGCAATGGGAGTTGGATTTGTGCTCACTTTAATCACATCGTTTTTGGTATTTGATGCTTTGTTGTCATTAAGATCGCCAATTTTTGTATTAATTCCACTTGTTTTTACAATTTCATTACCTTTATATTTCCAAGGCTTCTGGGCCATGCCTCTTGAAAAAGAATTTTCAAAAGATTTATTAATGCTGGCTATCGTAGCCTCGCTTGTTACAGCTGAGATAGCCGCAGTTTTGTATTTTTGGCCTGTAACCGTGGTTGTAGGATCGTTATTTTTAACAGTCACTTTTTACATGCTTTTAGGCTTAGGCCAAGCACATTTAGATGAACGGCTTTTTCCAGCCACGGTCAAAGAATATCTAACAGTGGGAACATTAGTCTTCATTGCAATGTTTTTTGCGACCCATTGGGGCTAGGGAAGAGGGAAGTGGGTAGTAATATATCCCATAGTTTTATTTACTGTTTTCACGAACATTGTGGATTGTTTTCACGAAAATAAAACCCGAAGATCATAATTAGAGGATGATACTGAATGATATAGTTATTAGCTTCACAGTTGTGGATAAGTGTAGGAGGTAAATGTTCACTTCTTTGTAACTTTATTGCTGAATTTTATTCAGATCTTCAGTGAGACGACAATAAGCTCTTCTCTTTGTTTTAGGTAGGTTTAATTGTACAGTCGCACAATAATACTTTTACGACGTAAACAAAATGTAGTGAGGGAAGTGTGTGATTTTGTTGTAAATACTAAATTCTAAAATCCAAATGCTTTAGTTGGTTTAGAGATTCCTATAAATATTCTCTCTTTTAACATTTTCTATAAAATTTCCTTCCAAACAAACTCCGAAGTTTTTAATAGATTTGTAGAAATACGCTTTAGACCGAAATATTGGGATAAAACGAGATGATGAGTTATATAGCTTTTAATCTAGACAGGCCTTAAAATCGATTACACGCGGTCGTTATATGTGGTAATATATCGCATTATGTTAGCAAACACATTATGAATTATGAACGCCAACTTTACACACGCGAATTTACAGCGGCTGTTTTATCCGGGTCTTTTATTTCATTTGGCGGTTTTTTGGTTTTTAATGGAATTCCTGTTGGTTTAGCATTGGGAACTGTAGGAATATTAATTGGCATGGCAGGAGCAAATAGTGTTTACAGAAATCGCAAAAAATAAATTTTGCATATGTCGCACATTATGTTAGTATAAATTATGTCAGAACTTGCCCAAAGGATTGATGACTTTTTAGAATATCTCCAAGTTGAACGAGGCTCCTCTCCCCTAACGATTAGAAATTACCGCCATTACCTCAGTCGAATAGTTGAATGGTTAAATAGTCGATTAGGCCACGCCAATCTCAAGGATATAAATCAAGATTTACTCCGGGAATATAGAGTGTACCTAACTAGTTTGAATCTAAAACGCCGGACTCAAGGCTATCATGTGATTGCATTAAGGTCATTTTTAAAGTGGTTAATTAAGAATGATTATGAAGTTATGGCGCCTGATAAGATTGATTTGCCTAAGATTGAAGAGCGCCAAGTTCATTTTTTGAATGGTGAACAAGTAGACAGGCTCTTGAATGCTCCAACACTATCTACAATCCAAGGTAAGCGCGACAAGGCTATTCTAGAGGTCTTGTTTTCTACTGGCTTGCGTGTTTCGGAATTAACGAAACTTAATCGCGACAAAATTGATCTGGAGAGACGTGAATTTGGAATTATTGGAAAAGGGGGTAAAGCTCGCGTGGTATTTTTATCATCGCGAGCTGTTGATTGGGTTCAAAAATATTTGGCTGAGCGCAAAGATCATTATAATCCACTTTTTATCCATCACAAAGGGAAAATCGAAGTAACCGACAATGGGGAAAAAATGCGCCTTACTCCCCGCTCTGTGCAAAGATTAGTAAAAAAATATGCTCACAAAGTTAAATTGCCGATTGAAGCAACGCCTCATAGCATCCGCCATTCCTTCGCTACTGATTTGTTAATTGCCGGGGCGGACATTCGAAGTGTCCAGGAGATGCTGGGGCATAAAAATATTTCTACAACTCAAATTTATACTCACGTAACCAATCGCCAATTAAGAGATATACACGAAACTTTTCATGGAAAAGGGAATTGAGGAAATTAGCCAAACTTTATTTTTCCGAGGCCAAGATGGTTTTTAATTCTTTCGCGTAATCCCTGTTTCTGTATCACAGTAGATTCGATTACATCATCCGTCATAAAAAGACTCGATCCATCTGAGTTAACTGTAATTCCATCAGTCAAATTTTTTAAAATTTCTCTGCGAGTGTCGAAATCTTTATTGCTGGCCAATATCAACTCAATATCAAACTGAGTTTCAGGATCATCTGCTTCGCCACGTCTAGAGATTGCAAGATCTACATAACCACCTTCCCCGATTTCAGGTCTAGTATCTCGAATATGCTCCATCATCGAAGTGGCCAGACCTTCAACACTTGAAAAATTAATTGAGGGTTTTGATCTTTCTGGTTTTAATAAATAAACTGTTGATTGATCCATATTAGTGGGAATTGTCTGACTGGCAAAGTCTTGAACTCCCCAAGTAGGATTTCCCAGAGAGGGGTAAACACGAGTTTTTGCACTAATGAAATCATCGTTAGGTTTTTCGTTAAAAATATTTGCAAGAGATTCTGATCTTGGTTGTGTTATTGGTTCACTATTTAAAGTATCCATTGCGCTTAATTATACACTTAATATTTTAATTAATAAATTTTAATTTCGGTTTTAGATTTGTCTTGAAGGATCTCCTCCGTTATTTCCCAATCTCTCAAAGACTCTTGAACTGAAACTGAAAATTTATTTTCTCCACTAATAAAATCCTCCAAAATATAATCATAAGCTTCTCTTTGAATTGGTCTTTCGGTGGGCTTGATTTTTACGATATACTCTCCCCCATCTTTAAATTCCACTTTAATAAATCCCAAATCTTCTTTTAATTTTTTCCCAGATTCGAATTCGATATCAATATCTGTATTTTCAATTCCAAAATGAGCTTTGAAGTAAGTTTCAATTTTTGAATAACCTTCATATTGACCCAATTCCAATGAACCTTTTTTGTAATAAACTTTGTCCAGATTCCCGATTAATTTCGCCAACATGTTTAGCATATGATTTTGGCCAACGTCTTTGATAGCTCCAACTTCATCATAAAAAGTTGATCTCTGTGATACGTCGGCAGTTTCTAAAATCGCGATTTTTATTTTTTCAATTTTTTCTACATCCACTTTTTCCATTTCAATAACTGGTTCTTTAGCTAAATAATGATCGACCAAATAAAACTTAGAGTTTGTCTTTTGAATTTGTTCAGCTAGTTTTTTTGCTTCTTCTAGAGAATTCCCAAACGGTTTTTCAAGAGCAATAAATTTCTCAAAATTTTTATCTAATTTATCGATTGAATTTAAAACTTCAGGATATAAATTTGGTGGTAGAGAAATATAAAAGTAAATTTTGGAAATATTTTTTTCTTTGACAAGTTTTTCAACTTGAGTTAGATCGTTTAATTCACCTTTAATGTAAGGAAAATCGGCCTCAAAGTCTCGGCGTGCATAGAGAACTATTTCAATATTTTCGTTGTGGAGTTTTTTTAATGCTGGAAGAATTTTTTCTTGGGCAAGAGAGCCTGTAGCGCCAAACAAAATAAAAAGTGATTTTGCCATATCAGCGAACTTCGTATGACAAGGAAACGACCACATTAATATCTGTTGTTCCAGGTTGAATATTTGGAGCAGTTGGCGCAGATCCTTCGGCCGACATTTTATCAAGCATCACTGGGCGGATTTGTCCATTTTGATTTTCAGAAATATTAATAATTTTCCCTAGTGTAATTCCCGCTGATTTTGCCAAGCCTTCTGCTTTTTCTTTAGCTTCTTTGACGGCTATTTCACGAGCTTCCTGGAGCTTCTGCTCGTGAGTTTTATCATTTACCTCAAAATTTACGTTCCCAACAATGTTAGCTCCTGATGTAGTTGCAGCTACAATTACGTCATTAACTTTATCAAAATCTTTGATTGTAATTTCATAATCCGTGGAAACTTGGTAGCCGGTTATTTTGGAATTTGGATTTGTATAGTCGTATTGAGGATAAACATTATAGGAAGTTGTTTTGATATCGCTCTCCGCGATCCCCAATTTTTTAATTGCATCAGTTAGATTTTTTGATTTGGCGTTCACGTCATTTTGAACTAGTTTCAGGCTATTTCCAGATTGCTGAATTCCAACTGTTATTTTTGCAATATCTGGAGTGACCGAAACTTTACCTTCACCAGAGACTACAAAAGGCTCGTTTACGGCATGCATTGTGGTATTAAAATTTATCGCCGGTCCCCATTTAGCAAAGATAAAAAGAAGAATAAAAAAAGTAAAAACTAAACCAAAAGCTTTCATAATTCATATTAAAACTTGTTGACACTTTTGGCAATAAGGACTAAAATTTCCCCAAATGTCAGCTGATAGACCTGGTGTGTTTTCTCCTCAAGAAGAAGTCGGTAACGAAAATATATTTGTAAACATATTTGGTCATGTTGGTAGACTGCTTGGTCAGATAGGAAAAGGTGAAGAAGTTAGGTTAATAGGAAATGATCCTAGCAAAGGCTACGTAGAAGTTAAGACGAAGGACGATTCAGCTACCTCTTCTACTCTAATTCCACGAGATCTTTTTGATAATATTTTCAAAAGAAAAATTTAATTTTCCCCTTCCTCCTCTTCCCCACTCTTTTCCAAAACTGCAACTGCTGCAACAGAATCATTTTTATCAGCAAATCTCATGAGTATCACTCCTTGAGTAACTCTTCCCAATTGTGGAATGTTTTTGAGTGGCAATTTGATCACCTGCCCCATTCGGGAAGTAATTAACACTTGATCAAAATCTTGCGTAACCATCGCAGCATTTTTTAAGCTTCCAGTTTTAGCACTAACAACAACTGCTTTTAAGCCCTTGCCTGATCTTTTTTGAACTGGGAAAAGTTCAATTTTAGTTCTTTTGCCCAAGCCTTTTTCAGAAATTGTTAAAATATCTCTAAAAAATTTCTTGCGTTTGTCGGCCGGAATATCTTCTTTTCCTGGGAAAATTTCCATGCCAATTAATTCATCTCCCGAGTCCATTTTTATTCCAGTAACCCCAGTTGTGGCACGGCCCATTGGGCGAACGTTTGCTTCTGGGAATCTAATCGACTTGCCATTTTGAGTCAAAAGCATAACATGACTTTCACCAAATGATTTTTTAACTGAGATTAAAGAATCGTCGCTTCTAAGTTTGATGGCGATCAGGCCAGATGATCTTAAGTTTTCAAATTCAGACATGGCAGTTTTCTTGATAATTCCAGCTTTTGTTGCCATTACCAAATTCTTTGCTTCATCTTTTTTCATCAAAGGCAAAATTGATTTAATTTCTTCTCCTTGCTCAAGATTTAAAAAGTTAACAAGTGCTTGGCCTTTGGCTTGGCGTGACGATTCGGGGATTTCCCAAGCTTTTGTACCAAAAACACGGCCTTTATTGGTAAAGAATAAAATATTGTCATGAGTTGTGGCCGATAACAAATGCTCAATTTCATCTTCCTCTTTTGTAGTCATGCCAATCACACCCTTGCCACCTCGTCTTTGGGCTTTGTAGGACAATGCTGACAAACGCTTGATATAGCCGGTTTTGGTGACTGTAATCAGAGTTTCTTCTTGAGCAACCAAATCTTCTTCTGAAAATTCCCCAATTGCGCTTTTGTAGATTTTGGTTCTTCTGCCATCACCGTATTTATCTTTAATTTCATTTAATTCTTTTACAATTATGTCCAAAACTTTTTGGGTATTACGCAAAATTGCAATGAGTTCATCAATTAATTTCTTAATCTCTGCATATTCTTTTTCAATCTTTTCGCGCTCCAATGCCGCGAGTCTTCGAAGTTGCATATCCAAAATGGCTGTAGCTTGAATCGCAGAAAACTTAAATCTTTCAATCAAATTAGTTTTTGCATCATCTTGAGTTCTACTTTCTCTAATGGTTTTAATTACTGCATCCAAATTGTCCAGTGCAATTTTCAAACCTTCCAAAATGTGAGCTCGTTTCTTGGCTTCTGTTAATTCAAAAATAGTTCTTCGAATTACAACTTTTTGCCTGTGCTTAACGTATTCGCTCAAAATTTGCTTAATGTTTAAAGTATGTGGTGTGCCTTCAACCAAAGCCACAAAATTAGCTGGGAAAGTTGTTTGCAATCGGGTGTGTTTAAATAAATTATTAAGAACCGACTTTGGTTTGGCATCGCGTTTTAATTCAACTACGACCCTCATACCGTCCTTGTCTGATTCATCGCGAAGATCTGAAATTCCAACAACTCTTTTATCCTTAACCAACTCAGCAATTTTAGCCACCATTTCGGCCTTATTAACTTGATATGGAATTTCGGTAATTATGATTTGGCTTTTGCCTTTGTCTCCTTCTTCAATCTCGGCAATCCCGCGAACAGTAATCCTTCCGCGCCCTGTTGCATAAACTTCTTTCAAACTATTTGAATCATAGATTGCTCCCCCAGTTGGAAAATCAGGCCCTGGGACAATATCAGTTAATTCATCAAGAGTAATCTCGCTTTCAAAAGAAACAGCAGTTGGGTTAACTTCTTCTTCGGTCAAGGCTTTAGCTTCCCCTGCTGCAATGAGTTCAATCTTTGCCAAAACTGCATCGGTTTGAGCTTGTTGAGCGGCGGTTTCGGTTATTACTTTACCTTTTGAAATCATGGAGATAACCGCATCAACAACTTCAGTTAAATTGTGAGGTGGAATTTTTGTGGCCATACCAACGGCAATTCCCTCAGATCCCATCAATAACAAATTCGGAAGCATGGCTGGAAGGAAAATCGGTTCTTTTAAAGTTGCATCAAAATTGTCTGAAAAATTAACTGTATCTTTTTCAATATCTTGAAGAACGTAATCGCTGATGGCGGCAAGTTTGACCTCAGTGTAACGCATAGCCGCGGCTGAATCACCATCAACTGAACCAAAATTACCTTGGCCATGAACCAATGGGTAGCGCATCGAAAAAGTTTGTGCCAAGCGAACCATAGCGTCATAAACCGCCATATCTCCATGTGGATGGTATTTACCTAAAACTTCTCCAACGACCTTGGCTGACTTTGTGGTTGGTGAGCCTACATAATGCAAGCCCATTAAATGCATGGCGTATAAAATTCTTCGGTGAACTGGTTTTAAGCCGTCGCGGACATCTGGAAGCGCGCGAGCAACGATAACGCTCATTGCATAATCCAAATAGGATTTCGAAAGCTCAGTCGTAATTTCTGTGTTTTGAATTTTACCAATGTCCACGCTCAAATTCTACTTGATTGGTTTAGCTTTTACAACTACCCTTTGACTATCAAACAAACCCCAGCAGGTATAGATTGTTAATTCCTCGTGATCAGTTGGAGAAATGAGATCAATTCGACTAGGTTTTACAAAATCTTTTCTATAAACTTCGTAAATATGAATTTTGCCATCGTTAGTTTTGATATAAACTTTTTCTCCTAATTTTAAATAAGGTAAATTTCCAAATATTTTTTGCTTATTATGTCCATAAATTATAATATTTCCCCCACTCCCCGGCCTCGCCGATGAATTTAAAAAAGTTGGATGATTGTATGAAATTTGCCAAACACCATCTTTGATTTCTCCAGCATCAATAGGCAAATCAATTTGAACTGAAGGAATAGTAATTTTTATTGGCATTTCTCCTACCTGAGTTGTTTGAGATTGAGGTGGAGGTTCGTCAAAAGAAAGAACTCGGACACGATAATAATTTACGGCACCAAAAGAAATCAACATAAAACCAAGGAAAACTAGAATTACAGAAGAATTAATTCTTTTTAAATGACTTTGCAAAACCTGTAAAGCTGAATATTCCACCAAGTCCCATTATACCTAAATATAAATTTTCTTCAAAAGATCCAGTTCCAGCCATTGTTGAGGCACCCAAAACTTGACCTTGAGAAGCGTTATTGACAGCGTTACCACTACAGTCATGAACTGCACAACCTAAGCCATCTCCCCCATCATTGTTGTTGGTAGGAGTTGTTGGCGCAGGTGTTGGATCGACTGGATCAGTGAAACTAATTGAGCAAGAAGCTGAATGATTAGAATTATCAGAGACATTTAAAGTTAAGTTCCAAGTGACACCTGGAGCTGGAACAGCCGGTGCTGTCCAAGATGTTGTTGGTAAATTGGTTGACGAAAGAGCTGGTGCGCCAGGGGTAATATTCCAAGAATAATTTAAAACATTTCCTGTTGTAACTGCTGAAAAATTATAAACTTGATTAAATTCAAATTTATTGCCTGAATTAAACGATGGAGTTACGTTAATAACACTGCAAGATAATGTTTCTTCATTTTGAGTTGGGGCGCTACAACCAT
>DATJGY010000038.1:0-11607 GCA_035494495.1 Alphaproteobacteria bacterium
TAAAAAGATAAATCAATGGATAGAAATTGTTTGATGATAATTCCAAAACAATAGCATAAATTCCACCAGTCAAACTTTCCATTGGATTTTTGTCTATTTGATAGGCAACTAATTTTCCGCCACTTATATCTTTTGTCATCAAAACTGGCCAGTCATTACCCAGTCTATTTTTACTAACATTTTTTGATTTTTCTCGGGGAGAATTCATGCGAGTTACCAGATCTAAATTTTGAGAAGTTAAGGATTTTATTTGTCTAAACTGTTGAATACTAAAAACCAATAATGAAATAACAGAAATAATTAATATTGAAAATAAAATTTTCTTTTTCATTTTTTCATCCCCACAATTTCTTCAAACTCGTCTCTATCCAAAGTTTCTTTTACCAAAAGTTCTTTTGAAACTTTGTCTAACAATTTTCTTTTTGTTTTAATTAATTTTACAGCTGATTTGTAGCAAGAATCTAAAATTTTCTTTACTTCCGTATCAATCTTCTCCATAAACGCTTGGGAATTGCGCGCTCCCTCATACCACTCAGCCTGGCCAAAATCCCCCATACCACTATCATCACCCAAGTTAATAGTTCCAAGATCGCTCATGCCCCATTCAGTAACCATAGCCTTTGCAATTCTTGTGGCTTGTGAGATGTCGTTAGAAGCCCCTGAAGTCATTTCATTAAAAACTAATTCTTCAGCTGCCCGGCCACCCATCATAACTGTAATTTGCTCTAACAATCTGGTTTTGGTCTCGTGAGATCTTTCTGTAATTTGAGGCGTAAATGTGTGGCCCAAACTCATACCACGGGCTACAATTGAAATTCTATGAACTGGATCTGTGTGTGGCAAAAAGTGCGAAAGAAGCCCGTGCCCGGCTTCGTGATAGGCTGTGATTTTTTTGTCTTCTTCGCTTTGCAAACGCTTTTTAGCAGGACCTAATTTAACTTTTGTAGCAGCTTCCTCGATATCTGTCATTACAATTTCAGTTTTATCATTACGCGCAGCGCCAATTGCAGCTTCATTAAGCATGTTTTCTAAGTCAGCTCCAGAGAATCCCACAGTACGATTTGCAACTCTTTCCCAATTAATGCCTTCTGCAAATTTTTTGCCTTTAGCATGAATCTTTAAAATTGCTTCGCGACCTTCTTTGTCTGGCATATCAAGAACGACGCGGCGGTCAAATCTCCCTGGGCGAAGCAAAGCTGGATCCAGCAAATCTCCCCTGTTTGTGGCGGCTAAAACTACAACATTATCATTTGGAGTAAAACCATCCATTTCCACTAAAATTTGATTTAGAGTTTGCTCACGCTCATGATCGCCACCTGTCATACTTCTACCTCTTTGACGGCCGATTGCGTCAATTTCATCAATAAAAATAATTGACGGACCAGCGGCTTTTGCTTGGCCAAAAAGATCACGGACACGAGAAGCTCCAACTCCAACTAACATTTCCATAAATTCCGAGCCTGCTATTGAGAAAAATGGAACTCCGGCTTCCCCAGCCACAGCTTTTGCAAGCAAAGTTTTACCAACTCCGGCCGGACCAAAAAGCAAAGCTCCTTTGGGAGTTCTAGCTCCCATTTTGTTGTACTTTGCTGGGTTTTTAAGAAAATCTACCAATTCCTCAAGTTCTCTTTTGGCTTCATCAACTCCGGCAACATCTGCAAAAACAGTATTCTGCTTACCTTTAGCAAAAACTTTTGCCTTGCTTCTTCCGAAGAAAAACATATCTTGAATACCTTTGCTTTGTGCTTTGCTTAAATACAAGAAAATCGCAACCATGATAATTATGGGGAAAATTACTCCGCCAGCGTCAGTTAAAATTTTAATGAGTGAGTTGTCTACAACTGAAAACTTAACAGTTGAAGGATCAATATCAGAATCTTTCAGTAAATTCGAAAATCCCTCAATATCCTCTTTTGTGGATAATTTAACGCTACCATCTTTGTAATTAACAACCAACTTGTCGCTTTCAATCAAAACCTTGTCAACTTTTTGGGATTTAATATCAACTAAAACTTGGGAGATATCAACTTTATTTTTGCTTCCCAGCATTTGGAGACCGGTTATAATCACAGGCAAAACGAAGAAAATAACTAAGATTACTCCAACAACCGTCCAGAGATTTATTTTCAATTTAACTTGAACCGGTTTCCTGGGTGCTGAACTTGATTCAGCATCTTTTGGATCTTTCTTCTTTCCTTTGGCCATATTGGGGATTATACAACCTAACGGACTTTAGTTCCATTAGGCACTTTTACTTGAAGACTAAACAAAACTGGAGCAGTTTCTTCATCATCTTTTGGCACACTCATTATCATCATAGCCTCAGATAATTCTTTATCTGGACCAATTTTCCTTGGCTCTAAATTAATTACAAATGGAAATTGCTTGCCTTCTAAATCTTCAGGTTTGAAAAATTTCATAATACCCGAGAAGCAAGTTTTATTTCCAATTTCATCTCCTAAATCTATTGTCAACTTCATTACCCAATGGCTCCACTCAGGAACTTCAGCTTTAACAACAGTTCCAATACGAATATCAACAACCTCAAATTGGTCAAAAGTAATATTGTCCATCATTATTTTTCAAAAATCATTATATCTTGTGGACCGTAAAGATAACTTGCCAAAAAAGCAAATCTTTTTCCATTTGGAGATATCCAAGCTTTGTCAGGCGAATAATTGTCAACTTTTTGATCTATAAAATTTGATATGCATTCTTCATAACTACATCTAATATTATTTAAATTGGTAATAGGTTTGTCGAAAATGCTAGATTTTTTATCAACAAAGTTATATTGTCTGATTTCGTCATCTCCATTTCCTTCATTCTTAGACCACTTTTTATAAATTAAAGTATCATTATCCAACCACCCCAATATTTCAAATTTATTGTCACTACTTTCTGTTGAAACTAGAATTGTCCTGTACATACTGTTATACCCAGATGGAGAGTCTACAACCTGAAAATTGACACTTGATTTTGGTTTTAATGATGGGTGGTATCTTAATTTAAAACCGAACAGATAAACAAAAGAAAACGAAAGCAACAAAAAAAGATAAAAAATTAGATTAGAGAAAACTTTCTGACGCTTTTGATAAATAAAAATTCCAAAACTTGTCAAAAACAAAATACTAGTTATAGTTAGATAACAAATAAAAAATATCTTTGACAAAAAGATAATAAAGGAAAAAAACATCAGCAAAAAAATAATAGGGTACATTGGACCTATAATTTTTCCACCTGGGATCAAATACAATAACCAAAAGCTAATTGTGGGAATTAGAAATATTATTGTTGAAATATAAATTGCAATTTTTAATTTATTAAATTTTTTCATTTAAATTTTCACAAACCCTACTTTCTCATATACTTCCTCCAGTTTTTTACCAGAAATTTCTTTTGCTTTTTCACTTCCTTGTTTTAAAATATTTTTCAAATCTGAACTTTGTCTTAGATTATTATATTTCTCTTGGAAGTTTTTTAAGAAATTATTTACACTTTCAGCAACTGCTTGTTTAAATTCACCATAATTTTTACCTGCAAATTTTGTTTCAATTTCTTCCACTGTTAGTCCACTAAATTCAGAATAAATATCTATCAAATTCGAAATTCCATGTTTATTTACATCTTTTTTAATTTCACTGCCGCTATCTGTTGCCGCACTTTTAATTTTTTTAATAACTTCTTCTTCAGAATCCAGCAAATAAATTGTCGCATTTTTATTTGGATCGCTTTTGCTCATTTTTTTTGTTGGGTCAACAAGGCTCATCACTCGTCCCCCGACTTTTGGAATTACTGGCATAGGTAAAGTAAAAGTTTCGCCAAATTTTGAATTGAATCTCTCAGCTAAATCGCGAGCAAGCTCTACATGCTGTTTTTGATCCTCGCCAACTGGAACATGGGTTGTATCGTAAAGTAAAATGTCCGCTGCCATTAGAGCCGGATAATCAAAAAGTCCGACACTTACAAATTCTTTATTTTCAGATTTATCTTTAAACTGCGTCATGCGATTCATCTGCCCCATGGAAGCCATACAATTCATAATCCACCCTAAATTTGCATGATCCGGATTTTGTGATTGAACAAAAAGAATGGATTTTTCAGGATCAATTCCAGCCGCCAAAAGTATTGCTGCAATTTCTAAAGTTTTTTCATTAAGAATTTTAGGGTCTTGAGGAGTGGTAATTGCATGCATATCGACAATGCAAAAAATATTTAAGCCATCGTTTTGGCCAGCCACCCAATGCTTAATGGCTCCAATATAATTACCAATATGTAAATTGCCTGAGGGCTGAATGCCAGAAAAAACACGTTTTTGCATATTAAATTATTCTACTCTAGAATGAGCTTTAGTAGCAGGGGTGGGAATCGAACCCACAACCTCAGACTTATGAAATCTTTGCTCCACCGTTGAGCTACCCTGCCAGATAAGAAGTTTCTCCGTGTTGCGGGGCTAGGAGTTGCGCCTAGCCTGAAAGATTATGAGCCTTTCGTGCACTGTACACTACCCCGCATGTATACTCTAAGGCTAGATTATACCCTAAAAAAACAACTTTTCCCACTTTTTCCAATTTGGATCTGGGAGAGTGTTTTCTTCAACACTTAATTGTGGAGCTAGTTTTCTTAATGTATCCTCATCAGGCAAAATTACTATCGATTCACCCGCCTTGGCTAGGCCCAATTTATCTCGAACTTGTTTCTCTATAAAACTTAGGCTCTGAGCTTGAACTAATTGACTTTCCAATTCTTCATTCTGACTTTTCATCTTCAAGACTGTATTTTTTTCTTTTTGTATATCACTTCTGGTTTGAAAAACTTTAGTTAAATTTCGGATGGTTGACAGGCACAAAATTCCAAATGCAATCCACAAAACAAAGCTAATAATTTTAGTTTTCATTGACTATTCACAATTTTAGAATATAATTGCCTAATTATACAAGCATATGCATCCTATAGCACAAGATCCTATCAAGAACTTGATTCCTCAATTTATCCAATCTTTGAGAGAAAAAGGCAGTTCCCCAGCCACGGTTTTGGCTTATGGAAGTGATTTAGAGCAACTAGCAGAATTTTTACTTAAAAGAGAAAAGATTATGCCCGATAGAGTTAGACCCGATGATTTGGATGCTTTCCGAGATACGCTCTTAAATGATAAGTATGCTTTAAAATCGGTTTCTAGGAAATTAAATGCTTTAAAAAGTTTTTTTAGATGGATGGTTGATCAAAATTTAATTATGTCTGATCCAGGAGCTTCAGTTGCCCATCCCAAGATGAAAGGCATCCAACCTAAATTTTTATCTCAGCTTGAATATCGAGCTCTAAGAGATGTATCACGAAGCGATATTCGAATTGCGGCCATTATTGAGCTTATTTTACAGGCTGGTTTAAGAATTTCCGAAGTTGCAAATTTGAAAACTGATGATTTTAAAGATAACCGCCTTACTATTGCATCATATGCTACTCAACCAGAACGAACCATTCCCTTAAACAAACCTGCGTATGATATTTTAAATCAATATAAAACAATAAGGCCAAAAGTTGACTCAAGTTATTTGTTTGCAAGTAAAGGTGGGAGGCCACTCGCGGTAAGAAACATTAGAGCTGCAATTGCTAGATATATCCAAAAGGCAGAGCTGCCTAATTATTCAGTTAATGACTTGCGAACTACATTTATGATTGAAAATTTAAAAAATGGTGTGGATATTGTTCTTCTTTCCCAAGTCTCCGGGCACAAAAGGATTTCTACAACCGAAAGATATTTAAGCCTCGCCCAGATTGCCGAACCTGGCAAAAAGCAGATGTTGATGGAGTTGTAATTCTCTTCTAATTCTCTCCGTGTTATAATTTGGCCTCAAAGTCCGGGCTTGTCGTTCAATGGTAGGACGGTACTCTTATAAAGTATCAACAATGGTTCGATTCCATTCAAGCCCACTCAAATTGAAGTTATTTAGTCTTTTTGAAGGCTTGAGGCATGTCTTCCCAATCTTTATTCTTGCGAACTTTCAAATTTTTATCCCACACAGCCTGCAAAACTGACATATCAACTCCCAATTCTTTTGCAATTCCCAAAATCCCAATCGTATCTTTCGGGAAACACGCTCCCCCAAATCCAAAATCTCCATCTGGGCCAGGAGCTCCCAAATGACTTCCAATTCGGGGATCTGATTCCGCACCTTGTTGAACTTCCAAATAATTTGCGTCTAGTTTTTGGGCAAGATTGTAAAATTCATTAGCCAAAATTACTTTTGAAGCCAAAACTAAATTACACATATATTTGGTTAATTCTGCGCTGGTTGGGGACATTACAATATATTTTTGAGTTTCGGGAAGAATAGTTTTATAAATGTTAATTACACGCTCGGCGACATCTTTACTATCACTTCCCAAAATAGTTCTGCTGGGATTTAAGAAATCTTGATTTGCTCGGATTTGAGTTAAAAACTCTGGATTCATGACAAAATTTACATTGGGATATTTTGCGGTCATTTTGCGAATTGTTCCTGGAAGTGAAGTTGATTTGAGAATTATGATTTTACCAAATTCTGATTTGGCCAAGCTTTGCTTATCTGTTCCTGAAATCTTAACTGCAATTTGGTCAATTACTTCCTCAACTATGCTCATATCCATTCCTGAGTAATCTCCAAAAATCGGCGTTGGGACACAAACAAAAATAAAATCTGATTTTTCTACAACTTCATCAAAAGTGTTTGGAGAACTTTTAAATTTATCAAACCAAAAAACCTGATTTTCGGGATTAGTTGCAAAACCCTCCCCTGTTGCTCTTCCCACAAAGCCGTAACCAATTACTCCGACTTTCATAGCAGTGATTATATATCATTGACTTTATAATTATATAGTGTCAATACTATTTGTATGGATATTTCCCTAGATGCTCAAGAGACTCTTGTCACACCAACTCTGACAGAACAGCTTGAACATCTAAAAATGTATATGACCAAACGCAAACCCGATCATAGAGATCCAACTCCGAATACATATCCAAATAAGTTTGTTCATCAACTAAAAGATGGTACAGCAGTAGAAATTCAGGAGGCCTCTACTGAAAATGTAGATTTTATTGTTATTAAAGATGGTGAGAAAGCAGTTGTACAACAAAAAATATGGATTACTCAACCAAAAAATAAAGAAACTGTGTGCTATACACTAAGCAAAGAAAACGAATGGTATGAACAAAAATCAGAAAGCCATCAATATGAAGGCGGAATTGCTTTATTTTGGAAATTTGGCCCGGCGGAAAAAATTGACGCAGACACAGTTAGACAAAAACTCTCCAAATATATTATTTTTGGATAAAACTACAATTTTGCTCTCCTCACAAACCCGTAGCCAATAACACCAATGCTCAAATAACACTTTGTAAAAATTTAGTTGTAGTAATCATACCCTTTAGGTCGGAAAAGTTTCCATAACCTGTAGTTCTCAATCTTTGATAAGTCCCCTTTCCAATTACATTGTCAATTGTTTGAGCTAATTTTGGAATATTATGAGGATCTTTTCTAGCATCCATCATTAACACTTTTAAATTTTCTCCAGTAGTATTGGCCACTTTCTTATCCAATAAATCAAACGAATAAGCGGCCAGGTCGGATTGACCAACAACTCCTTGCTCCGAAAACAAGTTTGCGTATTTTACTGGAACTTCAACAGTCTCATCAACATCTGGATAATCAAAAACAAATTCTTCCATGCCTTCAAAAGAAGTTGTTTTTTGTCCAATGGCAATCGATGCCGCACTGAAAAAATCACTATCTGCATACTTTTCAACATATCTTTGTTGTACTGAAGCAGCGAACATTTCTTCTAAAAAGTCTCCCTGTCCACTTACCTTGAGTCCTAAACGTCTGGATTCATAACTTATATCTTCACCTATATCTAAAGTTCCCACTCTTTTACCAGTAGAGTGAGCTAGTTCGTGAGCTAATTTTGATTCAACATCAAGAATTGGCGAATTATCATTTAAATAAACAACTGAGGCATGTATGTCGGCGTCATAAAAAGCACCAGGCTCAATACCATCATAATTCATATCTTCTTCAATTCTTTTCTTATTTTTCTGATCAACAATATAAATAAGACTTGTAACTTTTTCACCAGTTTCCATCTCAACAAATTGTTTTGCTCTTTCTATATTAACTTTTCTTGCAAGTTCGGGGTCATGAAAGGACTCAAGAAACTGTCTTCCTATATCTACAATCCCTTCAACTTTGTTTAAATGTTTGTAATAGCTTGTATCATCTAACTTTTTACCCGTAGTAAAAACTTGATCAGCGGGACCGAAGGAATCTATATTGATCTCCATTACAACTTTGCTCTCCTAACTATTTCTGCCTCCACCAACTTTTCATCTCTACCATATTTAAGTCTGCTCATTTCTTTAATAATTTCAGCCACTCGAGGACTCTCTAAGCCTTTGATTTTACTCATATCTTTCGTTAAATCCAAAGAGAAAGGTGCAACTGGCTCGTTATTTACAATCGTTTTGGCATAGGCATGGTAGCGCTCGACATTAAGCAAATCATCCTCACCAAAAGTTGGTGCAAATTCATGAGCCAAATAATTAGCATCAGTAACTCCAACTCGGAAAGAAACGATTGTACCGACGTTACCAAACACAGCATTTTTAACTTCTTCCTCAACTTGGCCAATAAATTGATTAGCAACACAAAGCCCAAGCCTATATTTTCTAGCTTCAGATAAAATTACAGCAAAGTCAGGAGTGGCAAAGTTTTGGAACTCATCAACATATAAATAAAAATCACGTCTATTCTCCATTGGAGTATTCACACGGCTCATGGCAGCCATCAAAATTCTAGGGACTAAAATCAAACCTAAAAAGTTACTGTTCTCCTCTCCCAAACTTCCTTTGGCCAAATTAACCAGTAAAATTTTTCCACTATCCATTACTTCTCTTAAATTAAACGAGCTTTGCGATTGACCAATAATGTTTCTAATTAATTTGTTGGTAACAAATCTACCAAATTTTGAGGTAATGTAATCCAAAACTTCTGATTTATGAAAGTCTGAGGTTTGAGCAATTTGGTCTGTCCAATATCTTCTAATAATTGGATCGGTAACGTGAGGAAGAAGTTCCTGAACAAACTTGGCATCGGTTAGAATTCTCATGATTTCAACAAAAGTCGAACCAGGAACAGACATGGCGGTTAACATGGCGTTTCTGACCGCATGTTCAAATCTCGGGCCAACAATTCCAGTTTTGTAAGGATCGAAAAGCTTATACATCATATTTATTACTGCGGTAGCTGCAAAATGCTTTTCATCTTCGGTATTGGCTTCCAACAAATTAAATCCCATCGGCCGCTCAACGTCACTTGGATTAAAGTAAATTACATCCTCAGCCCGCTCTGGGGGAATTAATTTCATAATGTCTTCAATTGCATCACCGTGCGGATCCATGAAACACAAGCCTTTGCCTTCTTTGATATCCTGCAAAATCATGTCTTTTAGAAGTTCTGATTTTCCTGTTCCGGTTTTACCAATAATATAAACATGGCGCATACGATCTTCTTTGCCAATAAAAACATCGCGCTTAACACCCCTGTATCCACTTACACCCAGATAAAGCCCTTCTGTGGGGATTTGGGAAGGCGCAGGAGCAGTTTTAGCATTCAACCAAAAGATATGCGGAGTTGTGATTTGTTTGTTTGGAAAATGGAAAATTGTAGCTAGTTCTTCGGTATTTAAAATTGATGTGTGATTGCCCATTACATTGAACATTGGCTGATATCGATAAAGAAAATCTTCCATGAAAGCACCTTTTTGGTAAATCTTGCGGCCTTTCAAATTATTTAAATCTCCAGCAAATTGTGCAAAAGCAGTGCTGATGTTAGCTACATGACTTTTTGCGATATCTTCAGTTGGAGCAACTGCCAAAATACGGATTGAAGTTTCAAATCCAGATTTACTAATTTTATTTTCAACTGCTTCCAAGGTTTTGGCTGGCATCGAGAATTTTGCTTTTTCAGGATCAGATTCTTGTTTCTTGGTAGAACTTATAAATTTACTTCCCTCTTTTTGCCACTCGCCTTCTGAAGGCGAAATTAAAATTTGAATTGCAGCCGCCTCGCCCGGGCCCATTTTGGCCAACCCCGAAGTGATTGCACTCATTGGGTCGGTTGCTAAATCTTTGAAGGTTTTAATTGGATAAAAATTTCCTTTTCCAAGCTGAAAAGCTTTATAAGCAACTTTGCCGTTATCTGTAAAAATATTATATTCATCAACTTCGATAATTTCAGCGTCGGCGTAAGCGCCATTGATTTGTTTTTCAACCAAATCTTTAATTTTCTTTGGCGCCCAGACGTAAAATCTAATATCTTCGGGTTTGGCTACAATTTCAAATGAAACTGTTGGCTGAATATCAAACTTCTGTTTCCAGCCGCCTTTTTTCATGGAATACAAAGAAGCAAATAATTGCTCCATCACATCAATTTTAAGCTCGTTAGTTCTAGGAACTGCAACTTGGAGAAGAACTGAGTCGATAGATTTGGCTTCGCGACCACGATTTTTAAAAAGAATAAAAAGAAAATATCCCAAAATATACAAACCAAAAACTAAAACCCCAACTGTAAGTAGAGTGATAAGAATTAAATTTAAGTCGATACTGGGAATTTGATCAATCATGTTGTTTGTGGTGTTTTACCAACTATACGCCAGCCAAAATGTATTGCTTTTTTAATAATCCTCAACCAAAAAGCAGCTAACCAAGTTGTAGAAGATGAAATTGATCCTTTTGCTTGTGTTGTTAAATTTGCTTGACCTGAAGGAGGAGAAATTGTAATAACTTGGGCGGGTGGAGTTTGGATAACTGGCTTGCCACTATCGTCCTGAATTTGAGCAGTAAAATTCTTCTGAACAACTTTCATTCCTGAAGATTGAAGATTTTCAGGAACAATAAATTCTTCTTGATGTTCTTGGACTTGAACTGGAATCTCTGGCTGCGGTCTTTCTGGTGTGGCAGGCATATGAAATCATTGTATCATTCTAATCTTTCGAAGTCTTCCAAAACTTTTCTTCAACTCCACTTTCCAAATTTATACTTCGAGCAAGCATAAATAAGTAATCAGAAAGTCTATTCATATAAATTGAAACTGATTCTGGAACTGGTTCTTTTTTGGCAAAGGCCACAAGAGAACGTTCAGCCCGGCGCGCAAGTGCCCTTGCGTAAAAAGTCATAGCTGCTCGGGGCGAGCCACCGTAGAAAATAAAATTCTTTTGAACTGGGAGTGTTCCTTCCCATTTGTCAATTTGTTTTTCTAATTTTTTAGTTTTGGTTTTGGAAAACTTTAGTTTGCTTCCTGCCAAAATAGAATTAATAGTAAATAAATCTCCTTGAATTTCAGTTAATCCCCCAATTATTCCCAAAAAACTATTTAATTCATCAATCGCGCCAATGGATTTTATTTTGCAAGAATTTTTGCGAATTGGAACAAGTGTGCCAGTTTTTTTGTCAAAAACTTTTGTATTTCCTTTATCCCCAGTTTTGGTGTAGATGGCCATTATATTTTTCTTTTGATTTGTTTCTTGAAAGTTAATATCGAATAATCTTTTTCGTTAATTCCATGCAACTCA
>DATJGY010000039.1:0-19637 GCA_035494495.1 Alphaproteobacteria bacterium
GCCAAAGAATTATTCAAAAACAAATTAACAAAAGAAGCAATTATTATGCCGAATAAGCCCATAATTAAAACCTGGCCAATTTGGGTTAAATCTTTTTTGGTGAAGTAACCGTAAATACTCATAGCTACAAACATACCTGCGGTTATAAGAAATACAGTTCCAATTGACTGCATTTCATACACTAAAAATATGACAGAGAGAGTGAGGCCAGTTGTAAATGAATACAAAAGAAATAAGAACGCTGCTAGTTTGGCAGGTATTTTTTTGATCAAGACTGATAAGCTAATAACTAGAACTAGCTCAAATATTAATAAAGAAATGAAAACAAGATTGTTGTTTAGAATTGTTTGAGATAGAAAACTATTTGCAGAGACTGTATATGCAGTAATCCCAGAAACGGCTAAACCTGCAGACATCCACAAATAAACTTTTCTAAAAAAAGATTGTGTTTCTGTTTGATCTGTTAACATATCTTGTGCGGAGACGGTGGGAATTGAACCCACGTCCGAAAAACTTAAAGTAAAACTTCTACAAGCTTGTTGAATTAATTAAAATTTCCCTTTGGTTTTAAGCGAATTCACACGCGCCCAAAAGTAAGAACTATTTGTCTGTAGTCCGTAAGCTGTAGTCCATCAGCTTAACGGAAGCATCCCGAATGGTTTACACCCAATTAATTCGTTCGAGAAGCGAATTAACGGATGCCAAGTTTAAGCAAAGGCTACTTGATAGTTGGCTGAATTAACAGCGAACATATCTTGTAGATATGCAAAAACTGGAGCTACTTTTTTAGAGATAGCTTTTGTTTTTAACCCTAATCAAGACGTAGGATAAAAGTCTGCTTGCAGTTTTATTAAAGAGCTTCCCGTCGAAACCAGTCGTCTCCAACTATCTATTCTTAAATTCTAAATCAATATCCCTTTGGATGTCCATTTGTTTAACAGCTTCCTTTTTCTCGAACTTACGTTTTGGCTTTCCTAGTGTAAGTTTAAGCTTAACTAAACGCTTCTTATTATACAGCTCGACAGGCACAATTGCTAGTTTTCCTTGATGCATTTTAGTGGTGAGAGCCAAAATTTCTTTGCGGTGCAAAAGTAGTTTACGACTTCCTGTGGAACTGGCGATATTTGCATTTATTAAAAAAACTTCGTTACCTAAAATTTTTACGTAGGCTTGAGATAAATCTGCTCCTGTAGTTCTAACAGCTTTGGCTTCCATGCCAGTCAAAACAATTCCAGCCTCAATTTTCTCACCAGTTAATTCATATTCGAAACTCGCTCTTTTGTTAAAAATCCGCATATAATTAGTATTATAGTGCATATGAATTTTTTAGATTTTTTCTTCCCCAAAAACTGCCTGGAATGCAAAAAAGAAGGTAAATATATTTGTGAATTATGTTTGGCCAAAGTTAGTAAAAAGGGTTGGAGTGGAAATACATATTCAATTTTTAGATATGAAGGTGTAATTAGAAAAGCAATAATTGCTTTAAAATACAAATTTTCCTTTGAAATAGCAAAAGAATTAGCTGAAGTTTGTGTCAAAAATCTTAATTTAAATCTAACTACTAATTACTACTCGCTAATTCCTGTTCCTTTGCATTATTTACGCCAAAATATGCGTGGTTTCAATCAAAGTGAAGAAGTGGGGAAATTAATTGCAAAAAGTATGAATTGGAAATTTGTGCCTGAATTGTTAATCAAGACTAAGAAAACTCATCAACAAGTTGGCTTAGCTCGGGAGGAGAGATTAAAAAATTTGGAGAACGTTTTTAGTGTTAATCCTCGCTATTCATCTACTGATCTATTTAACTATTCATCTGTAATTTTGTTTGATGATGTTTTCACCACTGGTTCAACTATCAAAGAAGCAGAGAAAGTTTTGAAAGAAGCGGGAGTAAGAGAAGTTTGGGGATTAACTATTGCCAGATAAAATATCTTTTAAATAACTGTTAACACCATCAATAAAATAGATATAACAATCATTATCAGATAAGTCGGCAATTTATAATATTCAATCCCTTCTTTAGACCAGTGATTACTAAGGACAACTGAACTTGTCCATAGTTCATCGACGAAAATACCTAAACCTAGACCGTAAAAAACTGATAATAATGTTTTAGAAAGACTAAAAGTATTTGTAATTGCTAAATAACCAGTAATTACCAATATAATTATTCCAGTTGTAATATGATGCACCTCAAAAGACCTTAAATGAGGTCTAAACGTTTTAAGGGTGTTGGTTTTACCCAGAAGTAAGACAGTTAATCGTGATAATAAAATTGAAAGTAAGAATGTAAATGTAATTATAAGTTTACTATTTTCCATATGCGGTGGGCACAGGGGTCGAACCTGTTAGAGCTTACGCTCACGGGTTTTCAAGACCCGCGCATTACCGTCCTGCCCGCCCACCGTGTGCGGAGGATGAGGGAGTCGAACCCACCGATCGCTTTCGCGATCATGGTTTAGCAAACCATCCCCTTAACCGCTCGGGATATCCTCCAACTTAAGAGTGAATTATATCAGCTTTTGAGGTATAATACGTCTAATATGGATCCTGCCAACGAGCCAGAACGAGATTTAGTTGTTTGGATAGCTCAGTCGAGGCCATTCAAAAGGCGAGATAGACAATTTTTTGTCACAACTTTTGCCATAGCTGGTATCGTAGGCTTAGTTTTGTTTTTGGCAGAGGGCTTAATGCCAGTTCTTTTAATTGTTTCTTTAGTATTTTTGTATTATATTCTCTCAACAGTGGAGCCCGAGAAAATAGAATATAAGGTTACAACTCGTGGCATTAAAATTGCAGACAAAAGAACAGATTGGGAATACTTAACAAAGTTCTTTTTTTCAAAAAGATTAGATAGTGACTTAATAGTTTTTGGGACCGCGGCGGTCCCAGGGAGAATTGAAGTTGTAATTAATCCTGAAATTAAAGAAAGTTTGAAAAAAGAAGTTTCAGTTTACATTCCTTACGAGGAAGTAGCAGAAACTAGACTTGAAAAATTTATAAATTGGTTCGCACAAAAGTTGCCCGGGAACAATAGCTAGTTTACCCCGAGCTAAATCGAGGGGTACCCGTAGCTTAATTGGATTAAGCATCAGATTGCGGATCTGAAGATTGTGAGTCCGAGTCTCACCGGGTACACATAATTAAGGAGGATGGGCGGGACGGTAACGCGTTGGTTTCGAAAACCAATTCCTGTACCAGGATAATAGGTTCGACTCCTATATCCTCCGCCAGAAGATTTAGAATTAAAAAATGAATACAAAACCAAATCAACAAATTTCAATTGGAGTAGCCCTTGTTTTTCGTGATTTCCATGGCAAAAGGCAGTGGTTTTTGGTGAAACAAAAAGAAGGGGACGAATGGGAACTTCCAAAAGTAACTGTTAGAAAAGGTGAATCTTCAGTCCGGTCCGTAATTCGCCTCACAGGTGAGCAAGCTGGTATGACCGTTCGAGTATTGGAGGAAGCTGGTAGAACTAGCTCTTCGGTCGTAGTTAACAATAAATCTATTCCTCAAAAAACATATTATTATTTAATGGTTCAAAAATCAGGCGGCTTGGATCCAATTGGCTTTTCAGATTTTCAATGGTTAGAATATGGACAGGCTTTAAAGAAAGTTATTTTAAAGAAAGATAAAGAAATTTTTGCTGATGCAAAAGTGATTCTAAAAGAATGGGAAAAGACACACAAAAAACAACTAGACGAACCGGAGGAGGAAGAATTAGACGAGAGTTCTCTGCAGGAGGAGTTGTCCACAGAAGCGACAAATGGCTAATTACAGCTTCAGCTCCAAGTAAATTATTCCCCAAAATTTCCTGGCGATTACCAAAAGGCTGGATTGATGAAGAGGAAAAAATTGAAGATGCTGCCCTTCGAGAAGTTAGGGAAGAAGCTGGAGTTGAAGCAAAAATTATCAAAAAAATTGGAACAAGTTTCTATGTTTACAATAATCCCGAGCGGGGAAGAATAATGAAATTCGTGACATTTTATTTGATGGAATATGTTAAGGATTTGCCAGAAGGACACGATGCAGAAACTTCAGAGGTTGTTTGGTTAGATTTTGATGAGGCTTACAAGAAACTTTCGTTTTCTGGCGAGAAACAAGTTCTCAAGAAAGCCTCAGAACTTCTTTGATATAATACAAATCTTGGAGGGGTCGCATAGTGGTCTAGTGCGCTCGCTTGGAAAGCGTGTATAACCGTAAGGTTATCGAGGGTTCAAATCCCTCCCCCTCCGCCGCGTTGAACGCGGCAACTGATACGTTTAACGTATCGCCTTATGCGCATAATCTTTCTAAATTGTTACAGTGGTCAGCTTAAAATTCCTCTTTTTGATTTTATTCAAAAACAAGCTGCAAATACTGACATTTTCTGTTTCCAAGAAGTTTCGGAAAGTTTGCAAGTAGAACTACAAAAGTTATTAAAAAATTTCTCTCACGTTTTTGAAATTGGCTTTATGCTCTCAGATGTTAATGAACTAGCTGGCCAAGCCATATTTTTTAACAAAAAAGTAGAGTTAATTAAATCTGAGAAGATTCTCCTCCATGAATTAAAAACTAAAGACATTGGCTTTTTACTTAAAGCAAAATTAAAAGTTGATAACAAAGAATTTTTGCTTGGGAATGTTCATGGAACAGCAGCACCTGGCACTAAAGTAGATTCAGAATTAAGACTAAATCAATCTCAAATAATTATTGATGCTTTTAAAAACGAAAATAATTTTAAAATTATTGGCGGCGATTTTAATCTTCTTCGCAATACTAAAAGCATTCATATGTTCGAAAATGAAGGCTATAAAAATTTAATTAAAGATTTTAATATTAAGGCAACTCGAAATAAAGTTGCCTGGGAAAGATTTAAAGATGAACCTGGATTTGTTAAGCAGTATGACTCTGATTTTTGTTTTGTTTCAAAAGAAATTAAAGTTACCAATTTTGAGGTTCCAGATGTGGAAATTTCTGACCATTTACCATTGATTTTGGACCTTGCGCCTTTGATTTGAATCTTCTAATATTTATTTGTGAACGAATATATCTCAGTTTTAAAAAATTACGCCAATTTTAGTGGACGGGCTACAAGAAAAGAATATTGGATGTTCTTTTTGATCAATTTTTTAATTTCTATAGCAGTAAGTATTGTCGCTTCTCTTGGCCATATAAGTTTCTTAAGCTCGCTTTATACATTGGCAGTAACTGTCCCTAGTTTAGCAGTAGGTACTAGAAGGTTGCATGACATTGGTCGTAGTGGCTGGTGGTTTTTAATTGGTTTGATACCTTTGATTGGTACAATTATTCTAATTGTCTTCTTGGCTACTAAAAGCCAATCTGGTAAAAATCAATACGGCGCAAGTTCTAAATAGCTTCATTATCTTGACTTTCTGTACAGAATTACGTAATATCAACTCATGACAAAAACTTTGCCTATTACCAAAGCCCGTGAAGAACTTGCAACCATTGTTGATCGTGCCAACCGTTATCTAGATGATTATGTGATAACCGTAAATGGAGTTCCGGCAGCTATTCTTATTTCCCCCACAGAATATGGGAGATTAACAGAAACTGATGAAATTTTGCAAGATAAAAAATTAATGAAATCTCTTGAAAGAGCTGAAAGAGATGTGAAAGAGGGAAAAGTATTTGATTGGGAAGACGTAAAAAAGGAATTGAAGATAAATGTACAAAATTGAGCTTACTTCAGAAGCAAAATCTCAACTTAAAAAATTAAAATTAAATCACAAACTCGCAGTTGATTTAGTTATGCAAGATTTAAAAGAAGATCCGTATGCTTCAAAATCTCTAGAAAGAAATTTATCTAGTAGATTTTCATATAGAATTGGTGTTTACAGAATTATCTATAAAATTGACGAGGAGGCAAAACTGGTTACTATTCTAATCATTGGCCACAGGTCGACCGTCTACAATTAATTTGACGTGGAATTTGCCGAAAATACAACTTTCGTATTTTTCAAATAAATCACTTCTGTTTCAGATGCGCATTTACTTTCGTATGTTTCCCTTTTGTCTACCAGTTTCACATATGGTGTTAAAATATCACACATTTTATCATTGATTTTTGTTTCGAATGGCTCTCCTGGAATAGGTAAGTTTAATCGGCATTCCCATCTACCTTGTCCTTTGATTGTATGCCAAGCTCTGGTTGCAGAACACTGTCCGACAAACTTTTGCTCTCCTACTACCAAATCTTTAATATAATTTATTGGTTCTGCAAAAGAAAATTGTATCCATAAAAAGATAATTAAAAATATTATCGTCTTAATTGTTAATTTGTATTTAAACGACCAAAGAAACAACCAAGATAATAATATTATTGATGCGAGTGAATAGATAGTGAAAAATATATAAATGATTCGCCAGAAATCTCGTGACAGTACCTGTTGTACAAATAAATCATTTATTATTGAGTTCAAAAAGATTGATATAAGCCACATTACAACAAAGATCGAAGCTTTTATATTTTCATCGTTTTTAGTTTTTGTCATTATTCAATTGTCCCATATGATAGAATCCAAGTAAATGAACGATCAAGTAGCCGAAGTTAAACTTCATACAGACATAGTTTCAATTATTGGCGAGCGGATTGAACTTAAAAAAGCAGGTCGCAATTACAAAGCAAATTGCCCGTTCCATGGAGAAAATACACCTTCTTTTATGGTTTCCCCTGAGCTTCAAATTTTCAAATGTTTTGGCTGCGCTGAAGCTGGTGATGTATTTACTTTTTTAGAAAAGTTTGAAGGTATGGATTTCCCGGAAGCTTTGAAATATTTGGCCGATAGAGCAGGAATTAAACTTCAAAAATTAATTAATAGTCAAACCTCAGAAAAAGAAAAAATAATTGAGATTAATACTCAAGCTTTGAGGTTTTATAATTATGTACTTTTGAATCAGGAAATTGGCAAAAAGGCTTTGGACTATCTAATTAAAGAGCGTGGACTTACAAAATCTACAATTGAGGAATTTCAGCTTGGCTATTCACCAGAAGATTTGACTCTTATTAATAATTTTTTGATTACCAAGAAGAAATTTACCCCGAGCGATTTGGAAAAAGCGGGAGTTGGCATTGCAAAAGGCCCAAATATTTTTGACAGATTTCTAGGACGAGTCATTTTTCCACTTTTTGATCATCGAAATAATCCAATTGGTTTTGCAGGACGAATCCTCCCTTGGGCGAATCAAGATATGGCCAAATATATCAATTCTCCAGAAACTCCCGTTTATCATAAAAGTTCAGTTTTGTATGGCTTAAATCTCACGCGTAGTTTAATTAAAAAGAAAAAAGTTGCAATTATTGTTGAGGGAGAATTGGACGCAATTTCTTCATATCAAGCCGGAATCAAAAATGTTGTAGCAATAAAAGGCTCAGCTTTAACTGAAGACCAAGTTCGATTACTGTCCCGTTTTGCGCAAAAGTTTATTTTAGCACTTGATGCTGATTTGGCGGGGGATGCTGCGGCACGACGTGGATTAACTATTGCTGGGAACTTAGGAGTTGAAGTTAAAATTGCCAAATTAACTAGTTCGAAAGATCCAGATGAGGCTGCTAGAAATGATTTGGAAAATTACAAAAAGGATTTGATCCATGCTGTTGGAGTTTGGGATTATTTGATAGATTCAGTTTTTGCTAGATTTGATGCCAACAGCGGAGTTGGAAAATCAAAAATTTCTAAAGAACTAAGCCCGATTTTGGCTGGAATTGAAGATAAAATTGTTCAAGCCCATTATTCAAATATTGTTGCTGGAAAATTGGGAGTTCCTTTGCAAGCTGTTAATGAAGAAGTTGAGAAAGTAACAAGAAGTGAAGTAGCAACTCAAATTATTGAGACCCAAAAGCCTAAAATTAAAGAGAGACGAGAATTATTGGAAGATAGATTTTTAAGCCTAGCTTTTGAATCAGATCCAAAAATTATCCTTGCTAATTTAGATATAATTATCTCACCGTTTAATAAGAAATTAGTTGAGGAATACAAAAATTTTGTTAGTAAAAATACTAAATTTGATATTTCTACATTCAGTAAGAATCTACCTCCTGAGTTATTCCAAGGATTTTCTAAATTGATTTTGGATGGTGAAAGTGACGAACACGAGCTTGGTTTGGTAATGAAGGAACTTAAAATGTTAATCACAAAAGAAAAACTTAAAAGTTTAGCTACTGAAATGCGCAAATTTGAAGCTGAAAATCAGAGCCAAAAATTGGCAGAGGCTCAAAGTGAGTTTAATAAATTAACAAAAACGCTGTATAATACAGAGAAATGATCAGGAAACCCATACTCGATTTAATTAAGAAAGGCCGTGACCAAGGATTTTTGACTCAAGAAGAAGTGTTGGAAGTTTTTCCTGATGCGGAAGAAAGAGTTGCAGAACTTGATGAATTTTACGAAAAAATCTTAAGCGAAGGCATTGACGTTTTTGAAAGTGTGACTCCAGGCGAAATTGAAACTGATGAAAAGGCCAAAGAAAAATTAGACCGCGAAATCGAGCTTCTTACTAAACTTGAAGGTATAGAGTCAACTGATCCAGTTCGCCAATATTTAAGAGAAATTGGCCGTGTTCCACTTCTTAATGCCGAAGATGAAATCGAGCTTGCCAAGAAATACGAAAAGGCTGACAAACGAGCAAAAGACAAATTAACAGAAAGTAATTTGCGGCTTGTAGTTTCAATTGCCAAAAAATACATTGGCCGAGGTTTGTCACTTTTAGATTTAATTCAAGAAGGTAACCAAGGTTTAATCCGTGCAGTTGAGAAATATGATTGGCGCAAGGGTTATAAATTCTCAACCTACGCAACCTGGTGGATCAGACAGGCCATTACCCGCGCAATTGCAGATCAAGCCCGCACAATCCGTATTCCAGTCCATATGGTTGAAACCATCAATAAACTTTACAGAACTTCAAGAAGACTTATGCAAGAATTAGGCCGCGAGCCAACACCTGAGGAAATTGGTGGAGAATTGGAGCTTGATGCTGACCGAGTTCGCGAAATCTTTAAAATTGCTCAGGAAACTACTTCTCTTGAAGCCCCAGTGGGTGAAGATCAAGAAAGCTTTTTGGGAGATTTTATTCCAGATGAAAATGCTTTGTCTCCAGTTGACCAAGCCAGCAAACAGCTTTTGAAAGATCATTTGGAAGAAGTTTTGGGAACTTTGTCGGAAAGGGAAGCAAAAGTTTTAAAACTTAGATTTGGATTGGAAGAAAATAAAGCCATGACATTGGAAGAAGTTGGGAAAGTCTTTGGAGTTACTCGCGAGCGTATAAGACAAATTGAGGCCAAAGCTTTAAGAAAACTTAAGCATCCTAGCCGCCGCAAGAAACTCCAAGACTATTTAGACTAAAATTACTTTTTGCTGCAGATTTTGCAGTCACTCATGTGAGTTGCTGCCACATACACTGCTGACGCTCCAACCAAGACATAAATTAAAGTAACTACCATTGGCCACGAGCCAAAGATTGCTTCAACTAAATTAAAATTAAAAAGGCCAACTAAACCCCAGTTTAAGCCTCCAATCCAAAGAAGCATACAAGCCACCATGTGGACAGATTTCATTGAATTCATAAATTTCTCACCTCCAATCTATCTTAATTATTTATGTGCTTTTGCTTAGAAGATGTCAAGTTGCTATAATCCAAATGTTTATAACATTCCCCTGTAGCTCAATGGTAGAGCAGGATCCTGTTAAGATCAAGGTTGTAGGTTCGAATCCTACCGGGGGAGCAGAGTATCTTCAAGATTGTTTGATATAATAAATACATGAGAAAAATTATTGTTCTCGAATTCCTTACGCTCGATGGTGTGATGCAAGCTCCTGGTGGATCCAAAGAAGATACAGCTGAGGGATTTAAATATGGTGGCTGGACTGCTCCATATTTTGATGACGCATCAGGTAAAGAGATGGCAAAACAGATGGCAGGAGAATATGATCTGCTGCTGGGACGTAAAACATACGACATTTTTGCTGGTTATTGGCCAGCACATACACAAACCTGGCCTCAAGTTAACAAAATTAATAAATATGTGGTCTCTAGTTCTTTAAAAAATCCAACTTGGGAAAATACTGTTGTAGTAAAAAACGTTAACGACTTACAAAAATTAAAGAATTCAAAAGGTATAGACCTACAAGTCTATGGCAGTGGTGTCTTAGTACAAACATTAATGGAGCATGATCTAGTAGATGAATTTTGGCTTAAAATATTTCCGGTTACCCTCGGCAGTGGTAAAAAACTTTTTGATAAAGGCACAATTCCAGTTGCATTTAAACTTATTGATAGCAAAATCACCCCCTCAGGAGTTATCTTCGCCTCCTATAGACGAGCTGGAAAAGTTAAAACAGGGGAGATTGGATAGATATGGCAGAATCAAAGACCAAAATAACCAGTCAAAATCCCAAAGATTTTTTGAATACAATTGAGCCTGAAGAAAAACGTGCCGACAGTTTCACCCTTCTGGAAATGTTTGAAAAAATAACTGGCGAGAAAGCTACAATGTGGGGAACAAGTATTGTTGGATTTGGAAAGTATCATTACAAATCAGAGAGAAGTAGACAGGAAGGAGACTGGCTGTTTGTATATCAATAGGCTTGCTGATGTGGATCAAAAAATTCTTGCAAAACTCATCGAAAAATCATTATGCCAAAAGAAATAGTTGATGTTGGTTTTTTGTTCCCTGTAATTAATGGGAAATTGTATGTTGGGCAAAGAGGAACAGAACCTTATAAAGACATGTATGGACCAATTGGTGGAAAGTCGGAGAAACATAATCCGCACGAGGCTCCATACATTAAAGATTATCCTGCCAAACCACACATTCCTAGTTCTGACGTATTAAGTGAGATAAAGGATAAAGAGTTTGGTCACACAAGTGCAATAAGAGAATTTTACGAGGAAGCTTTTCGGGTGACTAGTGTACCCTGGAGTGAAGTGTCGAATATATTCAAGATTGGAAGAATAGAAGATTTGTTTAATGGAACTGATACAAACTGTCAATTTTATTTAGCTATGATCCAAAGAGGTGGCTTTCATCTTTCACCGAGAGAATTGCAGGATATCTCACCACTGACAGAAATTGAAATTCATCAACTATACCCTTTGGCCAAGGCATCTTTATATGGTCTTAAAAAAGCGTTTGATAAAGGTATTATAAAAAAACTAGAACCATATTCCTTATTGTCAGTTGACAAACAAATACCTTCTTTTGATATAGCCGAAATAGCTGAGATAATGCATGGCAGATCAACATCTATAGAGGGTCTCCATGACTAAAATATATATCTCCCAATCAAAAATGCCCAAGGCAGGTCGTGGTGTTTTTGCAGGTGAGGAGATTAAAAAGGGAGAAGTTATTGAAGTAGCTCCATTTATTGAAATTCCCCAACAAGAATTAGAAAACATCGAAGAAAGTGTTTTGGTAAATTACGTTTACTTTTTTGGCAAACAAAAAGAAAGGATGTTAATCGCTCTAGGGTTTGGATCAATTTACAATCATACCTATACTCCTAACGCTAAATACAAAATAAATCCTAAAAAACAGACAATTGAGTTTATTGCCATCGATAGCATTAAAAAAGATCAAGAAATTACAGTGAATTATATTCAAGGAAATAGTAAAAATATTCAACTGTGGTTTGAAGCGGCGTAGAGGTGACCTAGAATACTTATTATCCCAAGGACAATAACCCACATTAATGGATTTTGAAGTTTGAAAGCATACATAATCACAATTCCCACAGAAACCCCTCCTAAAGCGTGTATGGTAGCGTTAAATTCAGGATGGTTACTTAAATAATTGAGTGCTCTCTTTTTATGACGGAGATATCCCATGTACTTTTACTATGAATATGTTCTAAAGATTTGTCAATCATCTGGTCGATTGTTATTGCGGAAATATCTTGTTATTAAAAATATAATCAGCGATCGTTTGGCTGATCAGCTCAACCCCTTTTTCGGATGGATGAATAAAATCATTCGAAATATAACTCTTATCAACAGTTCCATCGGCTTTGAGAGAAGCTTTGTAGACATCAATCACAGGTATCCCTTTTTCCTCAGCGAACTTACGGTGATTATCAATATAGGCAACTCGTTCTGCCACCCATTGCTTTCGTACCTCAGGGGATAAATCTCGACTTCCTTTGGCATAATTCACTGGATCAAGAGCAATTGGAGTCATGAAAGCTAATGCTGCATTCGGTCTCTCTTTCAAAATTTCTCGAACACTTTTTTCTAATTCATCGTTTTGTTTTTGTAAGCCCTCAGCAAGTGGAAATTGAGATAGTGGATTATTACCAAAAGACTCGATAACAATAAATTCAAATTGTTGAGTTAGAATTGCCTGGTTATCAGTTGGGCCATTTTGGGTTCCTTCGGTAAGCCGTTTATAAAGATCTAAAACGTTGCTTGATGGATAGCCGTAATTGTAATTTACAAATTCACTGTCTGGGTAATATTTAATTAAATCTAAACGTAAAATATTGGCATTAACTCCCAGCGAATTAACAATAGAATCTCCGACAAGTATGGTTCTATATGACTGATTTTTTATGATTTCGGGATTTTTGTATGGAAATTGATATGGAGTAGGGGTAGGAATAGCTGTTTTAGTAATATCTTTTGTTTTGTGTGGATAAAGAAAATATATGCCAGCAATTATTAAGACTAAAACAAGTATCAAAATAGAGACAAATCCTTTTTCTTTTTGCATACTTAATCATATATCAAAAGATGCAGGAAATATGTTAGTGTTATGTTTAGTATAGAAAGCGGGGTGATTAATTTATGATAAAAACTCAAGTGGAAGATAAAGTTGCTGTTTGGTCTGCCAACCGTTTGGTTTATTATATTGCAGGAGTAATTGAAACTCTTTTGGTCTTCCGTTTTGCTCTTAAAATTTTGGGAGCAAACTCGGCAAGTCCATTCGTTTCATTCATTTACACAGTTTCTGGAATATTTATAGCGCCTTTTAGAGGAATATTTCACACTGCTGTAGCCGAGGGAATTGAAACCGTTTCAGTATTAGAACCCGCAACAATTTTTGCATTTTTAGTTTACTTAGTAATAGCCGCGGGAATTGTGGGATTAATTAATATTTTAACTGCAAACGAAGATTAAGTATTCCAAGAATGGACAGAGTAGGATGTGTAAAATCCAACGGTATTCATGCGCCGATTTCTCCGGAGGACGGTTGGCTTATTACAAAAGAGGTTTATCTTGGGAAGATTTTAAAAAAGGATATTTAGAATTTTTAAAGAAACCAGAAACTCAAGCCAAAATATCTTTATTGATTGATATGACAAAAACGCAAATAGTTACCGTGCTGTGTGTCGAAGATAATCCTGAATTTTGTCATAGAAAATTGTTGTTGGAGGAGATTCAAAGGCTAGATCCGAATATTAAAGTAATTATTTTTTAACTGAAGCTTTCTTGACTTTCTTTTCTTTTGGAGCCTCTTCAACTACTGGAGCCACAACTTTTACTTCCAACATTCTAATGATTCTTTCTAATTTAACGTTAATTGCATCCAATTGAGCTCGGGTTTGGTCAAAAGCTGGTCTTTCATTTCTCCCGAAATCGTTTCTTCCAGAATCAGTTGATCTAGAGTTTCCCATTTTTTCAAAACAATCACTACAATAAACTGGTTTGCCGTTGGTTGGTCTAAATGGAACTTCACAATCTTTGCCACAGTTGCTACAGACAGTTTTAAATAATTGACGATCGCCTCGTGGAGCAAAATCTCTGCCCCCGCCAAATCTTGGTCTATCAAAATCTCTGCCCCCGCCTCGTGAATCTCGATTAAAATTTCCCATAGTGGAAGTATAGCATAATGTTGTACAGTAAAGGGGATGAAACATAACCTCTTATGAAGATAAAATTTTTAGGTGCTGCGGGAACTGTCACTGGATCTTCGTATGTTTTAACTTCCAGTTCTGGGCAATCAATTCTCATCGACTTAGGTATGTTTCAAGGCCCGCCTGAAATTAATAATTTAAACTATGAGCCTTTTGATTATGATCCAAGTTTGTTGTCAGCCGCAATTCTAACTCATGCACATTTGGATCATTGTGGAAGATTGCCAATAATTATGCCTAGAGGTTTTCGGGCAAGTATTTGGATGACGCCAGCCACACGCGATTTAACAGAACTTTCGCTTTTTGATAGTGCAAAAATAGCTCGCGACGATGGAAAACAGGCTTTATATGATAGCGCCACTGTAACTCAAACAATTGTCAATTTCCGGCCAGTTGATTACCATCTTCCCACTCAAATTGGAGACTTTACAGTTACATTTCGAGATGCAGGGCATATTTTAGGTTCGGCAAGTTTAGAGATTACGGAAAAAAATCCCAACAGTGAAATTAAGAAAATTGTTTTTAGTGGTGATTTGGGAAATACTCCAGAACCTCTTGAGGCCGCTACTGAAGCAGTTGATTCTGCTGATGCTGTTGTTATGGAGTCAACTTATGGAGATAGGTTGCATCCAATTGGAAATCCAATTGATGTTATTCAAAATGAAATTAATACAATAGAAAAAACCGGTGGTACACTTCTTATTCCTTCATTTTCCCTTGATAGATCTCAGGAATTAATGCACATTATTATGCATTTAAAGAAAGAGGGAAGAGTGGCTCTTCAAACGCCAGTTTTTCTTGATAGCCCAATGGCCCAAAAAGCTACAACAATTTATGTTAATTATCCCAAACTTTTTAATCCACATATTCAAGAAGATTTAAAACTTGGAGATATTTTTGATTTCCCGGGCTTGAGCCTTGCAACTCCCAGTCCAATTGGCCCTAAAGTAATTATCGCTGGAAGCGGTATGATGACAGGGGGACGCATTGTAGGCCACGCAGCACATTATTTGCCAATGATTTCAACCAGATTGTTGATCGTGGGCTATCAAGGCGAGGGAACTTTAGGAAGGGAATTATTGGAAGGAAAAAGAGAAGTTTTTATTGAGGGAAAAAGTATTAAAGTTCAGGGGACAATAACCGACATTCAAACTATGAGTTCGCATGCTGATCAAAAACAACTTATGACTTGGTTAAAGCACATTAAAAATGTAAAAAAAGTTTTCTTAACTCATGGGGAAGATGGACCCAGGACTGTTTTATCTCAAAAAATTTCTGAAGAATTGGGAATTAAAGATATTACTTTGCCAGTTTTAAATCAGGAGATTGAAATTTAGTTACTCACACATTCTTCTTTTCCACTGCCGTCAGTGGCACCATCATCGTAAGCATCCAGTTGAGCGCAAAATTTGTAATTATTTTTACCATCGGTTGTATATTTGTAAGTCTGGGATTCAGATGGATCTTTAGGAACACTTGGCAAATAATGTGGAACTAATGTTTCTAAATTTTCAGGGTAAACTTTTTTGTCTAAATAATATTCTTTTAAAGCTATCTCAACAGTTTTGAGATCATTCTTTCTCTTTGCGTCCCGAGCTTGAGATACTTTTCTGGAAGGATCTATTGCACTTATTACAACTACAGCCAAGATCGTAATAACCACAAAAGCAATTACCAAGCCAACAATTACAAAAATCCAAGGACTTTCTTTGCCATCGCCTGAAACTTTATTAGTGACCACTTTTGTATCTGCAATTTTGTCATGCCAAGCTTGTTTGTTTTTATCCCAAATTACCCATAAATAACCTATATATAAAATACTTGAGAGCCACTTTCCAATAGTTTCTCTTAAAACAACCCGCCAAAATCCTAAACTGCTACCGTCGGTTCTTGTCACTTTAATTCCTAAAGCCTTTTTTCCTGGAGTTGCACCATATTTCCATATAGGAAGGATAAAATAAGCACCATATAAAAAATAAAAGAGGAGATAAATAAACAAACCTGGCTCTGTTGAACGTGTGAGGAAATAATATAGAAGACCCAGAATAAATGTAGTAATCGCCCAAGTAAATTGGTCAATTAGGAAAGCTCCCAGTCTTCTTCCAAAAGTTGCGTTAGTCCAAGTCATGCTTTTTATTATAGTTTATTTATTTTTTTTATTTTAGATCCAATATCAATTGGATAGTTTCCAGTAAAACAAGAAGTGCAAAGTTTATTTTCTTCAATTCCAATTGCTTTAATTAAACCTTTGAAAGATAAGTAATGCAGAGAATCAACCCCAATGTATTTTGTAAGTTCACCAAGGCTCATATTGGCTGCAATTAAATCTTTTTGATTTGGAGTGTCTATCCCGTAAAAATCAGGATATTTTACAGGTGGGGAAGAAACGAGCATATGAACTTCTTTCGGCTCTGCGCTTCGCACCAAATCAACAAGCATTTTGGATGTAGTTCCTCTTACAATTGAATCATCAATCAAAATCACTCTTTTACCTTTTACCGCTTCTTTGATTAAATTCAGCTTCATTTTAACGCCAGTTGCTCGTTGTTTTTGAGCCGGTTTTATAAAAGTTCTATGAATATATCGGTTTTTAACTAAAACTTGCTCAACTGGAATTTTTGATATGCTGGAAAATCCAATAGCACTTGGAATTGCTGAATCAGGAATTGGAATAATCATATCGGCTTTAATTTTCACTTCACGGGCAAGCTCAATTCCAAGATTTTTCCTCACTTGGTAGATGCTTTTACCCATGAGAACCGAATCAGGTCTAGCAAAATAAATAAATTCAAAAATATCTAACTTTTCTTTACCTTCAGCTAATTTATAACTTGTCAAACCATTTTTGTTAATTACAATCATTTCGGCAGGCTCAATATCTCGCACAAAAGTTGCTCCAACTGCGTCCAAGGCACAAGTTTCTGAAGCGAAAATAAAAGAACCATTTATTCTTCCCAAACAAAGCGGCCGGATACCAAATTCGTCGCGAACTGCGATCAGTTCATTTTTAGTCATTACAAGAAGAGAAAATGCACCGGTAAACAACGGAAAACTAAGCTTAACCGCGTCAATTGCTGACTTGCCTTTAACTAAATAATATTCGATCGCTTTGTACATTAATTCTGAATCGTTTAAATCATGCGTGGAAATCCCTTTTGTTTTCAAGAACTTTTTAAGGAGGTGAACTTGAGGCAAATTACCATTGTGGGCTAAGGCTAAAGTATTTTGATTGTCATAGACGGGCTGAGAGTGATCAATATCAGATTTACCAAAAGTAGAATATCGATTATGGCCAATTGCAATATTGCCTTTTAATTTTTTTAAATCATTTTCATCATAGACATGGGCAACCAAACCTTTACCTTTGTGGCAAAATATTTTTCTACCATTACTTGAAGCTATACCGGAGTTTTCCTGCCCCCGATGTTGAAGCGCCCATAAACCGTAGTACACAAGCCGGGCTACATCAGGCTCGTTACTATAAATCCCAAAGATGCCGCATTTCTCTTTTAAATTCACGATTTTATTCTAATACCAATTTTACTCCATCCCGAAGAAGTTACAATCAAATGATCCAATAATTTTACTCCCAGAATTTCCCCAGCTTGTTTTACGCGCTCGGTAAAAATAATATCTTCTTTTGAAGCATCTAAACTTCCCGATGGATGATTGTGAGCAAGAATTATGGAGGCAACTGGCAATTCTTTAATTTGGGAAAAAATTTCCCGAGGAAGTAGATTAACTTTATTTAATGAGCCAACTGCCATAATTTCTTTTTTCAATAATTCATTTCTTGCGTTCAAATAAAAACAAATTAGAGATTCTTTTTCTTGATTTACAATGTCATACGACAAGGCAAAAACTTGCTCACCTGAAGTAATTGTCACAGTTTTATTTTGTTCTAAGAGCCGTTTTCCCAGTTCAACACAAGCTAAAATTTGACTAGTTTTTGATTTACCAAGGCCTAAATTCAAAAGCTTTTCTTTTCCTGTGGGTAATAATTTAGCAATTTTCTTGGCAAGTTTAAACACACCTTCTTTTTTCGTACCTGTCACCAAGATTACAGCAATTAACTCTTCCAAAGTTAAAATTTCAGAACCAGATTTTAATAATTTCTCCCGCGGCCTTAAAGATAATGGAAGGGAAGTAAGTTTTGAGGAAGAAGCCATATACCAATAATAACGCCAAAAGAAAGTATGATAATAGCCAAAACTAATTTCATATGTAGATTTCGGATTTAATTTTTGAAGCAATTTGCCTTGGTGGTAATTGGCCAGTATTTAGCATTAAGTCACTTTTTTCCAAATTTTCTCCTAATTTTGGATCATGAGTTAACAATAAAATCCGTGATTTTAGCCAAGTTGGATGCTTTTTTCTTAAATTTAAAAATACTTCTGCTTCAGAACTGTTGCCATCTATGTGAATTACAATAGTTGGAAAGTCTTCTAGGCTCAAAAGAACCATGGCGCTACTGATTGTAGAAATTGGAACTACTTCTATATTTTTTGAAAATAAAAGTTCATGATATAATTGTCGCAGATTAAAGTCTGATGCTATCAGTAATATCTTAATCATTCTAGATATACTTGATTCTAGTTAAATTAGAGATAGTTTGTCAAGAGGAAAATATAAATATGTCACAACTAGGCGAAAAAATTAAAAAAGCAAGAATAACCAAAGAGATTACTCAGGAGGATTTGGCCAAGGCAATCGGGGTGAGTGATAAATCAATCTCAGCCTATGAATCGGGACGCGTCAGCCCGCCAATTGTAATCTTAAGAAAAATCTCAGCTGAAACCAGCCAACCGCTAAATTATTTTCTGGAAGAAAAAGCAGAGCTTTCAGTTTTGTCAAAATTGGAAAAAATTGAAAGAGATTTTGAGGAAATCAAAAGATTATTAAAAGAGGGCAGGGGAAATTAACAAACTCCTTTGTAAACCTCGCCACAGGATTTACAGGTATAGCCAGGAGTAATATACATTTCGATTACAGCTCCGCAAACTCCACAATTTTTACAATAAGTTCCTTCAATAATCTTGTTAGAAGCTGTTAATTCTCTGATACTATTTGAATAGTTAAGAGGGCAACCAATGGGATTTTTACCTAAAAAACCGGTTTGGTCCATTTGATAAGCCAATTCATACATAGGTGTATTTGATTTGTAAAGATCGGCATAATATTCTGCTTTTTCTCTTCGTTCTACAAGATCTCCGCAATTGTCTGAAATGGCCTTTTGAGAAACTTTTTTGAGCCACTTTATAATTTTAAGAATTGATTCTTCATTATCATCTTCTGTAAAAATAAATTGTCTGATTTCTTCTGGATTTCTAAATTCTGTATTGAACTGATGCCAACTCAACATAAGAACTTTTTGTAGAGGCTGATCTGAATCTATATTTTTGTAGGCGATTCTATAAATAGTTATTTGATCATCAAAATATGGTCTTACCCCATCGCCTTTAGGGCTGATCCATACTCCAATTCCAGATTCATGAGTTAAAAACCATTCTTGAAGTTGAGTAATTATTCCTTCTTCTACCTTGTCTCCATTTGCGCTTCCAGCAACAAATTTTTCTCGTACCGGATCATATAATTTTCCATCTTTTTCCTCGTAATAAAAAGGTGTCCATAAAAGATTCGACTCACCATTTGCTGACAGAAAATCTGCTGTCAAAACTGGTTTAGGGGAGTTTCTCCATTGAGGATTCTGATCAAATTTAATAAATGTTTCAGGCGGTGTTTCTGCGTATGACATATTTTCCTGTTTACCCCTCGAAGCTCGATAGA
>DATJGY010000040.1:0-4649 GCA_035494495.1 Alphaproteobacteria bacterium
CTAGTATTGGTATTATATCAGCTGAGTAAAATTGGTCAATCCTGAATTATCTTCCTCCACTTAAAATATAAAGAAGTACTCCTATGATAATTGCGATGACAAGAATGCTAGACAAACCAGCAACAGCAATCACTCCTAACAGAGATAAAATCCAAATTAAAATAAATACAACTGCAATTTGCCTGAAAGGACTTGGAAGGCTACCGATCAGCCAAATCAAAGCTAAAAAGATTAAAATATCCCAAAGGGTGATAGCAAGTCCGTTGAATTTTAATAAAATTAAATGAAGAACTTGAAACGGGCCATATCCCAGAAGCCAAAACAGAACCAAAACAAGAAGTATTGCAACTAACATAATTTATAATAACACAAAAAAGCAATAAAAAAGGCACACGCTTACTTTTGTGTGCCTTTTGGCGAACTATTTAATTTTAATTCTCATCCCCTAATGAAAATAAAGATCAAGAAACCGATTAAAGTTGGAATTCCTCCCAGGAAGACCCATATGAAAAATTGTAAAAATCTATTGGACTCCTCCTTTTGCCAATCTACCATTTTGATTACTCCAACAACCAATAAAAACAAACATACTCCAATTTCAATTAAATTTGAAATTATTGAGTTTTGGAGCACCATGGTTCGGTCTAAAATCTCGCTAGGAATTACCAAAGGGTTATTTACTAACACAGAAAACATAAAGCAAAACCAGAAAACTCCAATGGCAAAACCGACAAGACCTACCATGACAGATGCAATTTTGTTCATTTTAATCTCCTTGTTTTTGAATAGGTTGAGTTATCTTAACGTTGTTGATTTTGCTAGTTCCGCGATAATTATCGCGAGACCGGCGAAAAATATTACAATCCCCACAGTACTGGGTTTTTTAGGTCTGCTTTTGTATTTCATCAGACCAATCCCTACAACACAAAAAACTCCACCAATTAACATACAAACCTACCTTTCTTTTATTGTGAATGAGCTGATAGTAGGATTACTATCGGCTAGAATTCTACAGAGAGAGATGGAGAAAGTCAATTTTGAAGTTTTACCTTTTTAAACCTGGAACATGTTCTGAAGCTTCCATGCCAACGTCATACTTTTCTCGTCTTTCCCTTAAACTTAAAGATGCATCATCCAACTCACTATTAGCTTCGTTTCTAAGATGATCTGAAATTTCTTTTGGAGATACATTTCTTGGGACAAATATTTTAGATAAAGTCCTCCCTAAACCTTTAACTACTACAGAGAGAGATGGCCCTTTTTCTTGTTCATCAACTTCGACTCTAATTTTTTTAACAGACATAAAATAATTATATATTGAAAATAAAACAAGGTATGCAAGTGGACGGAAAAATTAAAATAAGTGATAGCGCCTTAGGGCGAAAAAAAATGCCTTCAGGCGCCACGACTCATGAACGACAATGATATTTTGGTTTCATCTTCTCAGCATTTTCTTCAGATTCACGCTTATATTTACGATTTCTGGCGACTAGACCAGCAATATCACTAAAACCCTTCAAAAAAACAAATGGTAAAGTGAAAATCATAAAAATCAGCGCAACCCAGTCAGAGTCTGTATCTAGATTTGATACAACCCACGCTGCCAAAGCTATATACAAAAAAACAAGTGTGATCAGTATATGTATATATATGTAGAGGGAAATATCAACATAGAAAAACCAGTTCACTATTCCAAAAATCACCAATAGCACCGCAAGAAATTTCATCACGACCTCCATTTTGATTGAATTGAAAACCGGATATGATTATTAACAGCGCTTTGCGCTGGAATTTCTAACAACACTAAACCTTGCATACCTTGTTAAAGAACAACTAAGCCGATAGTATGCTACAATTTCGTATGAAAAACAAATCTCACCCAATTTATGGTGAGCGAAGCCGAACCACTTCCTGGCAAAAAGTTGCTCCTTGGTACAACAAAATTACAGGCGAAGGCGGACATTATTACCATCAACATGTTGTTATCCCAGGTGTACTTCGTCTTCTTGGTCTTCAACCAAATGGCATAAAGCATATAGCATCATACAAGTTGTTGGATGTTGCTTGTGGTAATGGAGTACTTGGAAAAGCAATTCCTCCTAGTATCGAGTATCTTGGTATCGATCTTGCTCCAAGTTTAATTTTAGAGGCTAAAAAAACTGATCATAATCCAAAACATAAATATATAGTTGGAGATGTTACAGAAAACTTGTCCTTCCGAAGCCTTGGCGAAGGAGGATTTACCCACGCCGCAATTATTTTAGCCTTACAAAATATCAGTGATCCATTCAGTGTTTTGAAGAATGTTTCTGAATTATTAATTATAAATTCTCAATTGTTAATTGTATTAAATCATCCCGCCTTTCGTATCCCCCGCCAATCTTCTTGGGGAATTGACGCAAATACCAAAATGCAATACAGAAGAATTGACAGATACATGAGCCCAATGGAAATTCCAATTACAGCACATCCTGGAGAGAGATTTTCACCAAATACATTAAGTTATCATTTCCCTATCTCGGCTTATTCAAAAATGTTAAGTCAGGCCGGATTTGTAATTGAATTAATTGAAGAATGGACTTCCGACAAAGAAAGTCTCGGCCGGAACGGACGGATGGAAAATAGGGCGAGGCAGGAATTCCCATTGTTTATGACAATTAAGTGTATTAAAATATCTCCAGAACTAAATATAAAAAGATAAGCAAGGCAGTGGCTTTGCACTAAAGAATATCTTCTTAAAGTTAATTCAGATGATAAACAATAACGAATTATTATATATCGTTGATGAACATGACGTTCCTGTGACTCCTGTTTCAAGACAAGAAGCTTTTAAAAAAGGCCTATGGCGACGCACTGCGCATGTTTGGATAATTAATTCCAAGAATCAGATTTTGTGCCAAAAAAGATCTTTGAAAAAAGATAATTCTCCTGGCATGTGGGAACCTGCAGTTGCTGGACATTTGAGCCCTGGTGACAATTATTTTACTGGTGCTGTGCGGGAAGTTCGCGAGGAAACTGGTATTCCTATCGAAACTCATCATTTAAACTTATTAAAAATTTATAAAGATCGCAAATATCGTGAATATCGCGGCATTTTTTATTGCAATTGGGAAGTTGATGCAAATCAAATTAAAATTGAAGAAGACGAAGTTGAGACTGTAAAATTCATAAATCTAAAAACTGTTAAAAATTATATCCTTTATCAAAAACACGAGATGTGGGTCAGCCCTGAATATGCAAAGGAGATGTTTTCTGTATTGAAATGAATTTGCTGCGGGGCTTGGATTCGGACCAAGATAGACAGATCCAAAGTCTGCCGTACTACCCTTATACGACCCCGCAATATTATTTGTTTTGGTACCTGCTGAGTATTATATCTGAAATAGCTAAAATTTTCTTGGTAAAGTAAGGGTATTTAAGAATTCTAACTTCAAACTGGCCAACATAATTCAAATTAAATCTCCGCTTGGTAACTTTGTTATGTTTCCAACTAAGTCTTATTAATTCTTGATTAATTAATAACTTTTTTGACCAAAAGTTCAAAATTCGATCTTTGTCACTTTTTCTTATATCGTGTATATACAGTCGAAACCTGAAGTTAATATCTTTTCTTAATGAAAAATATTTTTCAAGAAATTTTATATATATTAAAATCAGACGAAAGTCTGAATTAGAAAAACCATTACCAAAGCTTTTTGAACCTTCTGCTTGATAAAGCATAACTCCAGCTACAAAAAATGGATCATCCAAATATTTTTTGTGCTCTAAAATGAATTCTTGAATATTTCTGTCTTTTTTTCTAGCTCTTGTTATTTTTGAAGCTTCAGTTCCAATTATGTGATTTTTTATTCGCTTTTTTGCCTGGATTAATAAATGATCTTTTGATAAAGTTAATCCTGCAAAAGTTAACCAATTATTTATTGTAGATTTTGCAATACCGGTTTCGTTTCTAATTTCAGTATAGCTAAGTCCTTTTTTCCTAAGTTCAATTACTTTTTTAAAAATATCTACACTTTTTCTTCTTATCGAACCTTTAGTTATCATAAGTTTATTATAACTTGAGGAATACCTGCTTATCGAGTAAAATACAGGTTTGAGGGCCCTTAGCTCAATGGTAGAGCAATTCCCTTTTAAGGAAGCGGTTCTGGGTTCGAGTCCCAGAGGGCTCACATAATTTTAAATTGGCCCCATCGTCTAACGGTTAGGACGTCGGGTTTTCATCCCGAAAACTTCTGGGTTCGAATCCCAGTGGGGTCACATGCTTAAGTTTAATGCTAAACAGTTACGAATTACTCCTCCAACTTCTGATGAATTGAAAGCCATCAAACGCAATCCAATTTATTTAGTTTTGGATAATGTAATCGATACTTACAATATCGGTTCAATTTTCCGTTTGGCCGATGCTATTGCAGCTGAAAAAGTTTACATCTGTGGAACAGACGCTGAATATCCCCCAAATTCTAGAATTCACAAGGCAGCAGTTGGAACTGAAGAATGGGTATCTTGGGCCAGGTACAATTCTGCACCTGATGCTATTAAAGAATTAAAATCAAAAAACATCCAAATTATTGCAGTTGAGCAGGACAAGAGGTCAATAGACTACCGACTACTGACTACTGATCTAGTTACTTTCCCAGTAGCTATAGTTG
>DATJGY010000041.1:0-4195 GCA_035494495.1 Alphaproteobacteria bacterium
GCCAAACGATGTTTTATAGCCTCTGGATTATCATCTCCCCGACCTTCAATTTGTTTTCTTAAAATCAATCTTTTTAAAGTTTCCTCCTCCGGAATTTCCAAAACAATTCCTAAATCAATTTTAACTTGTTTGTCACGCAGCCAATTTTTAAGAAAATTGTATTGGGTAATTGTGCGCGGAAATCCGTCAAAAATAATATCATCATATAAATTTTCTTGATCTAAATAAGCAGTTAGATAAGAAGTCATCTCTAAATCTGGAACTAGTTCTCCGCGATCAAGAGCGGCTTTAAGCTCTTCATTATTCTTGGCAATCTTGCGTAAAAATTCCCCCGACTCAAAATAAAAAAATCCAAATTCATCACAAAGCAGCCGAGCCTGTGTACCTTTGCCAGAACCTTGAGGGCCAAAAAGAATGATGTTCATATGTGTGGTTTATTTCAAATCCCCACACCAAGCTAAAGATTCTGGGGATAGTGTCGATTGAACTCCGATAGCAAGAGGGAATTGTGAACGTAAGGTATCGAGTGATACATTAAGTATAGTTTCAGATGTACCGGGAGCAGAATTAGTTTTAAGTCCATTGCTTACATTGGTGAGAGGATATTTGATAGCTCCAGGTTTGGCACAAGATCCGGAATAGATAGCTGCAGGTGGCTTGCTAACCATACTCTCGAGTCGGATGACTATCTTTGTTTTCCCATTACTAAGGTCTGTGAGTATTGCTGTTCCCATATTATCTTTACCTACGCTATCTTGGGGATTTAATTTTATGGTTATTTCATTGCCGAAATAATGAAAGATGGTCTTGCCATAATAACCACTCGTCTCATGTCCACGCTCTTGAATATAATAGTCGCCGATTTTTCCTACAAATACATATTGATTTGCATTATCTCCTTTTAGAATTCCTGCAAAACAAGTTCCAGGCAAATTACCCATAGAGCATGGTTTACCCCCCTTATAATCCTCCACTTGAAAGTATTTTGATTGCCAGTTTAACGCTAGATTGTTCTTTGAAATAGTAAAATTGTAATCAGTCATCAAATGGGGATTAGCACTCTGAATATCTTGATGGCTGAATAAAACTACTTCATCTTGGTTATTGTACTGAGATTTGGGGATTTCTAGATATTTCCATGTTGGCGGGTATGTAATACTAAAGTGATATTTTTTGTTGGTGTAGGTCAGCCAATCAGTTGTGTCATCAGTTAAGTAACGAGGAAAAGGATCAACATACCCAGATGGATTAGTCTGGGGAGCTGCCGAGGGTTGAGGAGATGAATCTATGACAGGTGTATTTGAGTGTTGTGTACCTAGGTGATAGGCTCCAGCATTAGTCAAACAGAGCAGGGCAACATAGATTATTGGAAGTATATATTTTTTCTTCATTTTGTAAACTTAAAGGTAGAGAAGATTTGATCATACAATCCTAATACGTCTGTGTCTTTTTCAAAAGTTATAATTTTATTGGGTGAATATTTAATATATATTTTATATGTTTTAGTTCTACATATGCTGCAAGGGTCTGCTTGAAATAAATAAGCTGATTTACCATCAATGTCTTTTTGTTCAAGAGAAAATTGTCGAATAATGGGAGTGCCAACAATTTCAGCGCTATCAGTAATTTTCCCGTTTATTATTCTTTGTTCTTTTTCTATAAATTTCTTCAAATCTAAATTTTCCGAATTTGTTTTAATTTCAATTGTGGAATCAAATTTATAATCACTAGCGTCAAATTGCTCTTTGCCAATTATTTCAGAAGTTCCTATCAGTTCTAAGTCTCTTAATCTCAACATATTTGGATTTATCAAATCTGTTTTAATATTTTCTGGATATTTAAACGAAAAACCTAAATCTTGATTTTCATAAGTTTTCCAAGAAGAGGATTCGAAATCTGAAGATTTCAATTGATTATTTCTAAATAAATAAACTCCAACAACCATAATCACAATTGAGATTAAAAAAATGATTGAGAATAAAACTATTTTTTTCATTTGATAGGTTTAAAAGTGGAAAGAACTTCCATATCAACTTTACTTTTGTAAAATGGAAATTCCAGGCTTGGAGAGGAAAAAACAAAAATGTGATTATCTATAAGCAAAACATATCTAGTAGCACATAGATTTTCGACAGAAGAGGGAAGACAGGCTGAATAACCATCTAAATTAGCTATTTTAATTTTATTAACAGCTTTGTTTTCAGCATTTTTATTTAAATAATCTAACAGATTTGCTTCTGGTTTGTAATAATCTTTGGCGTCTGAAAAATAAGTAATTTCAAAACCACTACCAAGCCAAGGTCTATCGCCATCACCAAAAAGAGTACTATTATCTTTGTCAGGATTATAGGTAGTCCAGTATGGGGGCAGCATTATAGAATAACCACTGGTTTTAAATTGGCTCCAATCGGGATGATTATTTGTAAATTTGAATGTGGAGAGGATTTGGCTTAGGTGATTTATACCTTCTTGAGATATTGGTTCCATTGGATCGAAATTGTAAGTATTAGTAGAGAATGTTTTGTTATCGTCTCCTACCACCCAAAAGACTATGGATTTAAAATGTGATTGAGTAAAATCACACCGATAACTATTAGGAATTGGCCCTGGTTTAACTCCTGTTGCTGGCGGCGATGGACATTCATTGATCGTTTCTAATGGCTTACCCCAAGAAACCGTGGTGTTAAGTTGGTAGGCTGAGTCATGGAGCGTGATGGCGTCATTAGGAGTATACAAAGTCATAGTAGTTGTTGGTGGATATTTAAAAGAAAATCCGTATTTTGTATTTGTATAAGTTTTCCAATTTGAAGTATCAATAACTGGAATGGGAGCTGGGGATTCTGAAACTATGCTTGGTTTATTTTTTAAGTTTCTAAAATAATAATAAACACCAATAAAAACCGCCAAAGATAAAGTTGCTAAAAGTAGATAAATAAGAAACTTTGATTTAGATTTCATCTTGTAAACCTATCATACCTCCCCATGATGAGTTCCCCTTCCATCTCACGAATAATTTCCAAGGCAACTGAAACCACAATCAAAACTCCAGTTCCACCAACCGCTAAATTTTGAGCGCCGACAAAATTCCTAAAGAAAGATGGCAGAACCGCAACAAGTCCCAAAAATGCTCCGCCAACCATTGTGATTCTAGATAAAACATAGCTTAAATATTTCGCAGTTTCCTTGCCGGGCCTAATTCCTGGAATAAATCCGCCGCCTTTTTGTAAATCCTCACTAATTTTTTCTGGATTAAACACAACTGCAGTGTAGAAATAAGTAAAACCAAAAACCAAAAAGAAATAAATTACATTGTAGCTAATACTTTGGGGGTTAAATGCCGTGCTAATTGTTCTTGCAAAATTAGCAATAGCAGCATTTGGAACATTGGCCAAAAATTGCCCAGCCATTGATGGTAATAAAACAAGTGAAACTGCAAAGATAATTGGAATCACACCAGCTTGATTTAATCTCAAAGGAATATATGAGGCAGAAGCTAAACTTGAACCAGTTCGTTTTTTGGCATAATGAATTGGAATTTGGCGGGCGGCTTCACTAATAAAAATAATTAAGCCAACAATTACAACTGCAATTATTAAGAAAATTATAATCTTTAAAATGTCCTGTGACTGAATAGTGCTAACAGACTGAGTTAAAGTTACTGGAAGCCTGGCTACAATGCCGGTAAAAATTAAAATTGAAACTCCATTTTTAAATCCATATTCAGTAATAAGCTCTCCCAACCAAACTGCAAAAACGGTTCCGGCGGTCATTGCAATTACAAGCGAGAGAAGTTGAAGGGGTGCTAAATTTGGAATTACATGCTGACTTTTGAGAAGCGCATACATGCCAAACCCCTGAAGAGCAGCGAGTGGAACTGTCAAAAGTCTGGTATATTGATTAATTTTTTCCTGCCCATATTCTCCTTCTTTTTGCAAAGCCTCTAAACTTGGAATTACATAGCCTAACAATTGCAAAATAATCGAAGCGTTGATGTAAGGATTTAAACCCAACGCAAGAATGGAAAAGTTGGCCAAAGTTCCGCCTGAGAAAACATCCAGAAGTGAAAGAAGAGGGCTTCCTGCAAAAAGTGCCGCCAAAGTTCCTTTATCAATTCCCGCCGCTGGAATGTGCCCAGCCAAACGGAAGACAACTAGGATTACAGCCGTAACTAAAATCTTTCTCCTTACAGAAGGTG
>DATJGY010000042.1:0-7905 GCA_035494495.1 Alphaproteobacteria bacterium
CAACTACTGCTGAACGTGCTAAAGAAACTAAAGAGCCTCAAACTCTTTATAATTTAACTCCAGGACAGCGAAGAATTGTTCATATGGCACTTTCTGAAGATGAGGATGTTGAGACCGAATCAGTTGGTGAAGGAAATGAGAGATATTTAGTTGTGAAGGCGAAATAGACTTCTTTTGCTATACTTCATTGACATGCTTCATAAATTTGAAAAAGTTTTAATTACACTTATTATCTTTTTAATCCCTACCCAGCTCGCTTTCCATTTCTGGCCTAATTGGGCTTTTATTTTTGGCATTCGTATCGATTACCTTGCTCCAACTATTTACTTAACAGATATTTTGATTTTTGTATTTTTGGTTTTGAATTTAAAAATTATTTTAAAGTTTAAAAAATATATTTTTTTCTTAAGTCTATTTGCTTTTGTTAATATTTACTTTTCAATTTCTCCCTTCGCCAGTTTTTTTAAATGGCTACATATTTTTGAATACATCTTCTTTGCAATTTGTCTTTATCATAAAAAAATAAATTTTAATATTTTATATTATTCGGCAGTATTTTTTTCTTTGATAGGAATCTTCCAATTTTTATTAGGCCATACATTAAACGGCATATTTTATTTTTTGGGTGAAAGAACCTTTGATATTAATATTCCAGGAATTGCGTTAGTTGAAATTTGGGGCCGAGATTTTTTGCGGGCTTATTCCACTTTCCCCCACCCCAATGCCCTAGCGGGATTCTTAGGAATTTGTTTAATTTTACTTTTTAAAGATTTCAAAAATAAACTTGGCTTTTGGATAATTGCTTTAGGATTTATTTTAACGTTTTCTTTGTCAGCTTTTTTGGCGTTAGCAATCGCTTTAGTTTTTAGAAAACATTCTTCAAAAATTTTCTGGATTATATTAGTGGTTAGTTTGCTTTTGCCTTTTGTGGCATCAAAGTTATTAGGATTTAATTTCCCTGAAAATATTCGCGAGCGATTAGAACTGGTTACTTTTCTTCGTCACTCCACTGGTCTTAATACTTTTGTTTTATACTCCCGATTTTTACAACCAGTTCATAATATTTTTCTCTTGGTTTTTTCAGAGTTGGGAATTGTCGGGCTTGGACTTTTCGCTTTTTATTTTCATAGGTTTTTTAATAAATTCCCTGCAATTTTTATTTTCATTTTGGTAACTGGTTTTACAGATCATTATTGGTTAACAAGTCACCAAAATTTATTACTTCTTAGTTTAATTTCTGCTACACTTTACCAATGGAAGAAGGTTTGATAATTAATACAGACGGTGGCTCTCGCGGTAACCCCGGCCCTGCCGCTTGCGCCTTTGTAGTTAGCAAAAATGACGTGGTCATTTTTGAGGGATCAAAATTTCTTGGAAACAATACTAATAACTTTGCTGAATATTCTGGGGTTGTAATTGCACTCGAATATTTGTTGTCTTCAAAACTGTTCACCGTTGACCGTTCACCGATTACTTTCTTTCTCGACTCCGAGCTAGTAGTAAAGCAACTCAATGGTTTGTATAAAGTTAAAGATGAAAATCTTCACAAACTTTTTTTGGAGGTAAAAAGTTTGATTACTAAAACTAACAAAAAAGTAATCTTTAAACATGTTCCTCGGGAGCAAAATAAACAAGCAGATTTACTGGTAAATCAACGACTAGACAACAGTGAAATATCGCTAGATTTTGCGTGAAAATTTCACGTTAGGAATTTAGCCTCGAAATAAAACCCGAAGAGTATAAATTTTGATAATTGCGGTTAAAACTTTACAGACATGAACTCAGAAACAAAACTTCTTATTAACCTCTATTCCGATGCTAATTTTTTAGCTCTAAACATTTTAGAAAACTTGCTGGCGAAAAATTGTTCAGTAAATATAGTAAGTAGCAATATAAAAACTTGGCAAGAAAAAACTAAAAATATAACTGCCACTTCTCGTTTTGCAATTTTTGACCGTTCGAAATTTACCAAAATTCAAAAGCCTAATTACAATATTTATTGCGATGGATTTTTGGATAAAGATAATGTTTACAAAACATTAAGAGAGTTTATTTTTGATAATCTGACTGACAATATTAAAACTTTGGCAATTCTTCCTTTTGAAATTTTTGACCAAAACGAAAATTCTGTAACGCCTATGAATAACAATTTAAGTCTAATTTATTTAGGTGATTTATTGGGCCCAAGAATGGACATGGAAAGCAATTTACTTATGGCCTCTAGCATCAATGAAATTTTAAATGATAAATCTTTAACTCTGGGAGTGGGGGAAATATTTTATCCCTTGTTTGTTAACGACGCAGTTAAAACCCTAACCAAATGGCTGTTTTCTTTTGGGCCATATGGGAAGGAAACTTTTCTTCTGGGAAGTCAAATTTCGGGAAGTACTTTGTGGCAAGAAAATCAAAAGTTAATTCCTGGAGTTACTATAAATTACGACCCTGACATAAAAACCAGAATTGTTCCCCGAGGTTATGAAATTACAACACTACCTAACAACGTTAGATTTTCTTTAATAGAAACATATAAATGGTTAACTAAAAAAGATACCAAACCACAAAAACCCACAAAGCCGCCAGTTGTTAAAAAACCCAAAAAACCAAGAACATATCCAAAATTTTTACAACCACTTGTTATCACATTGAGTTTAATTGCTCTGGCGCCATTTATAACTTTGGCAATTTCAGCTGGATCTTTTTTTATGGGGTACAAGCAGTTTGTGAATCAAAATGATGACATGGTAAAAAATTTACTTCTTGTAGCAAAAACTTTTGCAGTCACAACAAAACAAGCAAGTAATTTATTAAAAATTATTCCAGTGTTTGGTAGGGTTTACAAAGAAACTGCCTTTGCCGGAAGTTTTGGAGAGAGAATATCTGATATTGGAGTTAGTACAATTCCAATGGTTAGAACTTCATCTGATTTTTTTAATAAAATTTTAGGTAATGACTTGTATGATCCAACTAATTTGTCTTCGGACTTAAAATCTGGTCTTGGGTCTATTTATCAAAGTTTGTCATTTTTGCAACTTGAAACCAAAAGTGAATCGGAGAAAGGTATTTTGCTTGCTAAATTTATTGCGTCGAAGTTCGACTTCGACAGGTTTAGAAATATTCTTGGACATGCAGAAAGTTTGGTTGATGGTTTGCCTCAAGTGTTAGGAAAAGGAGGAAGTAAAACTTATTTATTACTTTTTCAAAACAATATGGAACTTCGCCCCACAGGAGGATTTATCGGTTCTTATGGCCTAATAACTTTTGATAATGGCAGGATGAGCGATTTGACAGTGTCTGATGTTTATTCTGCTGATGGTCAATTGAATGGTCATGTTGAGCCGCCAAGTCCAATTAAAAATTATTTAGGAGAAGCTAATTGGTGGTTAAGAGATAGCAATTGGGATCCGGATTTTCCAACTTCTGCCAAACGCGCGGAGTGGTTTTTGGATAAAGAAGTAGCTCGGAAAGTTGATGGTGTAATCGCTATTGATTTGTCTCCCATCAAAGATATTTTAAAATACACCGGCCCAATATTTTTGCCGGATTTTAATTTGGATATAACTGATACCAATCTTTACGAAAAAACTCAAAGTGAAGTTCAAGATAATTTTTTCCCGGGAACTCACAAAAAGGCAAGTTTTTTAACAGCACTTTCGCGCAATTTGATTTCTGAGATTAGTAAAATCGATGGCACTAAAAAAGCCTTTATTTTAAAAGCATTTTTTAATAATCTTGAAAGCCGACATGTTCAAATATATTTGCATGATATAAATTTACAAAATACTTTATCAGAACTTTTCTGGGATGGATCTGTTGTTTCGCCGCCTGATTTTGTAGGACTTGTTGAAGCAAATGTGGGAGTTAATAAAGCCAATTATTTTATCACTCGAAAAACAGATATTGTTGTTACTACAACTCCAACAGAAATTGATAAGCACTTGATTTTAACTCTAAAAAATTCAGCTAACCCAGCACTTGATTTGGCTGGAAAATATAAAACATACATTAGATTGTTAATACCAAGTGACGCTGAAATTTTAAACGCTGATCCAAATTACGAAATAGTTAATTTACAAAATAGAAAAGAAGTTGGCATATTGGTAGAAGTTTTAGGGGGGCACACAAAAACGATTGAATTTTCTTGGCGAACTCCCAATACAGATAATTATAATTTGTATGTCAGAAAACAAGCTGGTATTGCTGATGATCCGATTTCGATTGTAATTGATGGCAGGAAAGTTTATAATGGCTTATTCGTTAAAGACATATGGACAAAAAAGTTTTAAAAGCTGAAGAAAGAAAAATATTTGGCCGCAAAGTTTCCACCTTACGCAAAACTGGGTTAATTCCTGCTAATGTTTATGGCACAAAAGTTAAATCTTTAGCACTTCAAGTTCCAGAGAAAGAATTTAAAATTATTTACAAAGAAGTAGGGGAAACTGGACTTGTTACTTTGGAAGTTGGAAAAGAAGAAAAGCCAGTATTAGTTCATAGTATTCAAACTAATGCCAAAACAGATGAAGTTCTTCATATTGATTTCTTGCAAGTTGATTTGAAAGTCAAGGTTACCGCGAAAGTTCCAGTTGAGGTTGTGGGAGAACCAGAAGCTGAGAAACAAGGAGTCGGAACTGTTGTACAATATTTGAATGAAGTTGAAGTAGAGGCTCTTCCTGCCGATTTGCTTGAAAAATTTGAGGTTGATACCACAGAATTAGCTGAAGTTGACCAAGCAATTTACGTTAAAGATTTGAAATACGATAAATCAAAGATTGAAATCATGACCGATGGCGAGAGCATCATAGTTAAAGTTGAACCTCCTCAAAAAGAAGAAGAAGTTATTACTCCAATTGTTGCAGTTGGGGCTGAAGGCGAGGTTGTCTCTGAGGGTGAGTCAGCAGTGAACGGTGAACAGTCAACAGAAGCTCCTAAAGAGGGTAGTTCGGATCAATCTGCTTAATTTTGTCTAAGTCTCCAAGTTCAATCCATCCAGGAATATAATTTGGATGTTTTTCTACAAAATCCCGCCAAAACTCTCGCTCAGTATTTTGGGTTTCAATTCCCAAAACTTGTTTTTTGGGTTGTAAAAATTTATTAATATTTATAGCAGTCAAGAGAAGAATAAAAATTATGGTTACATATATAAGTAATTCTCTCATGCTATACTAATTTAGTATGAATCCGGAGAATCCGCAACAGTTGCCAGCAGTCAACAGTGAACAGTCATCGGTGAACAGTCAACCGCTTGTTCCCAATCCATCAATTAACGATTTAACTAATCAACCATCTCCCGTCAACTTTCCACCACCTCCACAGCCCAAGAAAAATTCGTTGATGTTGGTTGCTATTCTTTTGGTTGTTGTGGCTTTATTGGCAGTTTTGGCTTACGTTTTGGGCATGCAGTATTTTGATAAAAAACAAATTTTGCCAATCGCTCCGCAGGCCTGTACTGAAGAGGCAAAGATTTGTGAGGATGGCTCGTCCGTTGGCCGAAGTGGACCAAATTGTGAGTTTGCAGAATGCCCTGCAGTCAGTGCAACTCCAGATCCAACTGCAGATTGGAAAACCTACACAAATAACCAGCTTGGTTTTGAATTTAAGTCCCCAAATCTTTTAAAACCTTCAGATATTTCTGGGTCAGTAACAGTTTCTGGTAAAATTTATCAGACCAAGCAATTTACAGAAGAAGACTCACAAGCTATGTCCGATACGGTTGTCCGTGCAATTTATAACTGGACAAGACCGGAAGTTGACCCGTATGGTACCAGCATATTTAGCCAACAGACTGTTAATGGAAATGTGTGGAATGTTGCCTATACAGAAAACATTCCTCATGACCCCGGTTGTTTTTCTGCATCAGCCCAAACCTTAACAAGTGATAAAAAGAACACTATTGAAATTACTGTCTATGAAACATGTCCTAGTGACTTAACACTTAAGAAATCACTAAACGAACTTAACCAAATCCTTTCCACTTTTAAATTTTTAGATTCTACGCCTTCGGCCAGTCAGCAATAATCAACAATTCTTTTTCTCCCATTTCTTGCCAAATAGCTTCAGTTACAAATGGCATGAAAGGATGGAGTAGTCGCAAGCTAGTCGTTAACACGTTAGTCAAAGTTGGTTGGGCTTCTTCTTTTCTATTTTTAACTTTTTCAATATAAACATCAGCAAACTTGTGCCAGACAAAATCATAAATTTCTTCAGCGGCTTCATTCAAACGGAATTTGTCCAAGTTTTTGGTGACAGATTTTATGGTTTTATTTAATTCTTCCGTTATCCAAATATCGTCCTCGTGTTCGCTTGCTTTGTACTTTGTACTTTGTACTTTCTCCTGCGAGGTTACAAACCGAGCGATGTTCCAAACTTTATTGGCAAAATTTCTATAACCCCTAATTCTATCCTCTGAAAGTTTAATATCGTTCCCCGCCGCAGCACCAATAATTAACGATAAACGCACAGCGTCCGCCCCGTATTTGTCTGCCATGTCTAAGGGATTAATAATATTTCCCAAAGACTTACTCATCTTGCGACCTTGATTGTCGCGTACCAAGCCATGCAAATAAACTTGTTTAAATGGTACTTCACCCAACAAAAACTCACTCATTAAAATCATGCGCGCAACCCAGAAAAATAGGATATCGTAACCCGTTTCAAGAACCGAAGTTGGATGAAAGTTTTTTAAGTCTTCAGTTTTTTCTGGCCAACCTAAAGTAGAAAAAGTCCAAAGACCAGAAGAAAACCAAGTATCGAGTGTATCCGGATCTTGTGTAAAACCTTCTTCTTTTGGAGCTTCTACACCAACGTAAATTTCCTCGCCTCTGTACCAAACGGGAATTCTATGCCCAAACCAAATTTGCCTACTGATACACCAATCTCTTAAATTATCAATCCAGTGATAATATGTTTTTTCAAATCTGGCTGGTGTTATTTTGGTTTCTCCGCTTTCAACTGCAGTTCTCATTAAATCTTTCAAACTCTTGTTATCCCGTTCAGGGATTTTTTTATTAACATCAATCCACCACTGAAGTTTGATTTGTGGTTCAATAACACCACCACCGCGGTAGTTAATCGCAATATTGTGAACATATTTTTCATCAATTTTTTCAACCAATCCTTTAGCTTTTAATTTTTCAACAATTGCGGGCCTGGCTTTTTTGATATGCATGCCAGCAAATTCCTGAGCGATTGGAAGAAGGAAACCTCGTTCGTCAATTATTTGTTCAACATCCAAATTATGTCTCTGGGCAATTTCAAAATCAACAAATGAGTGAGCTGGAGTAATTGTCATCACACCAGTTCCTTCTTCAGGATTGGCGGCTTCATCTTTAATAACAGTTGCGGTTAGCGGGCCATTTATCCATTCAACTTCAAGTTTCTGGCCATGTTTGTACTCTGCATAGCGCTTGTCGTCTGGATGCATAACTACATATTTATCTCCAAATTTAGTTTCAGGTCGGACTGTCCCAATTACAAAAGGTCCGTATTTGAAATAATAATAAGGATCAATTTGCTCTTTGTAATCAATTTCGTCGTCCGCCACTGTGGTTTGGAACTGTGGATCCCAATTTACAATTCTATTGCCGCGGTAGATTAGTCCTGCTTTGTACATCCTCACAAAAGCTTCCATCACAGCGTTGTAGCGCGTTTCGTCAAGTGTATAGGCATAGCGACTCCAATCAAGCGAGCTGCCCATGCGCTTGACTTGGTTAATAATTGTAGTTTCACTCTCTTTGGTAAATGCATCAATTCTCTTCATCAATTCTTCCCGGCCAATGTCATGCCTAGTTTTGCCTTCTTCTTTGTATAAAATGCTTTCAACTTTGCTTTGAGTGGCGATAGCTGCGGAATCGGTTCCCGGAATCCAAACTGTTTTTTTGCCCAACATGCGATTGTAGCGGACTAAAATAT
>DATJGY010000043.1:0-9958 GCA_035494495.1 Alphaproteobacteria bacterium
TTAAACGCTTTTCTTCAAGTTTTTGTTGATATTTTTCCTCTTTATCTTTAAGCTCTTTTAACTTTGCAGATTTATCCATGTTTTATTTGTTTAAACAAGAAAACTCCTTCACACTTTAAGCATGAGGAGTATCTTGTAAATCTTGACTACTCAAAATTATTTTTTTGCCTTTTTGGCTGGTTTTGAAACTTTTTCTAACTTTTCAGCTTTCCATTCCTTTTTCATTTTCATAATCATACTCATCTTCATCGCGATGTAAAACACATATTTAAGAAATGAAACAGCAAACACAACTCCTGCAACAATAATAATCCATTTGATTACTATGTAAGGATTAATTGTTGGGAAAACAAATCCAAGTCCGAAAATAAGAAGCATTCCAAAAACTGAAAAGGAAATAGACATTAAAAAGTCAGTTCTTATATCTTCATTCATCATATTAAATCACCTTCTTTCTACTCAACTGCAACTACTTCATACACAACTTTTCCTGCTGGGGCCTCAACTTCTGCTTTTTCACCAACTTTTTTACCCATAAGTGCAGTGCCAAGAGGGGACTCATGAGAAATCTTTTTTGCCATTGGATCAGCTTCCCATTCACCAACGATATTAAATACAACTTCTTTATTATTAACTTTAACAGTAACTTTTGTGCCAACCCCAACTCCGGATTTTCCATGTGAATTATCGTCTACGACTGTCGCAGTTTTCAAAACATCTGTAAGTTCATCAATTCTACCATCCAAAAATTCCAATTCTTCCTTAGCACTTTGATAATCGCTGTTTTCAGCCAAATCACCTTGAGCCCTAGCATATGAGAGCCTGTCTACTAATTTTGGCCTTTTATCATTTACTAAAACATCAAGCTCAGCCTGAAGAGCTTTTTGACCTGATTTTGTAAGTTTTAAAGTATTCAACATTTTGTTTGTATAGTATCTAAACGAAAAAATCTCCCCTTATTCGGGAGAGATTGATTAAGCTTGTCGAACGTGATTGTAGACCGTTGAAATAGCCATGTCAAGAAATCAAAGTATGTTAGAATGTATCATTGGCCCCATCGTCTACAATGCGAAGCAGTGCCAAGACTGTTTTCGTTGGAAACGAAACAGGCTTATTGGTCTAGGACACGTCGCCATCGTCTAACGGTTAGGATATCAGGTTCTCATCCTGAAGATTTGAGGGTTCGAATCCCTCTGGCGACACAAACTTGGGTATGAACAATCTTGCTGATTGCCGAGTCCCAATGGGGTCACAAATTTTGATATTATACATTTATGAAAATTAATAAATATAAACTGGCAATCTCTTTCTTAGTTGGAGTTTTCTCTTTAATTTTTATTTCCCAAAAAGTATTAGCTTGCGATTTCGCCACCTCTCCATGGTTTGTCTCGACTGTTGATATAGACAAATCAAAACTTCCACAAGGAATACAAACTAAGTCAGAAGAGAAAAGCTATGATGAGAGCTCAAAAACAATAGAACTGCTTAACATTACAAATACGCCAATATATCTTATAAGAGTTGATCAATATTACAAAGGAACACTGGCTGAACTAAAGCTGGAGAACACTTTTCCTAGGTACAAATTAGAAAACAATAAGGTTTATTATTATGAATTTGGAAGCAACTCTTGGGTTTGGAAAGAAAAAGAATATCTTCGGGACAAAGGCGTAGCCCTGGATATAGGAACAATAGATGATTTAACTACGTGGGTGACGAATGGGAAGGACAATATCTGGAACAAGTCTGGGGATAATAGACCGGTAGATATTAAGATTCCAGAGCCAGAAACAAGAACTATCACCTACTTCAAAGAAGGCAAAGCCTACGAACTACCAGTTACGGTTTCATATCGTTTGAACAAGGATTACGATCCTCATAGTGTTGAAAAAGGATCAAAGGCATGTGGAGAGTTTAACCAAAGAATGAAGCAGAATTACAATTTGATAGAATGGTTCCGAAACTTAATTACTTGGTTTACAACTTTAATTAAACCTCGTTGAAAGCTGAATAAAACTTTTGCTTGTTACGTCAAACCAAAATGAAGGGCCAATTCCGCCACTGGTTTTGTCAGTATTAATCACAATCAAAGTCATTCCTCCCCAGCCCGTAGCTTCTGTAATTTTATACTCTGGATGCTTTGCCGCAAACATCGCATTAATATCCAAAACTTCATCTTTGAGAGGCACAAAGTAAGTATCACCTTCTTGCAAGAAAAAATATTTGTCGTCGGGAGAAAAAGTATTGAAAGGAACCAAGATTGAAGTTTCCAATGGTACAGTTTTGGTAAATTTTTGCTTTGAAGTTGTAAAAGTATAAATAATATTTTCTTTAGTTTTTTCTTCTTTCACACTCAATTTATCTTTGCCATCAGGGGAAATTATTTCTGTTAATTTTGGAGAGTCAGCAATGGCCACAGGCGGGACGTACGAAGTTTTTTGGGAAAAGGGAACAGGTTTTTGACTTGCTTTAAGAATATACAACACACTCACAGCAGAAATCAAAAAACATGCCAATATTATAATTTTGGAAAGATGTTTAGTCATGGATTGTTATTTTTACATTCGAAAGGTCTTCACCAATCCAATTGTAGAGTTTCTCAGCATCAATTGTACGCATATTTACACAACCGTGGCTCATAGTGTGGCCGAAATTATTATGCCAATAAGCTCCATGGAAACTAAACCCGCGAGACGCCGCAACTTGGGAATTTGAAAAAAACATGACATACGGCACGTTTGGAAGATAATAATAATCAGCTCCAGAGCCTCCTGACATTTTTGTAGCCCGGATTTTCTTCCAAATAGTAAATTCACCTGTCGGAGTTTTTCCCCATCTACCTGTTGAAACTGGAACTTGCATAACCATTGTCTCGCCATTATAGGCTGTAAGAGTTTGAGCAGCTAAATCAACGTAGATATGTTTTTCACCAGTTGAATCAGCTTCACCCAAAACTTGGGTTGTATTTTCTTTTGCAGCTAAGTCAATTGTGGGAGGAGTTATCTTTTGACCTTCAAAAACTCCAGTTTCGCCGTTATCTACGCTCAAATTTAAACTTTCTTCACAGCTCAAAGAATTAGCACAAATTGTATTTTGATGCAGTGAGGTTACAAGAATAAAACCTGCAAGCAATAAAACTGAAGCGATTACGATTCTTAAAAAACTTTTGGGCATTAATTATGATAACTTATTTGTAATAACTTGACAAATACCCCATAGTTTGATATATTACTCACCAATGGCTCCCTTTTTAGGGAGTCATTTTTTTGCCATGTTTCCAACAATAGCCGCATTAATGATTTTAACTTCAAACCCAAACTATAAAATTTTGGGTGAAGCCGACGTGCAAATTTCATCCCGTAGTTTTTCTCTTGAAGATAGATACAATGTTCCTTCAGTTAACACTGTTTTTAAAGAAAATATTCTTTTAACTATCGAGCGCATGGGCCATGAATTCACCTTACAGCCTGGTCAAACTTTTGCTTTCCACGAAAAAGTTTTGGCTAAATACGAAAAGAGTTTGGTTAAAACTACAAATTCACATTTTAACTCTAGCGAAGGTTTTAAATCTGATGGCTATTTGGTTGGTGATGGAGTTTGCCATATCGCCTCACTCATATATTGGGCTGCAAAAGATGCCGGTTTGGAAACTTACGCGCCCTCAAATCACAATTTTGCCAATATTCCCGACGTGCCAAAAGAATATGGTGTAGCTATTTTATCCCCAATGCCAATGGGAAATTTATATATTACAAATAATCAAGATAAACCTGTGAATTTTGAGTTTAAATATGATGGGGAAAATTTGAGTGTGAGTGTTAGTGAAACCAGATAACTTTACACTTCGAAATAACGCTTTACATCGTAGTTGGCAATACTTTGCGCCAGACTAAAAGGTGAAACACCATGAAAATTTTTGAGATTTCTGTCTGCCCCATGTAAAAGTAGCAATTTGATTAAGTCTCCTCGACCTCTTGACCAAGATACAGCTGTGAATAGTGGAGTGTTGCCGTAAACATTTTGAGAATCTATCTCTGAAGATGAGTTTATAAGAAGTTTTGCAATATCTGGCAGATATTCTTGAGCTGCAAAATGCAAAGCAGTAAAGCCGTTTTTATCTTTTGCATTAACATCTGCCCCTTTTTCAAGCAACAAAGTCACCATTTGAAGGTTATGTTCAATAACAGAGTTTATCAGAAGGGTTCTGCCAAGTTTGTCGCGTGAATTTACATCCGCTCCTTTTTTGAGAAGCATTATTAAATCATCTATGTCCTCTCTCAAAATTGCATGAAATGCGTGGTTTCCTAAATCACTTTCTTTATCACTTTTTCCAAAAACTTTTTGTAATAATTTAAACATAAAAATATATTTTAACCTTTAATTCGCCATTAGCATTGCTGAAATTGGAGTGTATTTTGCCACAGTTTTAATCTCAATTGGCCAAGTGGTTAAGGCAACTTTTAAAGCATCGTTCACCTCTTCAGCAAAAACAAATTTAATATCTTTTTTCACTAGTTCAGGAATATCATCCAAATCTTTTTTATTCTCTTTTGGAGCAATAATCGTCGTAAGCCCTGCTCGGTGACCAGCAATTGATTTTTCTTTCAAGCCCCCAATTTCCATCACCCGGCCGCGAAGTGTAATTTCCCCAGTCATACCAACGTCACGCTTGACGGCAATTCCGGTCAAAGCCGAGACTAGAGCTGTAGTAATTGCAACTCCTGCTGATGGGCCATCTTTGGGAACTGCGCCTTCGGGAACATGAATATGAACATCAATGTTTTCTGCAAAGTTTTCTTTCAATCCCAAATCAAAATAATGAGATCGTACCCACGTAAACGCAGCTTTTGCTGACTCGCGCATGACATCCCCCAGCTGCCCAGTAAGGGTCAGCTTGCCTTTCCCTGGCATTAACGAAACTTCCACAAACATAATCTCACCACCAACCGGAGTAACTCCCAAACCAGTACTCATGCCAATTTCATCTTTTTTCTCGGCAATTTGGGAAGTATATCTTTTTGATCCCAAGAATTTATGAACATCTTTGACTTCAATAGTTTTTGAATACTTCTTTTTATCAGCAGTTAGTTTAGCAATTTTTCTAGCAATTGAAGCTAAATTACGCTCTAAATTACGAACTCCAGCTTCTCTGGTGTAGCTCGTAACTACTTCTTTCAAAGCTAAATCTGACATAACCAGTTTTTGATCAACCAAACCGTGAATTTCGAGTTGTTTTGGCCATAAAAACTTCTTGGCAATATTAAACTTTTCAGCTTCGGTATAGCCTGGGAAAGTAATAACTTCCATACGATCTCTCAAGGGAGCCGGAATGGTATCCAACATATTTCCGGTACAGATAAACATAACTTGTGACAAGTCAAAGGGAACTTCCAAATAATGATCTGAAAATTCTTTATTTTGTTCTGGGTCCAAAGCCTCAAGAAGAGCTGAGGATGGATCACCACGAAAATCCGCCCCAACTTTATCAATTTCATCAAGCATAAAAACTGGGTTTTTTGTTCCCGCGGTTTTAATGGCTTGAATTATTCTTCCGGGAAGAGCTCCAACATACGTTCTTCTGTGACCTCGGATTTCAGCTTCATCACGAATGCCACCAAGAGAAACTCTGACAAATTTGCGGTTTAGAGCTTTTGCAATTGATTTTCCAATTGAAGTTTTTCCAACGCCAGGAGGGCCAACAAAACATAAGATTGTAGGGTGAGTTGACGATTTTTTAAGCTTCATTACAGCTAGATGCTCGAGAATTCTTTCTTTAGCCTTATCAATTCCATAATGCTCGTCATCCATTATTTTTGCTGCTTTTTTCATCGAGACGCCATTTGTGGACAGTTTTTCCCAAGGCATATCACAAAGCCAATCGAGATAATTTCTTAAGTAGCCTCCTTCGGGATTATGCGGGGACATTTCACTCAATTTTTTAAGCTCTTTCATTGCCCGCTCTTTTACAGTTCCACTCATGCCTGAGGCTTTAATTTTAGCTTTATATTCTTTAAATTCTTCTCCGCCCATTGCTCCGTCTTCATCCATTTGACCCAATTCTTCTTCAATCGTTTTTTTCTTTTCGCGAAGCATGGCTTTTTTCATTTGATCTTCAAATCGTTGATTGGTTTTGGAAGAAATCGTACGTTCAATTTCCAAGGCTTTAACTTCTTTTGTTAAGTAATCAAGAACTGTTATTAGGCGCTTTTTGAGATCAAATTCTTCCAAAATTGCTTGTTTGGCTGCAGGTTTAATCTCCAGAAGTGCTGCAACTTGGTCACTCATTTCAAGTGGTTCAATCATGCCTGAAACAAGTTTCATCACGGTCATAATTTCTGCTTGCTTACCCAAATTAACCGACTTTTTGAAAAGCTCTTGAATCTTTTTGGATACAACTATCATATCTGGAGTAATATCAACTTTTTCGATAACCTCCTCTATCGTTCCAATCAAAAATGGATCTTGGGTAATTATTTCTGTAAGTTTTACTCTAGCTTGGCCGCGGATTAAAGCATGAATTTCACCGTCTGTCGACATCATTTGGGTAATGGTTGCGACAGTTCCAATTTCTTCTAAATCTTCTAGTCCTGGATTGGCCATACGAGGATCTTTTTGGGCAAAAACTGCAATTACTTTGTCTCCCTGAAAAGCTGAGTTAACGGCAACAATACTTTTTTCCCGGCCAAAAGAAAGGAGAGTGTCTGTGTGGGGAAAAACTACTGAACCGCGAATTGGTACAATTGGAACTTGTCTTAAATTCATATTTAGCAGTCTACAATTCCGTCTGCTAAATGTCAAGATACTAATTTGCGAAAATGTATCTTCTCCACAACCACCGCAACCAAAGTCCCAATCAAAGCTCCGCCAACAATATCAATTGGATAATGAACATGCGCTAAAACTCTTCCAGCTCCAACCAATAATGCAACAATTAAATAAATCCAACCAACTTTTTTATCATGCAGCCAAACAGTAATTGCCAGAGCAAAAGCTTCAGCTGTGTGACCCGATGGAAACGAGCCATCATTTGGAATTGTAAGTGTTAATGGCAAAAGATCATGTTCAACTCTAAACGGCCGCATGGTTGGAAATAAAATTTTAATGATCGCAGTGATCGCGTAAGCAGTGAAGGCTGCAAACAAAGCATGGAGAACTTGTTCTTTTTTAATTTTGCCATCAACGAACCACAAAATAATAAGCCCAGCAAACATTAAGTAAATTAAAAAACTGGCTAGGAATTCAACGAGTAAATTTTGCACTAAATTATGGTAACATTATTTCAATGAAAAGTTTTAAATTTGCATTCGAAGGCTTAAAAACAGAATTTAAAAAAGGCAGAAATTTTAGAATTCAAATTGCTTGTGGATTTTTGGTTATCATTCTTGGACTTATACTTAAACTTGAAACCTTTGAATGGCTAAGTTTAATTTTGATAATAACTTTAGTTTTGATTTTGGAACTAGTTAATACTTCACTTGAGGCAATTGTAGATTTAGTCAGCCCAGAAATTCACCCAAAAGCCAAAATTGCAAAAGATGTGGCAGCAGGAGCAGTTTTGGTTGCAGCAGTTGCATCAGTTGTAATTGGAGCTGTTATTTTCCTTCCTAAATTATTATCTTTATAGTCCCCTCAAAAGCATCCACTTCTACTTTCATGCCGTCTTTCAAAATCTGAGTTGCGTTTCTGGTTCCAACAATACATGGGATTTTGAGTTCCCTTGTTACAATCGCTGCATGGCTTGTAACTCCTCCCATATCTGTAATTATTGCTACAACTTTTTTCATGGCTGGAGTCATATCTGGGTTAGTTGTGTCGCTAACTAAAACATCACCCTCTTTAACTTCAGCGAGAGCTTGCATATCGCCACTCATTACAACTTTTACAATCCCAGTAGCTTTACCTAAACAAGCTGGAATTCCTTTTACGTCGAAGATTTTGATATCTTCTTTGTCTTCATTATAAAAAGCAACTAAATCATTGAAGATTGGGTCAATATTTTCGTAAGCAAGTTCATCATTAAAATCAAAGAAAATTATGCTTTTTGGTTTGTCGGGAGTTGATCCGTATTGAAATTCATAATGCCCAGCATTTTTGGAAACTAAAGCAAAAAGCTCATCTTGATGTTTTGTATCAACAGTACTGGAATATCGAATAATTTTTTGAGAATTAAAAAGCATTGGGTCCGGCAAAGTTAAACCTGATTGCAACTGTAAGTGCTGATCTCCCTGCACAAATTCAGCGATACCATTGAAAGTTTTTGAAACAACAACTGTTCCTTTGAATTCAATATTTTCCGGATATTGCATAACAATAATCTTGTAATCTTTCAGTCTTTCGAGTGTTTGAAGAAAATTCCAACCCTCTTCCGCTGACTCAAGTCCTAATTTAGAAAGTCTGCCTAAGTCTTCAATTCCAAGTTTTGGCGTGGCACTAATCCAAAACGGAATCCCTAAATCTAAAACTGCATTATTGAAATCTTCTCGAGTTAGCTGATCGCCAGATTTAAAAGCATAAAATCTTTCATATGGCAAATTAAATTGTTTGAGCAATCCGTAAATTGCCTCTCTATCTTTTCTATCTTCAATCCTTAATTTTTTACCAAAATATTCTTCAGTAAGTTTGCTCCAAGCTTGAAGAGAAGTTGTTTTGAAAGCGCCTTTGTTGTCAGCCATAAGTGGATTATACTACCTAAATGATAGATCAAAAACCCCATGTTAAATCAATCGATGCCTTACGAACTTTTTCAATTCTTGCAGTAATTTTAATTCACACTACAACCAGAACTCTTGAAACTTCTGGTTACAACTTGAATGCTTTTGGTTTTACACTTTTTCTTAATCAACTTGCCCGTTTTGCCGTTCCCCTATTTTTCTTAATTTCTGGCTTTGTCTTGGAACTTAATTTTGACTCCAGTTTAAATTACTTTTCTTATTTAAAAAAACGTTTAAATAAAATTCTTATTCCTTATATTTTTTGGAGTTTGATTTACTATCTGTTTGTTTACACTCAAAATCACGAAAATTTTCTTAAAATTTTATTAACTGGAAGCGCTTCGTATCAACTTTATTTTATTCCAACACTTTTAATTTTTTATATCCTGTTTCCATTACTACACAAATTTTACAAAGTTCTTGCAAATATTTTCGTGTTAACAATTTTAGGAGTTTCACAAATTTGGTTAATGCATCAGGATTATGTTGTTCATCAATTTAATTTTGTTGATCCGATCAGAATCTCACTTCTAGCTTATTTTGTTTTTATTTTGGGAATAGTTGTAGCAAGAAATAAAGATAAGATTTTAGAAATAATTTCCAAGATAAAGTTTTTGTTAATTCCAGTTGTTGGATATTTAGTGTTTTATATTTTCAACGAAGGCAAAACTCGCTATTTTATAACTTACAATATTGAATCTTTTTATTCGCAGTGGAGAGTTAGTGTTTTATTTTATACTTTGGCATTAGCCAGTTTACTTTTTTATATTTTTGACAAAGAAAAGTTACAATTCAAGATCATCAACCAACTTTCAAAACTTTCTTTTCTAGTATTTTTTATCCACGTAATAATCTTAGAAATCACTTGGCCAATTTTTGGCAAAAATGATATTGTATTTTTTGCTACAGTTTCCGGAGTTTCTTTTGGAGTTGCTTACCTTGCCAGCAAGATTCCTAACTTAAACAAACTTACTGGTTAAACTTTCAAAAATGCCAACACACTTGAAGTTCCTGGTTCTTTCCATTTTTTACCGTGAATAATCAACACAGTTTCTCCTTTTTTAAGCAAACCTTCTTTAACTAATTTATCTATTGGAAGATTTTCCAGCTTCACAAGCCCGTTTGGCAAATCAGTTACGTAGGCTTTAACGCCGTAAACAATCGACATTTGATTTGCAGTAGCAACTTTATCAGTCACAGCAATAACTTCATATTTTGGCCGGTAAGCGGCAAGTGCTCGAGCTGTA
>DATJGY010000044.1:0-5897 GCA_035494495.1 Alphaproteobacteria bacterium
GCCGAGATAAAGAAAATATTATTCAAAATTTGGATACTACTGAAATGGAAATAAACAAAACCAAAGAATTATTGGAAACTCCAGGTATACAATTAGCTTTGAAAAAGATTGAGGCGGAAGAATTTGCAAATGTGTGGAGTGAAAAGATTAACGACTTCATTGGTAAAAATAAGGTTTGACAAAGAAGAAGAAGAAGAAGTAAACTCCATTTATGTCAGAACAAGGCGAAGGACAACCAATCCCTTTTGAGGGTTGGGTTCAATCTGAAGATATAAAAGAAGTAGTTGATCAACACTTATTAAATATTGGCAATGGTGCACTTGAAGCTTTTCCACAAAGCCTAATGTTAGAAAATACAAGCAGCAAAAGGACAGACCAAGTTGTTCTCGCACTTAAATACGCTTCAGGATTGGAAATGTTTCAACAAAAAATGGGTACATCCGTAGGACAATTATCTGTTAATGTAGGCGACACAGGTATATCTCTCAATTTTCTACATGCTAGATCAGAAGAACCCAACAAAAGTTTACGAATTTTGAACAATATTGTTACAAAAACTAATGAAATTCTTGAAACATTTGACCAAGCTAAAATTCCAAGCTTCACCTTAAAACCTACAAGAACAATAACTACAACTTAGTAAAAATCTTAGTTTCCTGCTAAACTAGGTTCATGTCCAAAAAGTTTTACATCACAACCACTGCCCCATATGTAAATTCTGACCCACATTTGGGATTTGCCTTGGAGATTATTCAAGCTGATGTTATTGCCCGCTATCACAAACTTATTGGTGATGAAGTTTTTTTCAATACCGGCACTGACGAACATGGCAAGAAAATTTACGAAAAGGCCGTTGAGGCTGGAAAAGATCCACAAGAATACGTTGATGAATATGCAGCGAAATTTGATAATTTAAAGAAAGCTTTAAATTTATCCTACAATAGTTTCTGGCGAGCGACCAATCCTAAACATATTTTGGCGGCGCAGGAAATGTGGCGGAGAGTAAAAGAGAATGGCTTTATTGAAAAAGGCATTTACAAAGCCAAATATTGCGTAGGTTGCGAACTTGAAAAAACTGATTCTGATTTGGTGGATGGCAAGTGTCCACTTCATCCTACAAAAGAGATTGAGATTATTGAAGAAGAAAACTACTTTTTTAAGTTTTCAAAATTACAAGAAAAACTTCTTGAATATTACGATACCCATCCAAATTTCGTGATACCTGAACATCGGCAAAAAGAAATTTACAATTTTGTAAAAGAGGGTTTGGCGGATTTCAGTATTTCCCGAGTTAAAGAAAAAATGCCTTGGGGTGTGCCAGTTCCCGATGATGATAAACATGTTATGTATGTGTGGTTTGATGCTTTGACATATTATATTTCAGCTTTAGGTTGGCCTGAAAATGAAGAAAGGTTTAAAGATTTTTGGGGAACTTTAGAAAATCCCAATGCAATTCAAGTTGCAGGGAAAGATAACTTACGCCAACAAACTGCCATGTGGCAAGCTATGCTTTTGGCAGCCAATCTTCCTAACACAAAACAAATTTTTATTCATGGATTTATAACTTCTAATGGGCAGAAAATGAGTAAAAGTTTAGGAAATGTTGTTGACCCAATTGAGTATGTAGAAAAATACGGCACTGATGCTTTGAGATATTATTTACTGGCAAAAGTTAGCCCGACTGAAGACAGTGATTTTACTAAAGAAAAGTTTGAAGAAGTTTATAATTCCGATTTGGCAAATGGACTTGGGAATTTAGTATCGCGGGTTGCGAAACTTTGTGAATCAAGCGAAATAAAATTTCCTCTTAACCCTGCCCCAAAAGATCTTTTTGCTCAACAGATTTCAGGCCCACTAGAAGAATTTAAATTCGATATTGCTCTAACAAATATTTGGCACAGAATCGCAAACCAAAATGAATATATAAACGAAAGAGAACCATGGAAACAAACTGGTGAAGACCTAAGAGAAACTTTAGAAAATTGTATTTTAGGAATTGAATTTTTATGTCTTAGTTTACGACCGTTTCTCCCTGAAACTGCTGCAAAAATTGAAGAGCAATTCAAAGGGCCAAAAATAAAATCTTCTGAACCTTTGTTCCCAAGATTAAAATAAATATGCGCGACTTCATCATCAAACACGAAAAAGGCATCTTGCGGGCTTTGGAAATTTTGCCTGGTTTTGTTTCATGGAATCTAATTCTTTTTCCCTACTGGGGCATTTTTGTAATACCGGTTGCAGTTGCTTATTTTATTTTATTTTTTAATATTTATTGGTTCTACCAATCTTTCCAGGTGGCGACTACCTCAATTATTTCCCATACACGCATTCAGGCCGCAAAAATTTATAATTGGATGGCTGATGTTAAGGGATTTCCAGATTGGGAAAAATTGCGTCATGTGGTAATTATTCCAACCTACAAAGAGCCCTTACATACTCTTGAGCGAACTCTCGATTCACTTCTGGCTCAAGATTTCCCACAAAAACAAATGGCCATAATTATTGCCCAAGAAGATAGAGCTCCTGAGGAAGACAAAATTACAAAGATGAATATTTTAAAGAAAAAATATGCACACAAATTTGGAGATTTTATTGTTACTTTGCACAAATTATCTGGAAATGAAGTTATAGGCAAAGCTTCTAACGAACGATCCGCTGCCATTTTCGCAAAGAAGTTTCTGGTTGATGAAAAAGGAATTGATATTAATTATTTAACCGTCACAAGTTGCGATGCAGATCACGTTTATCACCCAAAACATTTTTCTTGTCTTGCGTTTAAATTTTTAGACGATCCCAATAGATACAAAAGATTTTGGCAGCCGGCGGTAATGTTTTACAACAACATTTGGGAAATCCCAGCCATAACTCGCGTTCCTAATACCCTGATGACAATTTGGAATTTATCGCAACTTCCTAGGCGGGATCGACTTATTAATGCTCAAAACTATTCATTATCTTTTACACTGCTTCATGCAGTGGATTATTGGGATGCCGACAAAATTCCCGAAGATTGGGGAATATTTTTTAAAGCATTTTACAAAGTTGGTGGTGGCCTAGAAGTTGAGCCAATTTATCTTCCCCTTTTGGCTGATGCCGCTCAGTCAACTTCTTTTTGGAAAACAATTCAAAATCAATATCAGCAAATTCAACGTTGGGCTTGGGGTGTGTCGGATGATCCTTGGATAATTAAAAGTTACTTTTTAGCGAAAAATGTTCCTTTTTGGGATAAAACAACTAGACTTTTTAGAGTTATATGGTCGCATTTTTTGTGGCCTGTGAACTGGTTTTTAATTACCATCGGGCTTACAATCCCTACATTTTTAAATCCAGCTTTTGGCAGAACTGCACTTGGCTACACCGTCCCCAAACTTTCATCTTTTATTCTTACAATCTCACTTGTTTTCCTGGTTATCATGATCATAATCGACAATATTCATAAACCAAAACGTCCTGAAAAATTCCCACTTTGGAAAGCACTTTTAACTCCACTGGAATTTGTCCTAATGCCAATTGCCGGCTTTTTCTTTTCAGCTCTACCTGGAATAGACGCCCACACAAGATTAATGTTGGGGAAGTATATTGAGTACAGAGTTACTGAAAAGGTCTAAAGTTATAACTCGGCATTATATGACCTTAGTTTGCTTTATTGCTCAAAAACACTTTTTCGCAAGTCGCAAATTGCGCCATTGAATATAGGGTGACGGAGAAGGTTTAATTTTCAAAAACAACCAATTCAACCACTGGAACGCCTCTTTTGGTTATAACAACCTTTTTTCAAGACAATACGGCCGATACCAATTCAGAAAACTGTCTTTTTGCTTCAGATATGCTTACAGTAATCATAATCAATATAATTTTTGCTAATTTGGTCAGATTTGTCAAGAATCTACTGTATAATTTCAAATTATGAAACTTGCACAAAATATAAAACCAAAAACTGGAATCTGGAAACTTCTTCCAAAAATATTTTCAAAAAATACAGCTCATGCACTTTATCCAAATATTTATTTACCAGAAAAAATTTATTTAAATCTTTTATCTAAAAATCCAAATGTAAATTGGATTGGCGTTTTGAAACACGAGCAAACTCATATCACAAGACAAAGGCAATTAGGACCAATGAAATGGAACTTAAAATATATTTTCTCTAAAAAATTTAGACTCGACGAAGAAATTATCGCTAATACAATCCAGATACAATATTGCCAAAAACATAAAATTAAATTTGATATTGAAAGAAAAGCAAGATTTTTAGCAAGTTGGGTTTATGGTTGGCCAGATTCATATCAAAATATAAAATCGAAATTTGAAAGTGTGAAAATGCCTAGTACTTGAAACAATCGCTTCACGCAGTAATCTAAACATAGTACAAAGTGCACAGTACGAAGTACTTAGTTATGGAAAAACCTGCCAAAATTACAACTTACAAGGATTTAATTGTCTATCAAAAAGCAAAACTTCTAACTGTAGATATTATTAAATATTTTTCAAACTGCAAACTCCCCAAAGCTCAAGAATTTTTATTTATGAAAGGAGGCAAATCGTAGTTTCTTTGTACTTTGTACTAAGTACTATGCACTAGTTTATGGAACAACATCCTATTCCTCAACAAATTAGCTCCTATCAATTTAGGCTGGTGGGTGATATGACTTTGAAGCAGTTTTTTCAGCTTGCTGGTGGATTTTTGGTGGGCTTGATTTTTTATTCTTTGCCAATTTTGGGAATTATCAAATGGCCGTTTGCAATTTTTTCTGTAATTTTAGGTGCAGCTTTAGCTTTTGTGCCACTTGAGGAACGGCCATTAGAACGCTGGATTTTTGCTTTTTTTAAGGCTGTTTACTCGCCAACTGAATATTTTTGGAAGAAAAATGCAGTTACCCAAAAGTTTTTCCAAGATGAGACTGTTGCAGAAGAAAACTCTCCTCTACCTTTACCACAAACTAGCCCTCTGGCTAAATTTGAGCTTGCCGAAAAAGGATTTTTAAATAATTTAATGGGAATTTTTAAGGGAAACACGAGCCAGCCAGTCAACAGTCAACAGTCAACAGTGAACAGTTCACAGTTCACTGTTCACGGTTCACCAGCAGCAATACCCATCCCCCAAAGTGTACCTGTTAAAATCGCTAACCAAATCCCCAATACTCCACAAATTTTAGTTGAGGAAAAACCAGTTGAGGTGGCAACCACCAATCAAATAACAACCCAAGCCGTAGCTCCACTCCTTGCTGGAGATGAAATTATTTCAACCAAACAAGCGATGTTTTCAGTTGATGCTGCCCCTCCCAATCCTCCAAATGTGCCTAATGTTGTTGTTGGCCAAGTTGTAGATCAAGACAGAAAAATTATTGAAGGGGCAATTATGGAAATTAGAGATTCAGCTGGCAGGCCAATTCGAGCTCTCAGAAGCAATAAAGCCGGGCATTTTATAACTATTACTCCTCTTGAAAGTGGTAGATATGATGTAATTACAGACAAAGAGGGTTATGAATTTACACCAGTCAATTTTGAAGCAACCGGACAACTTATCCCACCAATTTTGGTTTCCGGAAAGAAAATTACTATATGAACATTCCAAAAATTCCATTTTTAAGTATTCCCGACAAACCTATTGTTTCAACTAGCCAAGAGCATTTGCCAATAGCCGACATTACCAACGATGTTGTGGTTTATAAAGATGGTGGAGCAGCCCTGGTGATGGAATCAACCTCTCTTAATTTCGGTCTTTTGTCAGAAAAAGAGCAATCAGCCGTAATTGCAGCTTATGCCGCCATGATTAATTCTCTGTCTTTTTCAATTCAAATTATGGTTCGCACACAACGAAAAGATATCAGTAATTATATTAATTATTTAGATGAAGAAGCCAAAAAAATTACACATCCATTACTTGCCAAACTCAT
>DATJGY010000045.1:0-7005 GCA_035494495.1 Alphaproteobacteria bacterium
AGTTAAACCAGTCAATGCACTTTTTAGAGTTTTATTGGGCGGGCCTGATCCAATTGACTTAATTACTATTCCGCCAATAATTTTTGTTGTTGTCTGGATTGGTTCGACTCTAAATCCCGATATGCTACATACAATATACTATGTGCTTTTGGTAATTAATGGACTTTTGATCGCCGCCGCCTTTCATATCGCAGTTTTGGCTTTTGGAATTATAACTCTCGAAGTTGATCATTTGATTATGGTGTATAGGGATTTGTCATCGATGGGAAGATTTCCAATTGATATTTATAAACAGCCGCTAAAGGGAATTTTAACTTTCATTGTTCCAATTGGAATTATGGTCACTCTTCCTGCAAAAGCTCTCGCTGGTCTTGTTAGCCCGTTGGGAATTATTTTATCAATTTTAATTGGAGTTTTTGTGTTTTTTGTATCGTTAAAATTTTGGAATTTTGCAGTAACAAAGTATACTAGCGCCAGTAGTTAAAAATGCAAAAACTTCTTGTGATTTGTGGTCCCACTGCAACCGGAAAAAGTGATCTAGCGGTTTTTTTGGCCAAAAAATTTGACGGTGAAATTATTTCTGCCGACTCACGGCAAGTTTATCGGGACTTAAATATTGGAACTGGAAAAATTACAAAAAGTGAAATGCAGGGAGTACCTCATTATCTTCTCGATGTGATTTCTCCCAAAAAAACTTTTTCAGTTGCTGAGTGGCAAAAACAAACTCAAGAAAAAATTGAAGATATTTTATCTCGTGGCAAATTACCAATACTTTGCGGCGGAACCGGCTTTTATATTAAATCCATTGTAGATAATATAACTTTGCCAGCAATTTTACCAAACAAAAAATTAAGACAAGAACTGGAGAAAAAAAGTTTGTCAGAATTAGTTGCAATGTTAAAGAAGTTAGATCCAGAAAAATTAAAAACTATTGATCAAAAAAATCCAGTGAGATTAATTCGGGCCATTGAAATTGCAGGTGTTGTTGGTAAAGTACCAGCATTGAAAAAACGACAAACTATTTATGATGTGTTAGAGATTGGCCTGAAATTATCTAAAGAAAAATTGGAAGAAAAAATTTACAACCGGCTTATTAAAAGATTGGAAATTGGGATGATTGACGAAGCCAAAAATTTAAAAAAATCTGGCTTATCTTATAAACGTATGGAAAGTCTTGGGCTTGAATATCGCTACTTGGCAAGATATTTACAAAATAAGTTAACTAAAGAGGAATTTGTAAATCAGTTAAATATTAAAATTCGCCAATATGCCAAGCGCCAAATGACATGGTTTAAAAAAGACAAACGCATCGTATGGTTTGATGTGTCGCAGCCTAGATATATAGAAAAGGTGGAAAAGCTGACCAAAAAGTGGTTTAATACAAAGTATGCCAAGAAAAATTGAGATCTCGCACAAAACTATTATTTTTGCTGTGTTATTTCTTGTGTCGTTGGGTTTTATTTATCACGTCCGCGATCTGATCATTGAACTTTTTGTAGCGCTTGTGATTATGGCCATTCTAGATCCTGTGGTAAGCAAGCTTTCGAGTTGGAGAATTCCTAGAGCTCTTTCCGTTTTTATTTCCTACATTCTTTTCTTTGGTATTTTGGGTAGTATCATTGCTTTGATAATTCCGCCGCTTGTTGACCAAACTACAAGTTTTGCAAATTCGCTTCCTGGTTATATTGCTAATTTAAATTTAAACCCGGCGATTAACAAAGAAATAACAAATCAATTATTATTGCAAGTTGGAAAAATTCCAGAGCAAACTATCAAATTTGGCATGTCTATATTTTCCAATATTTTGGCTGTATTTACAGTGTTGGTTTTTGCATTTTACATGTTACTTTCAAGAAGTAAGTTAGATGAGCAATTAGGATTTTTCTTTGGTGATGACAAAAAAATAGAGATTGCCAGACTTCTTAATCATTTAGAAATAAGATTGGGAGGTTGGGCTAGGGGGCAAATTGGATTAATGGTTATTGTTGGTATTGCAAATTTTATTGCTTTAACCGCTTTAAGAATTCCATTTGCGTTGCCTTTGGCAATTTTAGCCGGAATTTTGGAAATTGTTCCTTTTATTGGGCCTATTGTTGCTGCGGTACCAGCTGTAATTATTGCTTTTGGCATTTCTCCACTAGCTGGTTGTTTAATGATTGCGGCGGCATTTTTGATTCAGCAAGTTGAAAGCTATGTTTTTGTACCAAAAATTATGGAAAAGTCAGTTGGTGTTTCCCCGATAATTACGTTAATGGCATTAGCAATTGGCCAGAGATTTTCGGGAGTAGTGGGGATGATAATTTCCGTGCCACTGGTGATTACAATTCATGTGTTGGTGAAGGAGTACTTCAGTAAGGAATAAAATTTGGCGCTATGCAAAGAGTAATTTTGATTCATGGTTGGGGAGGAAGCCCTAACAAGGATTGGTTTCCTTGGGCAAAAAAGAATTTGGAAGAAAATGGATTTGAAGTTTTTGTTCCCGAAATGCCAGATACAAACTATCCAAAAATTGTTCCTTGGGTAGAAAAAATAAAAGAAACAGTTGGTGAACTAAAACCAAGCGATATTTTTGTAGGGCATTCAATCGGATGTCAAGCAATTGAAAGATATCTTCAGACTCTTCCTGACAATACGAAACTAAATAAAGTTATTCTAATTGCGCCTTGGATTGTGTTAACAGAAGAAACCTTTACCGAAATGGGAGAGGATAGAAATGTGATTCAAGAATGGTACGATGAACCAATTAATTACGAAAAAATAAAAAACATGGCTGAGTGGACTGCAGTTTTCTCCGATAATGATCCATTTGTTAATTACGAAGATAATTATAAAATTTATAAAGAAAAATTAGACGCAGAAATTATCTTGAAAAAGAATCAAGAACATTTTTCTAGTGAAGGAGGAGTTAACGAAATTCCGTTTCTATTGAATTTATTGAAGTAATATGAAAATTGTTAAAAAGATATCGGAAGATGAAATGATTGCCGCTTTTTTAAAAGCAGAAATAAACTCTGACAGATTTGGATCTGGCATATCTTCTTTGTTGGAAAAGCATACATTAGATAGAAAAATACTTGATACCCCTGATTTAGAAAATAAACTAGAAAATAGTTTCAGAAAAGAAATATTAGGTGAAGCACGCGGCTTTGGTAAAAATTTGCATATTTTTACTAATTTCCCCTCAAATATAGAATGGTTTAGAGTTTTGATTTCAAAAAGTGAATTAGAAAAAATTTTATATATTAACTGGAACTATTGGCTAGAGATGACAAAAAATACCAGACTTCCATTGGATTTAATAGCCAGAATTGAATCGGGAGACTTGTTGGAAGATAAAGAAGTTTCGAGGTTTAAGTCAGTTTCTAATCATATTAAATCTGGAGTAAAAGTTCCCGAAATGATATTGGTTGCTAAAAATAAAAATTCAAGATTGGTGGTTTTAGAAGGTCATGTTAGATTGACAGCATATTTATTAGATACAAAAGATGTTCCAGAAGAAATGGAAGTAATAATTGGTTTTTCAAATGATATTGAAAAGTGGGGAATGTATTAAAATACTCTGGAAAGTAGTAAGCGGAGCTTGTTCCTTCCAAAGACATAAAAAAACTCACCGAGGTGGTGAGTTTCTTCATGCTCTGGAAAGTAGTAAGCCAGGTTCTGTTTCTCGATGATCATCCATCTAAGCCCTCAAACCTCGAAACGTGACTCGCTTTCGCAAGTCTCGAGAAAGCAATCTATATGACGTTTCTTTCGGAGGTTGCAGCGGGTGAGGGTTACCTCTTTTCACTCGTTTTCTCCTACCTTTAGAGTAGAAAAATCGACATAGTCTCTGTGGCCCGATCTGGCATTTATATGCTCCAGCTTACGCTGGACACCCTGCTTTCTGCTGCCTGGACTTTCCTCCCCGTTAGATGACGCCTTGTGGCTATCTCACGGAGCGATCATCCTCTCTCCAGAGTAGGGGTATTATAGCATTTTTGGGCAATATTCTTCGGGTAATTTTGAAATTCTTTGTTTGTTGTATTTTTTAGATCCTTTGATATTATAAATCCATGGATAGATTTGAAATTCGTGACGGTAAAATAAGTCTTAGATTTGAAATTGATGAAGCAATGAAGGATGCACGGCTGGGCGCCTTTGAAGCTTTTAAAAATGCGGCCCATAACTCTCCTGAAGTTTTCGAACCAATTTTGAATGGATACGGTGGATCCCAGTGGTTGCGAGAAAATTTAGCTAATCTTACATACGAAGATGTGGAAAAAAGGGCAAAAGCCAATACAGAAAATTCTTCTTATTCAGAAAAAGAAAAAACTGATATTTGTGCAGAACTAAAAAGATGTGTAGATGGTGTAATTGCACCAATAATTTTTATTGAAAAACAGGAAAATGTTTTAAATGATGATAATTTAGATGCAATTAATGATCAATTTTACGGATTGTTGGACGGCATATCGCAAAATGAGGTATCAGACATGATACCTTTTGCAAAGTATTATTGCCCCGAAAGAGAAATAAAAGCTGAGCGTCAATATTGGGCTACAGAAGATCAGCCTGAAAGTTTGCACAGGACTGAACAAGGTAATGGACCGTTGTTGGCAGCAAAATTAATTTTGAAGGTTGGCAAGAACTATCAAGCAATTATTTCGGATGATGAAAACAATCCGGGAGGTTTGGGTGATTCTTACAAGGCTTCTATTGAGAAGCCACATTCTAACCCACTAAAATATTCATTAAATTAATTTTTCTTTTGTTAAAAACTCCACTAGTCTCCTGTGTGTTGTAAACTGCCTGCCGATGCTTACAAACAATTTATTCATCTCTGGCCAATATTTTTTGGGGATGATTTTTATTAACTCCTGCTCGGTACTCTCGGGAGTTTTAGTTTTTACCCAGCCTAACAAATTTGTAATCCTATGAACATGAATGTCCACCGCAATAGCTGGAATTCCAAATGCGCGGTTTAAAACTAAATTCGCAGTTTTTCTGCCTACACCGGGCAATTTCATAAGTTCCTCGCGGGTATTGGGAACTTTGGTAATCATTGAGGCTAATTGCTTTAAATGTTTAGCTTTAGTTTTGTAGAAACCTACTGGATAGATTAACCGCTGAATTGTTGAACCGTTTAACTGTTTTAGAGATTTTAGATTCGGAGCTAATTTAAATAACCTAAGAGAAGCGGCGAGGGTAGTGTCATCGTTGGTTCTGGCGGACATTATGGTTGCAACCAGGGTTTTATATGGATCATCTCCAAACACCTCAAGAGGCACTAACAAGTAGTGCTTCCTGAAGGTTCTAAAAACTCGTGATAGTTTTTTACTTTCCACCAATTTTGAACATTGTTGTGCCACAAACTTCACAAACTGCTTTTGTAGCTTTCTTACCATTTTTCATGGTAACTTCTTGTGCGTCTTTACCTTCTCTCTTTGCGCGACATTTTACACAGTACATCATAATAGATTTCACCCCCCCTCATCTCTTCAAGGCCCAGTATAGCACTAGCTCGAGAGCGAAGATGAAGCTAACTAGGATCAAAGTTTTGACAATATCTTTTTTGACCGGATCTACGGCACTTTCAATTTTAGGATCAATTTTTATTTTCCTCTTGACAATGGAATTGGGAGTGTAGGAATAGTGCATTTTTGTAAACATATCTCCTTGACATGAAACTTTCAAGATGTAAAAATGAATGAGTTAAATAGTTACCCGGCTTTGAATGCAAACTTTTGCTCTTTTAATTTTAATATCTTTTGGAATTTGGCTACTAGTACTAAGCGTAGTTTTGTATCGCCTATTTACGCTTTTTTCTAAATTAACAAAAGGAGTTGAAGAAGATCTAACAAAAAAAGGTTTTGGTGAAGTTAGAAAGAGATTGGATGCAATTGAGTCTGATAGCAAAAAGCATATACAAAAAGTAGGGTTGGTAAGATTTAACCCATTTAGAGAATTAGGCGGAGATCATAGTTTCAGTTTGGCAATTTTAGATCGCGAGGATTCGGGTATAATAATTACAAGTTTACATACACGGGATAGAACTAGGGTTTACATGAAAGACATTAAAAAAGGAGAAAGTGGCTCTGAATTGTCATTTGAGGAAAAGAAAGCATTAGTACAAGCAAAATGAATAAAAAGTTACAAATAATTACAATTTTTATCGGTTTATTCTTGGTTTCTATTGGTGTTTCTTTATTTGTATTTTATTTAATTTCTCCAAAAGGCGCTGCCAATTTAGTAACCCAAGTTAACAAAAAAACAAAATTCAATTTAAGTCTTCCTAAAACTGAAGAATGTCCAATCAACGGCCAAAAATATACCAAACCTGAGGCTGATGTTTGGAATACTCGTCGCCCAATAATTCAGATGATTGAAAATCATACAGATGCTAGACCCGAGTCTGGTCTTTCTAGGGCAGATGTTGTTTATGAAGCAGTTGCAGAAGGTGGTATAACTCGCTTTGCTGCGGTGTTTTATTGCGGAGCGGTAGCTGAAGATGTTACTACGGCACCTCTAAGAAGTGCTAGAGTTTATTTTATTAGCATGGCGGCAGGATATGGCAAACTTCCACTTTATCTCCATCAAGGGGAGGCTAATAATATTTGCAACGATTGTCCTGGTGGTATTAAATCCAAAAAACAAATTGATCCAACTGTTAACGCGTTAACAGTTTTTGAAAAACTAGGTTGGCAAGGAGGGCCAAGAGGAAATAATTTGGATGGAGGATATAATATTGGTTTCCCAATCGTAGTTCGTGATCAATATCGTTTAAGTACTACTCCTGCCGCTTGGGAGCATTCTGTAAAAGTTGACTTGGACCAAGTGTGGAAAGAAGCAGAAAAACGTGATTTAGGATTTAAAGATGAAAGTGGAACTGCTTGGACTCAAGGTTTTAGAAAATGGATATTTCAAGATGGGGCAGCATCAAATTCGCCGACAGGAACCGATATTGCCTTTAACTTCTGGGATAGTATGGCAGGCTATGATGTTGAGTGGAAATATGACGCCGCAACA
>DATJGY010000046.1:0-2832 GCA_035494495.1 Alphaproteobacteria bacterium
AAAAGCCCAATTGATTTTTTAAAATCCACTAAAATATCTATATCGCTGTTTTTAGTAAAATCTCCAAAAGAAAACGATCCAAATATACCTATTTTGGAAACGGCATACTTGTTGGATAAAAGTTCCTTCTCCCCAACAATAATAGTTTTGATCTCATCCAAATTTCTAACTTTCATAAATATATTATATCAGACTTTACAAAACTATCTGTCAAATTGTCAATTATATTGATACTCGAAAGAGAAATTATTAAGAAAGATCAAATTTGAAGACCGGCATTAATAAACTGTTTAATTAAAGCTTGATAAGGAATATCAATCTCATTAGCTTTTTCTTTTAATCTGTCTATCATATATTCAGGAAGCCGGATTGAAATTGGCTTTGTAGTTGGTTTTAGATTAGGAAAGGAAACCGGAACTAAATCTTCAGGTCCATAATAATCAGATAAATCGATATTGGACCAAAATTCTCTTTCGTCATCCTCATCTTTAAATTTAGGTAAAATTAATTTTTTTTTCATAGATTTGCACTTCCTTTTTATTTACATCTCTTGCAGATATTATTCTTATCTTTTTACCTCTTTTGGTAAAAACTATAAATAAAAATCTATTTTTCTTCGTTTTTCCTAATATTCTGAATCTTTCTTCTTTGTCAGAGTGTATATTATCTTTAAAGATAAATCTGCTTCTATCAAAGAAAACTTCTTCACACTCTTCATTCGAAACTTCATGTCTAAGCCAATTTTTGTTGTGATTTCCCCTGTCCCATTGAAATTCAGTTGTATTTTTAAACTTTCTCATTGTATATATATGGCGCTACATTGTCAATACTCCCTACCTAAAACAATTTATGATACTATTTTATTAATATGGACTTCAATAGAAAGTGGTTAATAGCAATACTTGCTTGTTTAATAACAGTTCTTGTAGGAGTTAATGGCTATCTTCTTTACAATTATTACGTCACTTCTAAATCCCAAATAACTGCTTCGGGAGAGATTAAACCTGGCTGGCAATTACCTCAAAATCAGGGTTTGTGTGCGAATTCATATTATTTAGTTTCAGATAAAGAAATTGTTGAAATTCACTCTCCAAATTTAAGGCAACAAAGCAATCAAGTGGTAAATATTAAAGGCACAAAACATGCCAAAGATAGTACTTCTTGCGGAAATTACATTACTATAAGTAGTATTGAAATTACTAGCCTCAAAACAAGTGAAGTTAAAATTACTGGGACTATAGCTTGTGTTTCTGACGAAGATGGTTGTACTAAAAGTCTACAAGTTGGAAATGCACATTTGGCACTAACTGGCCCGGAAGTCGATTTAACAAATTTTGATGTAGGCACAACAGTCACGGTTTTTGGAATTACTGACAATAGTTTTGTTAGTCCGCAAAATTTCAATGGAGGTATACAAGTTTTGTCAATGGAACAAACCCATTGACAAGTTGATTCCTAGGAATAATACTTAAATAATATATGAGGCACAAAGTTAGTTCTGGATTTATAGCAGCAGCTGGGTTTACATTAGTTGAGCTTCTTATCGTTATTGCCCTACTTGGAACCATCGCCACAATTGTTATCGCAGCTATTAATCCTATTGAACAGGCCAACAAAGCCCGTGATTCCAAATACACGGCTGATGCTAGCCAAATGGTATCTGCAATTGAAAGATTTTATGCAAGCAACAGTCAATTCCCATGGCAAGTTACAGACCCTACAACGTATAGTTCAGCGGACGTTGCTTTTGATTTTGTAAATGCAAACGATGTTAATGTTGGTTTATGTGGAACTAGCTGTACCTCAGGCACACAAGGCCCACTTATCACCAGCGATGAATTAAAAAATGAGTTTTTAAGCCGGGATTTCGTTCAGAATACCACCAGTGACATTACTAAAAAGCTTTGGATCGGCAAAGGTGATGGTTCTTCTTCTAGCGTTTACGCCTGTTTTACACCTTTATCAAAATCAGCCAGAGATACAGCCGTTACAAATAAAAAAGTTGTGGATTTAACAGCAGGTTTTACAACTGCTGGAATTCCAACCTATACAACAAGTTGTGATGCTGGTGCGGCGGCGGCTGGCTGGAAAAATAAAACTTGTGGCATTTGTATTCCTCAATAATCTCTTGTTAATAATTCTCGGCCTTATTTTTGGCTCATTTTTTGCGGCACTTTCGTATCGTTACCCTCGTCAAATACCCATTTCCAAAGGCCGCAGCTTCTGCCCTAAATGTAAAAAGCAGATAAATTGGTATGACAACATTCCCCTACTTTCCTTTTTACTTTTGGGTGGAAAATGTAGAGATTGCAAGAAAAAAATCTCTATTCGCTATCCAATAATCGAGCTTACAACTGCAATTGGCTTTTTTATAATTGGATTTAATATTTTTAATTTATTAATTTTTAGCATCTTAGTTCTTATTTTTGTAATTGATTTCGAGCATCAAATAATTCCAGATAATTTAGTTTTTTTAGGAGTTCTAGTTGCAATCTCCAATCTCCAATCTCCAATCTCCAATCTGCTGGCGGGATTTACATGTGCAACCCTTCTTTTATTAGTTAATTTATTTACAAAAGGTCGTGGCATGGGTTTGGGTGACGTAAAGTTTGCTGTCCTTGGTGGTATGTTAGTTGGCCTCAAATTATCTTTGATATGGCTATTTTTGGCCTTCTTGACAGGGGCGATTGTGGGCAGCATACTGATTTTAGGCAAAAAAGCTGGTTTAAAAAGCCAAATTGCTTTTGGTCCGTTTTTAGTTGCAAGCATAGGATTAACATTATTATGGGGCGAAAAAATACTCGAGCTTTTACACTTATCGAATTAATAATC
>DATJGY010000047.1:0-13033 GCA_035494495.1 Alphaproteobacteria bacterium
CTACTTCACTAAGATTATATTTATCAATGAAGACCACCACCACAAAAATTGCAGTTCCTAATAGTGAATACAAAATCCATAAAGGCATAGTGAATTATACTCCATACTTGCCCTGAAGTGCATTTATGCGAACCATAATAAGCCCTTTGAGGCCTTCGATTGAATCTTTAATTGGGCTAACTTTTGTCCCCTCTTTATGGTGCCAGTCTACAGGAACTTCCGCAATTTTATAACCCAACTTTTTAGCAACATACAAAATTTCTAAATCAAAACCCGCAAAAACAGACGCTCCAGTAGTCGAACTTTTCTTACCAAAAATCTGCAGTTTATTAAAAATCTCATGGGCTGCAGAATGTTTGAAAGCTTTAAAACCACATTGCGTATCTTTAAACGGCAGATGCAAAACTAAAAGCCTAAGAAAAGAAAATCCCAGTGCCATAATTTGACGAACTATTGGAGCACCTTCTCTCCCAGTTCTAGAACCAATAACAACGTCATAATTTTCCGAAAACTTTGGTAAGATTTTTTCTAATTGGTCGATTGGCGTTGCCTGATCAGTATCTGTAAAAAGAATTATCTCACCTTTAGCTCTCAATACCCCTGCAGTAACTGTTCCAGCTTTGCCCCGATGCGGCTCTTTTAAAACTATAAAATTAGCGTGCTTTTTGGCAAAATCCTCGGCAATCCTAACAGTAGCATCAGTTGAACCATCATCGACAAATAAAATCTCCCAAGAGTATTTCTGTTCCAATAGGTAGTCGTAAACAGAATCCAAAACACCAGTTCTTAAATTATAGGCTTCGTTGTAGGCTGGAATTACTACGGAGAGAAATATCTTTTTTTGCATATTATTTTCCAGGAACATAAATTCCAATTCCACCAACATTAAATGCAGTTGGTTTTTTGATTACCGGCACAACAAATTCTATCAAACTATCTTTAGAATTTCCTGAATAGTTAACTTTATAATATTGTAAAAGATATCGAAACCCCGAATCTTCATTTGCAGGAACATCAAAAGAAATATTGAAAGGATTAGTGTTTTGTGTAATATTTTTCAAAAACACAACTGAATCAGTTTTTTGTTGCAAATTATATTGGGTATTTTTTAAAAGCGGCAAACTTCTCGAAGCAAAACATATAACTAAAATAATGATTATTATAATTCCAAATATTTTTTTCAAACTTGCAAGATAAGCTGTTATTAAAAATAAAATGACTAAGAGATAATTAAAATAATATTCGGATGGATTCTTAAGAATTAAACAAAAAATCGGAAGAGAAAATATCCAGACATATGATAAGCCCGCAAACAATTTTTTGTTTACAATATCTTTAGTTTTGGAAATTAATACAACCAAGATAACTGACATTAAAATATAAAAACTTAAACCTAATAATTTTGTCGAAGAAAAACCTGTTACAAACGAAATGACGTTTCCCCATACAACTAAAGTTCTATTTTCAACAACACTTGAATTTAAAGAATAATTTAACAGTTGGTGAAGATTCAAAAAGTTATGTCTTATGTCAAAAAATAAAATTGGCAAAAATGGAATAGCGGCGCCAATAATAAAACATATAAATAGATTAAATTTTTTAGATTTAAAAATATCAATGAGTACCGGGATAAAAAGAAGCAAAGCAAATACGAATTGAGTATGAAAACTCATTCCTAAACCAAATATTAAACCTGAAAAAAATAAAATAGCTTTGTTAATTTGTTTCAAACATAAAAAATAAAAATATACAAAGATCATCAAAAGAGTTGGGACAACAACTGGATTCCAAGAAATAGTATCGATAGAAATGGCCAGTGGATTGACTGCCCAAAGAGCCAAAAATAACAGCGCTATATACTTACCACCTCCGGTGGCATTATTAAAAATTTTAGAAATTACAAAATAAGAAGTTACAAAAAATACAGTTGCTGAAAATATAATAAAGCTAGATATTGCGACAGGACTATGATTGGATAAGGCGTAAAATGGCGCTAACAAATAGAAAAAGTATGGTGGCAAGAAAAACCCCATCGGACCTTGAATTCGTGGTCCTAAAAGAGTAAATTTTCCAGCTAATATATTTATTGCCGCTAGAGCATCTCGTTCTTGATCCCAACCAAAAATAATTCTGGAGTTTAAATTGTAAGCTCTAAAAAAAATAAATATTCCAAAGATGGGAAGAGTTAAAACAAAGTATGTTAGTCTTTTTTTGTCTTTGTGGATTCCTGTTAAAAATATAATCAACACAACAATCCAAAGAATAAAAAATCCTAGAGCAATATAATTAAATAAAGATTCAATTGGACTTTGGCCAACTCTCCAAGAAATTAAATTCTCTCCACCACGCAATTTACTAATCGGGAAACATACCTGGCCAGCGCAGTCAGAATATTCAGATTTCATACCATTCAGAATAAATTTATAATTTCCCGGAAAATAACTTAAACCCATAATCAAATTATTACCTTGTAACTTTTTGGGAATTTCAAACTTTACTGACCCATAAGTATTTCCTCGCTCGACAATTTTGTATGAAATTTTTTCTTTGTTGGTAGAGACAATTTCTGTACTAAACCAACAAGATCCGGGAGCAGTAGGAGTTGTTACTTCATCAGCAAGAGTTGTCGTGGAATATCTTTCGGGATGAAGTTTTTCAAAATTGTCATATGCATATAAATTAATATCTGCAATCGGCTGAGGCAACATAAAATTACGAGTTCCAACAATCGAAAGTAAACTTACACCTATAAAAATTCCAACATAAACAACTTTAGAATTCAGCTTTGCCAGTAAAAATGAAAAGAGAGCGCTTATACCAAAAACTGCAATTCCTAAAATCCTCCAAGAAAATTGAATCTCTTGAAGAAGTTTTATTTTCTCCCAAACTGGAATTGAAATTGGGAGAATTAAATAAATAGCAACCAGTGAAATTAATAGGAAAAATAAAACGTAAATATTGTCAACAAAAAACTTTTTAATGTTAAATTTATTTTTGAGAATTTGATACAAAAGAAAAATAGCAGCGATTCCAAGAATTAACCACTGAGCATAGCCCAACATAAAACTCATGCCATCGTTTACGGTTCCCGGTGCTGAATAAAAATAATTCCATTTGGATTTAAACAATTGCCCTAAAGTTGGAAAATGATCACGCCACTCCAAAAATCCCATCCCAATTTTAGTAAACTTTTGCTCCATTAGAGCTGGGCCAATAAAAAAAGATCCCATACCAAAAGATGCCACAAACGAGAAAGCAAGCCAGAGGATTTTTTTGATATCTACTTTTTCGACAATTACTTTAATAACAAGATAAGCCAAAATTATTGGCATCAAAAACATTACTGTAAAGTTGTGAGAAATAGTAAGTATTGTTCCTAAAACACTTGCTACAAAAATATAAAAAATAGACTTTTTTCCTTTCGAGTTAAAAAATAGAGAATAAAAATACAAAACAATTGGTAAAATTGCATAGGCTAAATATTCCGGGCTGGCTCGGACAAAAATTAATAAAAATCTATAAGGGGCATACAAATATGTAAGTGCTCCGCCAATAGCAGCTAGGTCTTTCTTTGTTTCTGTTTTGATCCAAGCGTAAAAAAATATTGTACCTACAAGCATTGCTAAAAATTCAATTATTTTAAGTGTCAAAACAGGATTGTTTGTAAAAAGATTAACACCAGCCGCTACATAATAAATAAATGGATAATAAAAATTGTAAATTGGCACGCCACAAAAATAATTCAAACTCCCCGCCCAGCGAAGTGGAAATTGGCCTTCTTTAATAGTTTGGATAACATCATAAACCCGAGCCAAATGATGATCACCGTCATGTGTACTAAAAACGCTATATTTAAAAATTCCTTTTCCAGCCCAAATTACAGCACCAATTAGAAAAGTAAAAATTAATATTTTGAGCCAAAATTTTTTCATAATAATTATTTATGTTTACTTGCAAACTTGCGAGCTGCCGCTAAAACTTTTTCAACTGCATCATCAAAAGGCAAGCCATTTATTCTTGCTCCAGAAGCATAAATATGTCCTCCTCCACCCAAATAGACAGCAATTTCGGAAGTGTTAAATCCAGTTCTTGATCTAAAACTTATTGAAAGCTCCCCCTTTTCTTTTTCAACTGCAATGAAACCAAAGTCAGTTCCCTCAACTACTTGTGCAAACAAACTAGCTGCTGCTTCTTTTGCCACGGCAGGTTTACCCAACTTGTCATAAATTTCATATGGTATAGCTGACCAGACAAATTTATGTTTTTTATCGATTTGAACTCTAGTTAAAGTTTCACCATAAAATTTAATTAATTCATATGGTTCACTTCTATAAAGAATATGGACGGCTTTATCTTTATCCGCTCCTAATTTCATTAATTTGCTAGCAACTTCAAAAGTTCGCTCTCCAGCACCTGGGTACCTAAAAGCACCCGTATCTCCAACAATTCCACACATTAAACAATCAGCTATATTTTTTGAAATTTTTACTTTCCAGTCTTCAAAGATTGAGAATAGCAGTTCACCAGTCGAAGTTATTTTACTATCCAATAAATTTATATAACCATATTTTGTACTTGTTAAATGATGATCTATTGTAATTATTTTTATTTTTTTGGTTACATTATCTTTTAAACCTGTAACCTGATCCCAACTTGAAGAATCTAAAGTCAAAAATAAATCAAATTTAGAATAATCAAGTTTTCCAAAATCAACTCCAGTTTTTATATTAGAAAAACCATTTAGATAATTTAAATTTTGAGGAAGCTCTTCACTCGGACAAACAACTTCTACTTCCTTACCTAAACCTAAAAGAACTTGCCTAGTTGCCAGAGCACTACCGATAGAGTCTGGGTCAGGAGATTTATGACAATTAAGAATTATTCTTTTTGCTTTTTTAATTTCTTCTAGAATTAATTTAGATTCTTTGTAATTCATTTATTTAGTGTGTCCTAATTTAAAAAGTGTCCCTCCCCAAACTTCCCATTCATCTTCTATTTTAGTCCAACCAAAATTTGTAATCCAGGCGGAAGGATTATGGATTGGATCGCATTTTTCTCGAGGAAGTTCACAAACTACAAATAATTGGTCTGTGACTGTAAATTTAACAGAAGACGGATCAGTATCTACTATTTTTTCTCCCCAAACCAGCAAAAAATATTCATAGACATCACGATTATTTAAATCCGAAATTGTAGCCAAATTAAATCTCTCGCCATGTGCTTTTTCCTGGATAACTTTTGCAACAGCAATAGATCTAGGAAGCTGCATTACAGGATGAACAATAGGAGGATCGTTTTTAAAACTAAGTACGACTAAGCATAAAGTTGATATTCCCAACAATATTTTTAATATTAAATTTTTACTATTTATAATTTTTTCAGCCAAAGCTCCAACCAGCAAAAATGGAACTGGGAAAAGAAATTCTAAATAATGATCGTAAATTGGGCCTTTGTAATAAGCCATTCCTAAAATTCCAAATATCAACCATAAAAACAGTAATTTATGTTGACGACTGAATAATATCAAGGATCCAACAATAGCAATTATTCCAAAATAAATATTTTTGATAGCAAAGATATTCACAAAAAGCATGTTGATAACAGTTACAATTCGATTTAAATAATTGGAAAATGAAAATCCAATATCATGACTTGATGTAAAAAACTTTGTGATAGCGGATAAATTTATCCAACCATGGCGAATGTCAAAAAACAGAAGTGGAGACATCAAGATTGCAAAAAGAGAAATAGCATACAGCGTGTAGCGAATAGGCGGGCGCGACAAAAACCAAAAGATTACAATAACTGGAAGCAATAACAAACCCAGATAATGCGATTGAAGAACAAAAGCGTAAGAAATTCCTAACACAATTAGCCAAGAATATTTTTTTTCTTGATAAACTTTCCAAATTGCATAGATCGAAAGTAATGCAAAAAAAGGCATAATATTTGGATTCCATGAAGATCTGGAAAAATTAATTACTGTTGGATTAATTGCATACAGTCCCGCGGCAACTAACCCAGCTGTTTTTCCAAACCATTTTCTGGCTAAAAACCATATAAAAAATATAGTTGCTACTCCTAAAATGGCAATTTGAACTGCAGGCCCAACTGGCGAAAAATTAGCAAGAAGTAATGCCGGCGCCATCATATAGTAATATAGAGGTCCTAAATACATATTTCCAACTGAAGTTCCAGGCCCAATCAAAGGCGGATGTAATTCTGTCAAAAATCTTCTAACAACAATCACATCGCGACCTTCATCACCCAAAAAAGTCATATATTGGTCAATTTTATATAAGCGAAGAAACGCAGCTGTAATTAAAATAAGCAACAAAATAAAACACTCAAACTTATTTTTTTTAATAAAATCAAACAATTTTATTGTAAATTTTTCCATGGTTGTTCTTTAAAAAGCCTAAATAATCCTTTAATGTCTCCCCACGCAGTTTTGGCAACTTTTACAGTTGAAGCTGGATCGTCTGTCCAAACAATTGGAATCTCAGCGATCCTAAATTTTGCTTTGTCGGCAATTATTAATAATTCTGAATCAAAAAACCATTCTTTGTCGTCAACTAGGGGTTCTAATTTAGTCCAAGAGCTTTTTGTAATAGCCTTAAATCCACACTGTGCATCTGAAAAACTAGTGCCAAAAAAAGTTCTAAAAAGTAAACTGTAACCTCGTGACATAATTTCCCTTAAAATCGGTCGCCCATATACTTTTGATCCGGTGATTAACCTCGAACCAATTGCAATACCAGCTCCACTATCTAAGGCTGAAATTAGCTTAGGGAAAAATTTAATATCACTTGAGAGATCGATATCCATATAAGCTAGATAATCGTCATCTGAGTTATTCCAACATTCTCTAAGAGCCAAACCCCGGCCTTTTTTTTCTAACTTTATATAATTTATATTTTTCTGTTGAGCCAATTTTCGGCCTACTTCTGAAGTTTTGTCTATTGAAGCATTATCTACAATTACAATTTTCCAGTCATAACTATCCATACTTTGTTTTAAGAAAGAGTAAAGAATAGGTATATTTTTAGGAAGATCGATTTCTTCATTGTAAACTGGAATTGCGATTGTAATAGATTTCTTCTGCATAATTTTTAAAACACTAGTTCAAGTTTAACATATTTGATATGATGCATATGCAATGAAAGATTTCTTAAAACAATTGGCCATTATAAGCCTCATGACGTTAATTCCGACGTTTTTGATTTGGGCGCCTTTTATTTTTCGAATCAATAAACTTTGGAATATTCCCCTGCCTCAACAAGGCTTAGCTACAATAGTTGCTAACTATGACGGACCTTTGTATATAGTTGCTGCCAAAACTTTATATAACAAAACTCAAATTGCAGCCAATTATCAATTTCCCCTCCCCACCGAATACTACCCAGCCCATTTTCCATTGTTCCCAATACTAATTCGGGTTTTTTCCACTGTCACAAATTATTATCCTTATGCCATGTTGTTGGTTACACTAATTTCTTCTGGTTTGGCTCTTTATTTCTTTAATAAATTAGCAAATCAATATTTAAAACCATCTGATGCTGTATTTTTAACTTTTCTGTTTTCCATTTTCCCTGCACGTTGGCTTATTGTCCGTTCCGTTGGCTCTGCTGATCCTCTTTTTGTAGCTGGAATTATAGCTTCTGTTTTTTACTTTAAAAACAAAAATTATTGGCTAGCAGCGTTCTGGGGAGTTGTTGCACAACTGACAAAATCACCTGGAATTCTAATTTTCATTTCCTACTTTTTGTTCTCAATAAAAAATCTCAACTTTAAAAAATCTTATCCACTTTTGTTAATTCCTATCTCTCTTCTGTTAGTTTTTGCATTTTATGGAATTATGACTGGAGATTTTTGGGCTTATTTTCATTCAGGAGACAATATTCATTTAATGTTTCCACCTTTTCAAATTTTCAACTTTTCAGCCCCATGGGTGGGAACTTTTTGGCTAGAAGAAGTAATTTTTATTTATCTGATTGGAGCCATTGGGGTTTATAAACTATTTGAAAAGAAAGAATACCAACTGGCAACTTTTTCGGCAGTTTTTTACAGCGTTACACTTTTTATTGCTCACCGAGATTTGATGAGATATTCCTTGCCACTAGTTCCATTTTTGTTAATTGCTTTCTCGGATACGTTGATTAAAAAAGAATTTAAATTTGCACTTGCAGTTATTGTAGTTCCAATTTATCTTTATTCCCTAGCCTTCATTTCTCAAAACGTAATGCCGATCAGTAACTGGGGACCATTTTTGTAAAGTCTTTATTTCTTCTTCCAAATCACCAAATTGTACATTGTAAAGTTGTAAGGCAAAACTACAAAAAGGACAATTGCGGCTAAAACTAAACCGTCATATTGCACACCAACCAGTTTTGTTCCAATTGGCCCTAAAATTGATTGAATTATTAAGGCTCCAATTGAAGTTAGGTTAAACTGTAAAAATTTAAAAATGGTTTCTTTTAAGCCCGAAATTTTTGTATCAACAAAAGTCCAAAGATTATTAAAAACATAATTATTTATAATTGCAATTTCCGTAGAAAATATCCAGGCCAAAGTTTCATTAAAACCTAGATTTCTAAAAAGCCGCAAAAACAAAAAATTAACTACAAAACCAGCAAGCCCAACAGTTCCAAACTTAAACAATTTTATTTTATCTTTAATCCCCAAAATTATTGCAACTTGGAATGTGGATACGGTTTCTTGCCAGTTAAATTTCGACCTATCCTTTGTTCGTGCAGAAAACTCAAGAGGAACTTCTACAACTTTCTTAGCATTCTTAATACTCTGATAAAGCAGATCGACTTTGTGTGAGAATCGATCCAGTTTCATCAGATGTTCCAAATCGATTTGATCTAATACTCCTTTTACTTTCGTTAATCTAAATCCCGTCGTTAAATCATGAATTCCAGGTTTAACCAAAGCTAAACGAATAAATAAATTACCAAAGTAACTTATAGCACGGCGAGATGGTGCCCATTCTTTTGGAACTGAACCACCTTGTACGTACCGACTACCAATTACATAATCTGCTCCGTCCATATAAGCTTGAATCATAGGAATTACAAATTTTGGCGGATGCTGAAAGTCAGCATCCATTTCCATTACAGCATCAGCTTGAAGTTTATTCGTTGCATATCTAAAACCATGAACATAAGCCCATCCCAAACCTCGCCTATCTTCTTGAAGTATATGTAAATTAGGATAGTTGGGTTGCAGTTTTTTAACAATATTTCCAGTTCCATCAGGAGAATTATCATCAACTACCAATAAATGCATATTCACTCCGTCAATATTGGGGAAAATTTCATCAAAAAGGGTATGAATCATCAGACCTATGTTCTCTGCTTCATTATAAGCTGGCATTACGATTACAACTTTCTGCATGTTTAAATGATACAATATCGATATGAAAATTGATATTCTTACTCTTTTTCCGGATATGTTTTCAGGGCCTTTTGATGCTTCAATTATCAAACGTGCGGAAAGTAAAAATCTAATTGAGGTTAAAGTTCATGATTTAAGAAAATGGGGAATTGGCCCAAGACATAATGTCGACGATACACCTTACGGCGGCGGAGTCGGTATGCTTTTGCAGGTAGATGTAATTGATAATGCACTAAAAGAATTAAAAACTAAAAATTCTAAGGTGATTTTATTAGATGCTACAGGTGTCAGATTTACACAAAGTAAAGCTGTTGAATTTGGAAAATTTGATCATTTAATTCTAATTTGCGGGCATTACGAAGGAATTGATCACCGAGTTCACGAACATCTTGTGGATGAAATTATTTCGATTGGAGATTATGTTTTGACTGGAGGGGAAATTCCAGCAATGGTAATTGTAGATAGTGTCATCCGGCTTTTGCCAGGAGTTTTAGGAAAAGACGAGTCGTCTCATGATGAATCTCACAAAGAGCCAGGATACTTAGAATATCCTCAATACACTCGCCCTGAAAATTATAAAGGCTGGAAAGTTCCAAAGGTATTACTCTCAGGGAATCACAAAGAAATTAAATCTTGGAGGGAGAAAACTTCTCAGGAAATAAATCGCGAAGGGTAGGATTATTTTTATCTCGTTGCGAGACAATTGGATTTTTTACAGGCCAGTTAATATTCAAATCAGGATCATCCCACGCAACGGCTCTAGTATCTTTGCCATCATAATATGCATCAACCAAATAAATATAATCAACAGGTTGATTGCCATCTACACAAATTGAATTGGCTAGGCCCGGGGAAATAAAGAGCGCTTTTTTTGAATTCTCATCAAAACTAAACGTTTCACACCTTCCGAAGGTGTTAGACTCGGGCCGAATATCTACTACCACTGAAAATACCTTGCCGCAAACGGGGTAAACTAATTTACTCCAATTTTCTGCATGAAGTGCACGAATTACGTTAGAGAAAGATCTAGAATGATTCATTTGTTTAAATTCAAATTTTCTGCCAATTACTTGTTCTAAATCATCGAGATGAAAAACTTCTCGGAAAAAGCCCCGATCGTCCGTAAAAGTTTCTTTCTCAACTATATACAACCCTTCAATAGAAGTTTTTGTAATTATGGTTTTATTCATATAATTTTTCTGCTTTTTGTTTTAAAGGTCTCCACCACCACTCATTATTTTTGTACCAATCAACGGTTTTAACCAGCCATGTATCGAAATCATGTTTTGGCTCCCAACCTAAATTTCTTATTTTTGTTGAATCAATAGCATAACGCCTGTCGTGTCCCGGCCGATCTTTTACAAATTCGATATACGATTCATTAAGATTAAAAATTTTAAGTAATTTCTTGGCAATTTCTAAATTATTAATTTCATCAATCATACTTCCCACCAGATAAGTTTCTCCAATTTCACCTTTTGTGATAACCAAGTCGATGGCCTCACAATGATCTTCAACATACAGCCAATCACGAACATACTTTCCATCACCATAAATTTGAGTTGGTTTTTTATCGATCAAGTTTGTAATCGACCGAGGAAAAAGTTTTTCAGGATCATGATAGGGCCCAAAATTATTTGCACAATTTGTAATCGTAATTGGTAAATCGTAAGTATCTTTGTATGCTCGAACCAGATGATCAGAACCAGCTTTACTAGCCGAATATGGACTATGAGGATCGTAACAAGTTGTTTCATTAAATTTTCCGCCACCTAATTCCAAAGCTCCAAAAACTTCATCAGTTGAAATGTGATGAAATCTTTTTACTTTGTTGGTTAAGGCTGCATCCAGCAAAACTTGAGTTCCTAAAACATTTGTTTTTATAAAAATTGAAGGATCTTTTATAGATCTATCGACATGACTCTCTGCCGCAAAATGAACAACAATATCAACATCTTTCATGACATTTTGGACAGCTTGTGGATCACAAATATCGCCTTGAACAAATTCGTAATTTGGATTTGAATCAATATCTTTGAGAGACTCCAAATGACCAGCATAAGTTAACTTATCAAAATTAATTATCTGATCTGTTGGGTATTTATTTAGCCAATAACGAATGAAGTTTGAACCAATAAAACCTGCTCCACCTGTAACCAATATTTTTTGCATCATTCAATTTCCATTAAGTATTTGCCGTAGCCACTTTTGAGTAAATCTGAAGCTAAATTGTGTAATTGAGTTTTATCTATATAACCCTTTCTATAAGCAATTTCTTCGATACAGCCAATTTTAAATCCTTGCCTCTCTTCAATTACCTGCACAAATTGTGACGCCTGCATCATTGAATCAAAAGTACCAGTGTCAAGCCAGGCTGTCCCACGTTGCAAAACCCCGACTTTTAACTTGCCTTTTTCTAAATAGGCTTTATTGACATCAGTAATTTCAAGCTCTCCTCGGTCAGATGGTTTAATATTTTTTGCAATCTCGACAACTTCGTTATCATAAAAATACAAGCCAGGAATTGCATAGTTTGATTTCGGCTCTTTTGGTTTTTCTTCAATGCTAATTACTTTCATATTCTCATCAAATTCAACCACGCCATATCTTTCGGGATCCGTAACATGATATGCAAAAATTACTCCTCCATCTGGATCTTTGTTTTCTTCTAGAAGTTGGGTTAAACCTGAACTAAAGAAAATATTGTCTCCCAAAATTAAAGCAACTTTATCTTGTCCAATAAATTCTTCACCAATAATAAAAGCTTGTGCTAAGCCTTCAGGTTTTGGCTGCTCGGCATATTCAAATTTACAGCCAATTTGAGAGCCATCTCCTAACAATCTTTTAAAACCCGGCAAGTCATTTGGAGTAGAAATAATTAATATTTCACGAATTCCAGCTAGCATCAAAACTGAAAGTGGATAATAAATCATCGGCTTGTCGTAAACCGGCATGAGCTGCTTACTTATAGCTTTTGTAAGGGGGTAAAGCCTGGTTCCAGTTCCACCTGCAAGAATTATTCCTTTCATATACTTAAACTTTTTAAATAATCTCTGAAGTCATCACCCAAACCTTTGTGTTTCAAAGCAAATTCAACAACTGTTTTTAAGTATTCCAATTTGTTACCTGTATCGTAATATTTACCATTTTTAATCTCAACTGCCAAAACTTTTCTACCATTCTTAAGCATTAATTTTAAAGCATCATTATAATAAAGCTCGTCTCCAGGTTGAAGATTAGACAAAGCTTGATCTAAATAATCAAAAATATCAGGTGTAAACAAAAACCCAGAAACCGTAGCTAAATCAGAAGGTGCATTTTCTTTCCCAGGTTTTTCGACAATTACTTTTGCATCAATTACACCTGGTTCAACTTCTTCTCCGCCAGCGAAACCATACCTTGAGTAATCTTCATCTTTTGTAGCGCGAATTCCGGCTAGACAACTTGCACCATATTTTTCATAAGTTGAAATTAATTGCTTGAATCTATTAGGTTCAGCAACTATAAAATCATCGCTCCAAGTGTAAATAAATGGTTCATCGCCAACAATATGTCGGACATTTAGAAGTGGAGTTCCATTACCATAAGGGCCTTTTTGCCTAACATAGACAAAGTTTGCAAGATTAGAGAT
>DATJGY010000048.1:0-9603 GCA_035494495.1 Alphaproteobacteria bacterium
TATCGTGGTTTTATCACTGAATCTGTTAAAAAGAAAAATGTTTTGGGCAAGAGATTTTTTGTAATTTTGTATTTAAGTCCACTTGAACTTGGTGTTGCCAAATCTTTTGCCTCGATTACAAAAAGAAATGGCCCTTTGCCATTTTCAAAATCATATTTAATCAAAAAAACAAAAATTACACTTTACCCAAGACGTGATCATTTGATAAGACAAGCAGGCCGCTTGGGAATTAAATTTAGACAACTTACAACCACAGAGCTCATTGACCTGTTTTATACTATTTACAATCCTGAAAAACCTGCCGTTAAAAAAGAGCCGGAAGTTATTTTAGAACACAAATGAAACCACCAGAACCCGAATTAAAACCAAAGATTATTAATCCTAACCTGGCAATTTCCCAAGGCTTGGGAGTACTAGACGCAATTGCTCCGCAAACAATTGAGGAGGATTTTGATTATTTTAAAATTAATGATGTTTATTTTAGAACTATTTTTGTCGGTGGTTATCCAAGATTTGTAGCTCCAGGATGGCTTGAACCTGTGGTTAATTTTGATTCCAGTTTAGATATTTCTTTTTACGTTTACCCAGTTGATGGAAAGTCGGTTTTAGACGATTTGCGCCGCAAAATTGCAGAAATGGAAGCTGAGATCTCCACAGACATAGAACGCGGAAAGATCGCAGATCCATCTACTCAAGCAAAATTGGAAGATGCCAGAAGTTTGCAGGAACAATTGGTCAAGGGAATCGAACGTTTTTATCAATTCAGTTTTTATATAACCATTCCTGCTGCTTCAGTTGAAGAATTAAATCATGTCACCAAACAAATTGAATCTCAATTAGGTTCCCTTTTGATTGTAAGCAAACATGCCATGCTTGATATGGAAGATGGCTTTTTATCAACCGCGCCATTTGGCATGGACAGATTAAATATTACAAGAAACATGGATACAACTTCTGTAGCCACAACTTTCCCACTAACTTCAAGTGAACTTTCAAGTGATCGCGGAGTTCTTTATGGCATTAATTCTCAAAACGAATCTTTCATAATTTTTGATAGATTTTCACTTCAAAATGGCAACATGGTCATTTTTGCGACAAGCGGTGCTGGAAAATCTTATTTCGTCAAACTTGAAGCAGTCAGATCTTTAATGACCGGAACTGAAGTAATTATTATTGATCCCGAAAGTGAATATAAAGCTTTAGCCCAAGCTGTGGGCGGAGAATATATTTCTTTTTCTTACAATTCTCCAGCCAAAATTAATCCTTTTGATTTGGCTCAAATTCGGGAAGAAGGGGAAAATCAATTGGGGCAGAAAATTCTTTCTTTGCATTCGCTGTTGAAAGTTATGATGGGAGAAATTAGCCCAACTCAAGAAGCTTTATTGGATCGTGCACTCATTATGACTTACAAGGCAAAAGGGATTAGTATGGATCCTGAAACCCAAACTAAAGAGCCACCTTTGATGGAAGATTTATATAAAACTTTGATTGGTATGGAAGTTCCTGATGCCTTGGATTTAGCTGCAAGAATTGAAAAATTTGTCCGGGGGAGCTTCACTGGAATTTTTGATAAGCAAACAAATATTAATATCACTAATCCCTTTACAGTTTTCTCTGTTAAAGATTTGCAAGATGCTTTGCGCCCTATCGCAATGTTCATTATTTTAGATTACATTTGGACCAGAGTTAAAAAAGATTTAAAGCGCCGCATTCTAATCGCCGAGGAAGCTTGGCAAATGATGAAATATCCAGATACCGCTCAATTTCTATGGAGTGTGGTTAAAAGGGCAAGAAAATATTATTTGGGTTTGACTACAATTACACAAGATGTGGAAGATTTTCTATCACAGGATATTGGTAAAGCAATTGTAACCAACTCTGCACTGCAAGTTCTACTCAAACAATCTCCAGCTGCAATTGATAAAATTGGTGAAATTTTTTATCTTTCCCAAGGAGAAAAGAATCTACTTTTGGCTGCAAACGTGGGAGAGGGAATATTTTTTGCCGGGCCACATCATGCGCCAATTAGAGTCGTAGCCTCGGTTGAGGAAGATAAGTTAATTACAACTAAACCTCAAGATGTGGTAAAAACAAATTTAAATCCGTATGAAAACAAATAATCTAAGCTTAAATCAAAAAAATCTTGAGGATTTGATGGCTGCGTTTGATCATTATTTTCCTGAAGGAACTATTTATGTAAGTGATAAGCCATTTTTTTCAGGTGACTTTAATTGGAATAATCGAGACGATTTTATTAAGTTTATTAATAAACTTATTCAAGAATCTGGAGTCGTAATTGCATCTCAAAAAGATATTCAACATGTCAGAGAGGCTCAAAGAGAACTAGTAAAACTTGTTGGCCAAGAAGAAAAAACTACTCTTGACAAAGTAGAATCAAACACTGTTTCTCCAGAACAATTAAAACAATTTGAAAAAGAGGCTAAAGAGCGGGAAGATCAACAGAAACAGGCTGATATAAATGCTAAACGAGATATTGAAGCTTCTATTAAAAAACAACAAGAAATTTACGCGCAAGCGATTCGAAAAGCAAAAGTTGAAGCAGCTATTTTAAGAGCTGAAGAGAAAAAGGTTTATTACAAAGTAGAAGAAGCTCCGACTGAATTGAATCAACAGGCTGAGGCAGATCCTAAACAATTTGTTGAGGATGCTACAAAGCAATTTGAAAAATCTGCTGCCGTTCAAAATTTATCTCCAGAGGAAGCACATATTGTTAGTGAACAAGCGGCATTGACAACTTACGAAGTATTTCGCGGCAATTCTCCGGCAATACAAACCACAATTCTTAAACGTGTTATTGCAGACGATAATATTGATAAAAATTTAAAAGATATTGCTTCAATTCTTATCGATCAAAAAACAGCGCAATACGAACTTGTTAAACAATTTGTAAATCTTCCGGAAAATATTAATGTCGAATTTTCTGACACTCCCAAAGAAGGGTTTAAAGAATTTGATTTATTACAAATCCCTACTGAACATCTTCAAAATTTAAATGATCAGAATAACTTCTTGAGAAATTTTAATGTCGCAGATTTAGGAGAAAAGGAAATAAGATCTCAGATCTTGCTAAATATTGGAACAAGAATAGAAAGTCATATGGCAACACTTCCAGCTGGTAGCGCCATGGCACAATTTTATAAAACAGAAAGTGTGCAATTTGCGCTTCAAACTTTAGGAGTTGTCGAGACTGCGCCACTCGCGGCCGTTGAAGGATCGTTAATTGGGAAATTGGCAATTGGTTCTGGGTTAGGAAATGTAGCTAATTTTATTCAGGTCAAAACTGGGATTAATTTGGGAGTTAAATTGGCAGTCAAAGCCGCAGTTACGACCGGAACAGAAGCTGTAACTGGAGCGGCGGTAGGAGCGGCTGCAGGATCTGTAGTTCCTGTTGCAGGAAATATTATTGGAGCGATTATTGGTTTTATTGGTACAGAGGTAATAGGCAAAATAGCAAAAAAAGTTCCTTGGCAAAAACTTAAAAAAATCGGTCCGGCTATCGCAGGTGTTACGATAGGGCTTCCAGCTATAGTAATTACAGGTTCAATCGGAACAGGGGTGTTACTTGGCGGGGGAGCTGCCGCGGGAACAGCTCTTTTGACTGGAGGTTGGCCAGCACTTCAGGCGGGTTTGTCAAGTGCTTTTTCTGGACTTTCAATCGCAGGGGGAGTTATTTGGAAAACATTTTTATCAGGAATTGCTGTGCCAATTTTGGTTACGCTTTTGGTTTTTCCAGTGATTGTAGCTTTGATTTTGTTTATTATTAATTCTGGAGCGTATGTTGTGCCATTGGGAAGTGGTGACCGTAGTAGACCACCACCTATAGGAGGATTAGTGAGTTCGTGCAAAGAATCAGATGAAACCGGGGCTGATATTACAGCAAAAATTGCCTCAGAAATAAAAAATGGGTCTGTTAATTTACTTCCTGAAACAGTTTGGGGACGTAGAGATGGAATTTGTATTACACCTACAATGATTGTTATGCACTGGAGCGCTGGGACAAATGACAATCCTAGTGGAAATGAAAGAACGTATGAAACTTTAGTGCAAAGAAGTTTGTCGTGCCAACTTGCCACAGACACAAACGATACATGGATCATGGAAAGGTTTTTTGAAAAACAAGTAGAATTCCCAGCCTGCGCAGGAGAGTACAATACATATGCTATAAACAATGAAATGGCAGGAGTTTACTTTACCGATTCACCCCCACCACCAAATACTCAAGAATTAGAACTTACCTATAACGCCACTTGCAAAGTTATGAAACAATATAATATACCTTGGTCACAGATATATGGCCATTATCAGGTACCAAACTCAGGCAAAGACGATCCTGGAAAAGATTTTCTAGAAAAAGTTTTTATTCCAGAAATTAAAAAAAGATGTCCAAATGGAAATTAATATGAAACAATTTTTGTCAAAAATAGTTTTAGTTATCAAAAAAAGAAAAAAATTATTTATTGTAATTTTTGTAATACTAACTCTTTACATAGGTTTGTTTATTTTTACAAAGAGACAACCCACCACCAACAAAATTCTACCTTCACCCACATCTAGTCCTAATACGAACCTTTCGAATACCAACTACAAAAGGGTAGAAAATGCTCCGGTATATATTTTAAATCGCTTTAATTCTTTAACAGATATTTTAGGCTACACATGGCAAGATAATAAAATTATTTATGCCACCAAAAACGGTATTTTTACACTTTGGCAAAACAAGCAGCTGGTTAACAAACAAATTGATTATATTAATTTCAATCCAAACGGAAAAGCTATTTTTTCAAATCAGAACATTTATTATTTGTTTGATTCTTTTGAAAATTCAACAAAACAAATTGGTTCAGATTTAGGAAGCCCGCAACTAAGCGGAAGTGGCAACTATGTTGTTTATCAAAAAGAAAATTTACTTAATCTACAATCAGTTAAAAACAACCAGACAAAAACATTAAACTTAACAGATAGTCAAAATATTAATTTCGGTTGGGCCAGAAATAATGATAGTTTTTATATTTATAAAAGAAATTTAAATTTGATTGATATATACGACATAAATTTAACTCTAATCAACACAATAAAAATCAACGGAAACAGTCGCCTTATTGATATAAGTGAAGATAGTCAAAAATTAATAACAGTTAATAAAAATTCATTATCTTTAATTGATTCTCATGGAAATACTTTAAACACCTTTGAGTTTAGTCAAAGTTCGACATTGAATAGTTACTGGATTGATACAAACCAAGCTTTTGTAATCGAAACTGTGAAAAGAGGATCGTTGGATCTTTTTGATGACTATATATGGGTGGTCGACACAAACGGAAATAAAAAATTCATAACCAATAGTTATCCAATTACCAATAAATTAAACCTAAAAACAAAATTGTTTACAAATAAAAATAAAGATTTTATTGTTTTAAATGAGAAATCAGGAAAACTTTGGATATTATCTCTTGTACCATCAAAAATAGCTACTTATTTAGAAGAAGGGGTGTCTTTTTATCCCATAGGTTCAAATTACAAAGAAGATTAAAATCATTAAACCTTCACAGGCATGATTAGATGAAGATAGTTTTTATCTTTTGGATCTGTAAACACTCCTGCTTTGTCTATTGTTGAAAACTCCACTTTAATTTCCTCGCCAACAACTGAATGTAAAAAATCCTCGACAAATTTATAATTAAACGAAATTTCAAAGTCAGATGTAAAACCCTCGACTTTTACATCAACTCTAGCTTCCTGGCTTCCAGCACTCCCGCTTTCAGCAGTTATTTTAATATGATCTTCCATGATATTAAATTTAACAATATTTCCAGCATCACGGGCAAAAATCGAAGCTAATTTCACAGCTCTTAGTAATTCTTCCTTATCAGCTAAAACTTTAAGTGTAGAACTTTTAGGAATTATCTTTTCAAAATCCGGGTATTCACCTTCTAGAAGTCGGGAAGACAAAATCACATTACCATTACCAAAAATTACTTGTTTCTCTTTCTCTTGAAAGTCAAAAAGAATATTTCCATCTTCCTCCACAAGTCTCCCAATTTCATTCAAAATATTTTTGGGAATTACAATTTTCTGTGCAATCTGTTTTTTGTTTTGTGTTATCAGCGACAATCTTTTCTGTGAGAGCCTGAAACCATCAGTTGCAACCAAAACAAGGTAATCTTGTTCCCAAATGAATAAAACACCTGTTAAAACAGGCCTAGACTCATCGAGAGACGCTGCAAAAACAACTTGTGACAAACTGTCAGAAAACTCTTTCTTAGGAAGTTGTATTGAATTTTCTTCATCTACAGAACTTGGAATTTTAGGAAAATCCGACGAATTCATTCCCAAAACATTTGAGGAGAAGCTAGATGTCGAAATTTTTAACTGTTCTTGTTTTAATTCAAGATCGATAGTTTCTTTTGGCAAATTACTAATTAGATCTAAGATTATTTTTGCAGGAACGCTAATTTCTCCTTCTTTTTCAATCTTAGCTCCGATTTGAACTGAAGCTGAAATTTCTAAATTAGTTGAAGAAACGAAAACTTTTGCTTTTTGAGCTGAGAGTAAAATATTTCCTAGTATTGGAAGCTGAGCTTTGGATGAGGCAAAGCGAGAAGTTATGTTAATTGCCTTTTGTAGATTTTCTTGGAGAATTTGTAATTTCATTGTTTTTCGATTCTTTGTATATTATATATATTAACTAGTGGTAGTAGTAGTAGGTACGGTGGACAAGTGGATAAGAGATATAAAACGCTGTTGATATCACCCGCAGGCAAATGTGTATAATTTTGTGGATAAAACTAGATTTAATGTTGATAAGTGTATATCACGAATTATTTATCCTCAAAGTGTATTTTTAATCCTCAAGATATCCTCACGAATATGCACATCGCTCAAGGCCATTTGTGTGATTTTATTCACAGCGTGCATAACAGTAGTATGATCTCTTCCTCCCACAAGTCTCCCAACTTCTTCCAGTGAAATCCCCAAATGAGTTCTTAAAACATACATTAACACCTGCCTGGGCCTGGCGATCGGCCGAGATCTCCCCTCTCCCAGCAACAATCTTTTGCCTACTTGGTAGTATTTTGAGATTTTATCAATAGCTTCGATTGGAGTGCTTCTTACGCTTTTAACGCCATTTTCTTGATTTTTACTTAAAGAGCTTTCGATCATTTCATTTGTTATGGGCATGTTTTTAATGTGAACTGAAGTCATGATTTTTGTTAGAATTCCTTCGATTTTGCGGGCGGATTCGACATTGGCGGCAATTATTTGAACTTGATCGGATTCAAGATTTAAATTTTTTTCTTGAGCTTTAATTTGGGTTATAGCGCATCTCAATTCAAAATCTGGCGGAGCTACATCAACAATTAATCCAGCTTCAAATCTACTTTTTAATCTTTCTTCAAGTTTTGGTATTTCAGAAGGTGGCCTATCGGAAGTTAAAATTATTTGGCCTCCAGAGGAAGTTACCGCATTAAACGTATGGAAAAACTCTTCTTGAACAGAATCTTTGCCTGCAATAAATTGGATATCGTCAATCAAAAGTAGGTTAAGTTTTCTGTATTTATCTCTAAAACCTTGAGTAGTTTTATTGCGAATACCCTGCACAATATCGTTTGTAAAATCTTCTCCAGTACAAAACAAAGCCTTAAGATTTTGATTTTTAAGAAGTGCGGCATTCCCCACCGAAACCATCAAATGAGTTTTCCCGACACCCACCCCACCCCAAATAAAAAGTGGATTATAAGCCGAACCTAAATTTTCAGAAACCGCCAAAGCTGCGGCATGGGCCATTTGATTACTCCCCGATACTGCGAAGTTTTCAAATGTAAAACTGGGTTTAATTTTGGCATTGCGCACAAGTTCAAGGTAATCTTTGTCATTCTTTTTTTCATCAAATAGTGGGGCTGCAACCTCTTTAACTATCTGAACTTTATTTGGATTGTCTTTTACGATAAACACAACATCGCAATTTTTATTTAAGACTTTATTTAAAGAATCCTGAACCAGGCCAAAATATCTAGTTTCAATTGTATTTTTTGCATAAGAAGTTGAGCAGCCAATTTCAACGACCACCCTTTCTCCCAAGTCGTCTAGTTTTGAAATGTGAGTTTTGGAAAACCAAGTGGAAAAAATCGCAGGCGAAACTGAGATTTTAATAATTTCTAAAGCATCGTGCCAAATTTCGAGAGAGTTCATAGTACTAAAGTACACAGTACAGAGTGGGGCAGCTTCAGAAGTTTTCTAATTCCTAAGTACTTTGTACTAGGTACTTTTTATAGAGTTATCCACAATGAGTCAAGGGGGAAAATGTTGTTGATCTTTTGTTATAATCCTATTAATGAAAAGACTCCTTTTGTTTTTATTTTTTATTGTATTATTTTTGGTTTTTACAATTGTCTTAACAATAAAGCAAGCCAGATCTATTTCTTTAGAAAAACCAATAATTCAAACTTCAACTTTCTCAAACAAAATTGCCTTTACTCGCAATGCTGATATTTGGCTTTCAAATTTTGATGGCTCGAAACTAGAAGAATTTTACGAAACCAGTCTAGAAGGTGGTGCTCCTACAAACTTGATTTGGTCGCCTGATGCTAAATATATAGCATTTCTTTATGAAGCTTATTTGCCATTAAATTATCCTCCGTCAAAATGGGACAATATCTACCTATTAAATGTTCAAAATAAAGAATTGACACAACTGACCCATGCTAATGGTTACAATAATGCTTTGGGAGATGTTTTGAGTTGGTCACCTGATGGAAAATTATTAGCCGCCCTGCATTTTGAGATAGATAAAGCTAAAAAAACAAATTCTACAGCCTACTGGCCGGAAGTTTGGACTGTAGACGGAAAACTTGTCTGGACACTCAAAGGCTCTGAGCTATCTAAAAAATTTATATATCAAAATTATCATGTAATTGGCTGGTCGCGTGATAACACCTCGATTTATTTAAGAAATAGTGGCGAAAATGTAACTTACAAAATTAAAATTGATTCTTCAGAAAAGCCACGCCCTATTACTCAAAAAGATTACGGCGATCTAGTCTCAAATACTATTTCTCCTGATGGAAAATTCTCTGCTTACGAACAAGATGGAAATATTTGGATGACCAATTTAGAAAACGGAGAACATGTTCAACTTACGACTGACGGTAATCCAGTCGGTCACGGAAAAACTTATGATTGGATTCGATGGTCCCCTGACAGCAAATACGTATCAGCGCGTTTTTATTCAAATTTTACAGCAGCAGGAGCACTACCAATAACTGATGGTATCAGTATTATTACTGTAGATAATAAAGAAAAAGTGGACATTCCTTTTGGGGAGCATGCAATGTTGTTTGATTATATGTGGTCAAGTGATTCAAATCGGATAATAGTAAATACAGATGAGGAGGATATTTGGGTCTTTAATCGTAAAGAAAAAACAAGCAAGAAGATTATTAATGATGCATATTGGGCAACTGTTGCCCGTTAAGTTTATTATGTTGTAATTTCTTCATAGCCACAATGAGTCAAGAGCCAAATATGGGTTCTGAAGGTTGTTCATGGACAAGCTACCCCGATGTGTAAATGAATATTTGTAAA
>DATJGY010000049.1:0-8793 GCA_035494495.1 Alphaproteobacteria bacterium
AGATTATCTCCTCTTCGACATTATTGACGGTGAAAGATTGTTGGCTATAAATAGTCAGACTAACAAAATTGAGGAATATAAATTTGCTTCGAATTATCCAAACTTTGAGTATATAAAATCTATTAACTTGCCTAAATATGATATTGGTATAATCTATGGTGTTAAGTGCGAAAAGAATATTTGTGAGATAACATCTATGACTGCTCCCACGGAAACATGTTTTATGAAGTTGAATTTATTGACAGAATCTTACTCTGATATTAAATGTATGACTGCACATGCAACATTTGTTCCCAAAAGGATTTAATCTTCAAAATCAATATATTGACAAATCATATACATTGTCATACTATTAACCGTGAAGTACTTTGATTGGAATAAAGAGAAGAATGAACTTTTAAAATCTGAGCGCGAAGTTTCTTTTGAAGAAATCGTAGAAGCTATAAATACAGGAAATATTCTTGATGAATTTGATCATCCTAATCAAAAGAAATACCCAGCGCAGAAAGTATATGTTATAGAAATAAGAGGCTATGTTTATTTTGTTCCTTATGTTGAAGATGAAGAAAAGAAATTTTTAAAGACAATTTATCCAAATCGGGATTTGACCAAGAAATATTTAAAAAAATGAAATACTTTGAACCAGATGAAGAAGAGAAAGAGATAATTGAAGCTTTCGAAAAAGGTAAAATGGTTCGTGTTAAAAATTTTGCCGAAGAAAAAAAGAAAGCAATGCTTGCAGCCAAATATACTCTAGAAAAGATAAGAAATATAAACTTGAGAGTGACCACTAAAACACTTTTCAAATTAAAAAATAAAGCATTGGAAGAAGGAATCCCATATCAAACTCTAGCTTCTTCTGTCCTTCATAAATTTGTAAACGGAACTATTTAGATTTTTTCTGTTAAAATATCTTCATATGTCCAAATTAGTTTTAATTGATGGTCATGCAATCATGTATCGCGCGTTTCATGCAATTCCCCCATTAACAACTCCAAAAGGCGAGCCTATCAATGCAGTTCACGGCTTAATTTCCATGCTTCTTAAAATCATTCAAGATTTAAAACCCAGTCATATCGCAGTGGTCTTCGATGAAAAAGCACCAACTTTTAGAAAAGAACTTTTAACAACTTATCAATCTCAGCGCCCGTCAATGCCAAGTGAGCTTGATTCACAATTTGATAAAACAAGAAAATTTTTAAAAGCCGCAAATATTGCCGTATATTCAAAAGCTGGATTTGAAGCGGATGATGTGATTGGAACAATAGCCAAGAGCGATACAGTAATAGTTACTGGTGACCGAGATATGCTCCAACTTGTGGATGATCAAAAAAATATTAAGTTATTTATGCCAATTGGCGGGCTTGTAAATGGTAAATTATTTGGTGAAGCAGAAACTGTTGAGAGAATGGGAATTCCTCCGAGTGTGATTCCTGATTACAAAGGTTTAGTGGGGGATGCTTCAGATAATTATTTTGGTGTGCCTGGAATTGGGCCTAAAACTGCAATCTCACTTTTAAAAAAATACGGTGATTTCAAAAATATATACAAAAATCTTAATGAAATTCCAGAAAAGTTAAAAGAGAAATTGGAAAAAGGAAGAGAGTCAGCTGAGATGTCGTATAGATTAGCAACCATAATTCGCGATGTTCCAGTAGAATTTGATTTGAAAGATATGGAAAATTGGAAAGTAAATTCTCCCGATGTCATAAAGCTTTTTGAAGAAGAATTTGGATTTAAAACTTTAACTGCTAGAATCAAAAAAGTTGGAGAAGAATTGGAAAAAGAAAAACAAGCTACTTTATTTTGATATGAAAAAACTAAAAATCGCAATAGTACACGACTATCTAAAAGAATATGGGGGGGCGGAAAGAGTTGTCGAAACTCTATTGGAAATTTGGCCAAACGCTCCAGTTTATACAACAGTTTTTTTACCGGAATTTTCAGGACCTCATAGAAGTAGAATTGAAAAATGGAATGTTAAAACCTCGTTTTTACAGTATTTACCTTTCAAATCAAAACTAATTAGTATGTTTAGATTTATCGCGCCAATCGTATTTTCAATGATGGACTTATCGGAATATGACGTTATTATTACTTCAACTGCTGGGACGTATACAAGCCCTAACTTTGTAAAAGTGGGTAAAAATAGTTTACTTATAAATTACTGCCATACACCGCCGCGGTATTTGTACGGTTATCCAGTTGCCAATGACTGGAAGAGTAATTTCTTTAGGAGAAGTCTTTTTGAGATGGGAAAAATCCCAATGTATTTTTTAAAAATTTTAGACAAAAAGGCAGCCCAACTTCCAGATTATATTATTGCTAATTCCAAAGAAGTAGCAGGTAGAATTAACAGATTTTACGGACGAGAAGCGAGTGTGATTTACCCCCCAATTGTAATTCCGAGTATAGAAAAAAATATTAGGAAAGAAAATTATTATTTGGTAGGTAGTAGAGTATCAAGACATAAAGGACATGGATTGGCGATTGAAGCATTCACTAAACTTAATTTACCTCTTAAAGTTTTTGGTGGAACATTTGCTTCATATGGTTTGGATCAGTTTAAAAAATCTGCTGGCAAAAATATCGAGTTCTTGGGTGAAGTTTCAGAAGAAACCAAATTAGATTTAATGAAATATGCAAAGGCGTTTATTTACCCATCGGAACACGAAGATTTTGGTATGGTTGCGGTTGAGGCAATGGCAGCCGGAACGCCGGTAATTGCTTTGGGCCAAGGTGGACCACTTGAAACAATTGTTGATGGAAAAACTGGAATTTTCTTCAAAGAAAGAACAGTTGAAAGTTTAATTGAAGCCGTTAAAAAATTCGAAAAAATGAAATTTAAAAGTGAAGATTGTATAACTCAAGCCAGGAAATTCAGTAAAGAAATATTTAAGAAAAAAATGTTAGACTTTGTACAACAACATGCCAGAACTACCTGAAGTCGAAGCCATCAAAACACAACTTGGGAAATTTTTGCCGGGTCACAAAATTGCGTCTATTGACGTAAAAGATCGCCGGGTTTTTCAAGGGGATGAAAAACAAGTTATTGGTGCAAAAGTTCTTGGAACTCGGCGTTTTGGAAAAGTTACAGTAATTGATTTGGATAATAAGTTTTCGATTTTAACCCACGTTAAATTAACCGGGCAGTTTATTTACAGAGGACCAAACTTGAAAAATCCTTCGCCTTTATCTAAAAAAGTTGCGGGTGGAATTCCTGGACCGCACACTTTAGTAATTTTTAATTTAGATCGGGGTGGAGAATTATATTACAACGATATTAGAAGATTTGGCTGGGTTAGAATTATTAAAACCGAAGATGTTGAAAAAGAAAAATTCATAGTAAAACTTGGGCCGGAACCTCTTAAAGATCTAACTTTAGATATTTTTAAAAATGTTTTAAGTAAAACAAAACGCCCGATCAAAGTAGTTTTAATGGACCAAACTAAAATGGGTGGCATTGGAAATATTTATGCGTCAGATGCGCTTTGGTTGTCTGGAATTGACCCTAAAAGGCCGAGTTCAAGTTTAACTGCAATTGAAACAAAAAATCTATACGACTCAATTGTTACAGTTTTAAAAGAGGGGATAAAAAGCGGAGGAGCTAGCGAGCTTTCTTTCGTAACTCCAGATGGAACTGAAGGCCATTATCAAGATTTTACACTTGTGTATGGCAAAGAGGGAACATTATGTAAAAGATGCAAAACGGAAAAAATTGTAAAATACTTCCTTGCAGGTCGTGGAACTTACGTTTGCCCCAGATGTCAAAAATAATATGTACACTCACACCCAGCTTGTAATTTTTGATTTAATTTTCCGCTACAGCTATTTAATTATTTTTCCATTGGTAGTTTTTGAAGGGCCAATTGTTACTATAATTGCGGGTTTTTTAGTAGCTACTGGTTTTTTGGATTTTATTCCTGCTTATTTAACGATTGTCACGGCAGATTTGATGGGGGATGTTTTATATTATTCTGCAGGGCGATGGTGGCTAAAGTCAGTAACCGACAAAATTTTTTCCTTTTTTAAAATTAGCATAAAGAAGGTTAAAAAATTTGAAACTGCTTTAAAAAATAACCAAGGCAAAGTTTTATTTTTCGGCAAACTTTCCCATGCCTTGGGTGCTGGAATTTTGTTTGCTGCGGGAAGCGCGAAAGTTCCATTTAATGAATTTCTTGGATTTAATTTGTTGGCAACTCTTCCTAAATCTTTGATTTTGCTTGGAGTTGGTTATTATTTTGGCAGCACTGTAAGCAACTTTGGCAAATATTTAAATATTACTTTGATAGCACTTTTTATTTTTACTGTGGTGCTCTTAAGTTTATACTTTTTAATTACTCAATTGGCTAGCAAATTTGTAGCCCGACTTGAAAAATGATTCAACAGATAAAACTTACCAATTTTAGAAATTTTGAGACTAAATCTATCGATTTCTCAAAAAATATTACGGTTATTTTAGGCCGTAATGGAGCTGGAAAAACAAATATCTTGGAAAGTTTATTTTTACTTTCAACCGGAAAAAGTTTTAAAGCAAAAGTAGAATCGGAAATTATTAGATATGATGAAGAATTGGCGAGAGTTATGGGTGATGATTTAGAAGTGATAATTACAAAAGGTGATAACGGTTGGCCGAAGAAAAAGTTGTTAGTAAATGGAGTTCCAAAACGGTTAATTGATTTTGCAGGCAACTTCAAAACTGTTCTTTTTGGTCCTTGGGATATGGATTTAGTTACTGAGTCTCCAAGTGTTCGCAGAAAATTTTTAGATACGGTTTTGTCGCAAGTTGATAGAGAATATAGGAGATCAATTTTATCCTACGAAAAAGGGTTACGTCAGAGAAATCGGTTACTTTTTAATATTCGAGAAAACCGAGCAACAAGATCTCAATTACTTTTTTGGGATCAATTGTTAATTAAAAATGGTGATTACATTTCCCGTAAACGAGAGGAGTTTATTGAATTTTGTAATTCTAATCAATCGCTAATTACTGATTCTTATTTCCTTGTTTATGAGAAATCTGCAATTTCTGAAGGTCGACTTGAGCAATACAAAAATGAAGAAGTTGCTTCAGCCACAACACTTGTTGGCCCACATCGTGATGATATTTTGTTTAAATTTGAAAATAGAAACTTGGCTTCATTTGGAAGTAGAGGAGAGCAGAGAATGGGAGTTTTTTGGGCGAAACTTGCGGAACTTGCTTTTGTAGAATTGCAGTCAGGTGAGAAACCAACGTTATTGCTTGATGATATATTTTCTGAGCTGGACCATAAACATCGTGATTTAGTAATGAAAATTGCAAATAATCAGCAAACGATTATTACAACAGCCGAGGAGCATTTTGTTGATGATTTTGAAAAAAGTAATATAATCTTTTTTTAATAATCTAATGGCAGAAAGAAAGTCTGGTAGAGCAAAATTTATAGGAAGAAATCCTGATACTGGCAAAAGTTATTTTCTCTGGGTGCCTATAGGAAAATTGCGAAATTCTCCTGACGACCAACCTAGTTTTGATGATTTGCCACCGGTTGGAGCAGAGAGAGCTACAAGTTCTCTGGACAGTTTAAGAGCTAAATTACACAAAGCTGGTGAGAAATTCGATGCTTCAGGAGCTAGAACAGGGTCTGGAGTTGATGATTAATTTTGTTCTTGTATTTCCCGCGCTAAGTGCGGTAATATCAAGGTATGTATTCCCCAAAATATATAATTTCGAATAAAATTTTGCGCACAATTGGCTCAATTGAAGCTTCAAAAGAAATTATTGAAAACGCACCGCTTGTGCCATCGTTTGAAAAACAGTTCCAATCAGACGCCATGGTCCGTACAATTCACCATGGAACCCATATCGAAGGTAATGATTTAACGCTTTATCAAACCAAAAAAATTTTGGAGGGAGCTGAAGTTTACGCCCGGGCACGGGACATTCAAGAAATTATTAATTACCGGAATGCAGCTGTTCTTTTAGATGAACTTGCAGTTAAGCGCGGAGGATATGATTTGGATATGCTAAAAGATATTCACAGGGCAACAGTTGATAGAATTGTAGTTCCTGAAAAAGTTGGAGTTTTTCGCACTACTGAAGTTGTAATTAAAGAAGAGGGGACGGACAAAATTATTTTTCAGCCACCGCCATTTTTGGAAGTTCCATATCTTTTGGAAGATTTTTTTGCTTGGTTAAATGACGCTGAGGCGAAAGAAATTCATCCAATTTTGCGTGCCGGTATTGCACATTATATTTTGGTTGCAATCCACCCATTTGTTGAGGGCAACGGCCGAACAATTCGTGCTTTTGCATCTCTAATTTTGATGCGTGAAGGCTACAATATTAAAAAATTCTTTTCATTGGAAGAACATTTTGATGATGATCCAGCCGCTTACTATGAAGCTCTTGGTGAAGTTGATCGCCAATCTCCAAATTTAGGTTCCCGGGAATTAACTCCTTGGCTTGAATATTTTACCAATGTTGTGGCCCTAGAGCTTGAAAAAGTTAAAGAGAGAGTTAGAAGATTATCAGTTGATTCAAGACTTAAAGTTAAATTTGGGGAACAGGTTGCACTCAATGAACGTCAAATGAGATTAATTGAATATATTTCAGATCAGGGCTCGGGTGGAATGGCGGGACTCAAAAAAGTTTTGCCAATGGTTTCTGAAGATACAGTTTTAAGAGAACTTAGGGATTTATTAAGTAAAGGAATTTTGAAGAAATCTGGAAGCACGAAAGCGAGTAAATACGTAATAGCCAATAAGTAGCAAGTGATTAGCCATTAGTAATTAGCGATTAGAATATGATGAATGTTCACATATGATGATTAAAAACTACAAGGATTTGATAATTTGGCAAAAATCTATGGAAGTAGCATTACAGGTGTACAAATTAACAGAAAAATTTCCAAAATCAGAAGTTTTTGGCTCAGTAAATCAGATGAGAAGGTCTGCTTTTTCAATTTCATCTAACATTGCTGAAGGATGGGCCAGAAAATCTAGTGGTAATTATTCACAATTTTTATCTATCGCTGCAGGTTCAGCAGCAGAACTTGAAACCCAACTTATACTGACTCAAAGACTAAGTTATGGAGATGAATCTTCATACAAAAGAATTCTAGATCTTTTATTAGAAGTGCAGAAAATGTTGAACTCTTTTAGGAGTAAGATTAAAACTGGTGTTAACTAATCGCTAATGGCTATTTACTAATTACTATGTCTAGTACTGACCCACAATTTTTGTATATGATCTTGGTTTTACCGAGCTTATTTGGTTTGACTTTGTTAGGTGAGGGTTTAAATAAAATTGCTCATGAAGAATGGAATGGAGTTTTGTCTGTAATTTTTGGCTTGATGTTTATTGGAGCTGTAGTTTTTGCCTACTTTTTCTTCTCAAGCTACTTGGCGGGGCACAAGGCTGTTTAAGTTTGTGTGATTGTTACTCACAATGAGTAGCGTAGTAATATTTCCCTGATCCGTAGTAGGGTGGATCGTACTGGACGTAATTGTTAGAATTTTCCTTCTCAGGCCACTTTTTAACTTGAGTTAATATATTGTCATAGTTTTTTACCAAATCAGAAAGATTGTTTATTTTGACATTTAGCAATTCAGAAAATGGGCTATTTGGTTCAAGATCTATAAAGTTAGAATACTCAAACATAGAGTTAGCTATATCATTGCCTATACTGTCGTCACTACTAAATCTACAACCCCCGATTCTTATTAATGAAAGGTTTGAATGAGGAAATGTTACAAAAAACTCCATGTCTCCTTTGTCTTTAACATTAATTTCTATCCAGTTTGGTCGGTGGCCATCCATTCGCATATTCTTGATTGTAACTCCAGGAATTCTATTTAAATATTGTTGGAAGAAAAATTTATTCCAATCATTCATATGAAGGAGGTAGTAAACATAAGTAATTCCTAGAAGAACAATTAATAATCCAATCCCCAGTAAAACAAATTTCTTTTTCATATTTGATTGTATAATATTACCATATGCTTTTTTCTGAACTCTCAATTTATTTAGAAAAACTGGAAAAAACTTCTTCCAGGCTTGAGATAACGCGGATTCTTGCGGAACTTTTCAAAAAAACTGACTCGTCTGAAATTGATAAAGTTGTGTATTTATCTCTTGGAACTTTGGCTCCAAATTACGAAAGCATAATTTTAAATCTTGCTGAAAAAATGGTAATTCGTGCCCTTGCTTTAGCACATGACAAAGACATTCAGGAAGTTACAAAGTTGTACAAAGAAAAAGGGGATTTGGGGAATGTAGCGCAAGAACTTGCACAGTTCACAGTTCACCGTTCACCGTTCACCGTCTCTGACGTTTACGAAAAACTCGTAGACATTGCCAGTGATAATGGCGAAGGCAGCCAAGACAGAAAAATTCTCAAATTTTCAGAACTTATTAAAAATTTAGATCCACTTTCGGCCCGGTTTGTAACTAGAATTCCAATTGGAAAATTGCGCTTAGGTTTTTCTGAAAAAACAGTTTTGGATGCCCTCGGTGTTGATGAAAGTGGTTATAATATTCATCCAGACATAGGTTTCATAGCTAAATTTGTTAAACAACATAAAATAGATGAAATTTCTCCCAAAGTTGGAGTTCCTGTTGTTCCAATGCTTCCTCAAAGACTTAATTCTCCAGCCGAAATGATTAAAAAAATGGGAGAAGTTTCAGTAGAACCAAAATATGATGGTTTGAGAATTTTTATTCATTTTAGAAGAAAAGATAATTTCATCTGGATTTTCACTCGTAACATGAATGCGATTGATATAAATACTTTTCCTGAACTTTTTATAATA
>DATJGY010000050.1:0-9570 GCA_035494495.1 Alphaproteobacteria bacterium
TTAAAGCTTTGCCAAATATTGTTTTTCAGCCTCGAGGGTCAGATTTTAAAGCTCCACATTTTGTCCAATACGTTCAGAAAATTTTAGAAGATCGATATGGAATTGCGGCAGTTGAACAAGGTGGTTTAACCGTTACAACAACTTTAGATTTAAGTTTGCAAGAAAAAGCTCAAAATATTGTAAGTGAGGAAATTGCAAAAGTTGAAAAACAACATATTACAAATGGCGCGTCGGTTGTAGTCAATCCCGAAACTGGAGAAATTTTAGCGATGGTTGGATCTAAAGATTTTAATGCTAAAGATTATGACGGCCAAGTTAATGTTACAACTTCTTTGAGACAACCCGGAAGTTCATTCAAACCTTTTACATATGTTACTGGTTTCAAAAAAGGCTACACGCCAGCAACACTTTTGATGGACGTGCCGACTACCTTCCCTGGTGGAGTTGGTCAACCGGATTACACTCCAGTTAACTATGATGGAAAATATCGCGGCCCAATTCAAGTTCGATATGCACTGGCCAATTCTATAAATGTTACCGCCGTAAAAATGCTAGCCCTAGCTGGTATTAAAGATGTGTTGCAGACCGCGACCGACATGGGAATAACCACTCTTCCTCCAACAAAAGAAACTTTAAGCCGAGTAGGATTGTCATTAACTCTTGGAGGTGGTGAAGTAAAACTTCTTGACATGACTACAGCTTATTCTGCATTTGTAAATAAAGGTTTTAGAGTTGAACCGATTGCCATTTTAAAAGTAACGGACGTCAATGGAAAAGTTTTGGAAGAAAACAAACCTCAAAAAGGTAAACAAGTTTTGTCGGAAGAAAACGCATTTTTAATTGATAATATTTTGTCAGATAACAATGCAAGAAAAGATGTGTTTGGTGTTAATTCAAATCTTAATATCCCGGGAAAAAATGTCATGGTAAAAACCGGAACCACAAATGATAAACGTGATAATTGGACAATGGGAGGAAATAGTAATGCTATGGTTGGAGTGTGGGTTGGAAATAATGACAATTCTCCAATGCTTAATGTTGCCTCAGGTGTATCAGGCGCTTCCCCGATTTGGCGAAGAATTCTTCTTGAGGCAATAAGTGGAAAACCAAATGTTAATTTTGAAAAACCAGAAAATGTTGTAGAAGTTAGTGTGGATGCTGTTTCTGGTTTTGCGGCACATGATGGATTTTTAGCAAGAAATGAATTATTTGCAAAAGGCACAGAACCCGGAAATGATTATGTTCATGTGTTACTTAAAATTTGTAAAAGTGAAAATAAATTAGCATCTCCCGGAGACGTCGCTGGAAATAATTATGACAACAAAGAATATTTTATATTTAAAGAAGAGAATCCTCCTGGAGTTTTAGCTTGGCTTGGTGGTCAAGGAGACGCGCGTTACCATCCACCAACAGAATACTGTGGAACGATAAATCCTTTGAGTATTGATTTTGTAAATCCAACAGATAGATCTCAACAATCAAATTCTTTTACAATTAAAGTCAATCCGCAATCAACCTCTGAAGTAACTCAAGTTGAATTAGTTGTTGATAATGTTTCAAAAGGATATTTTGATTTGCAACATGGAAATGTTTTCCCGATTACATTATCTGACGGCGTACATGTCTTGAAAGCAATTGCAAAAGATTCCGGTGGTCACCAAGTTGATAAAGCAATTACAGTTGGAGTAAATGTTCCGTGGGATTATGCTAGTCCTACTCCGACCCCAGGAATTTAAGTTTCACTTCCTTCAAAATTTTGTTTCTAATTTTTTCAACTTCTTCGTCAGTTAAAGTTTTTGTTTCGTCTTGGTACCAAATTCTAAAAGTGTAAGAATCTTTAAAAATATCTTTCAACTCAACATTGTTAATTTTAGAGTCTAAATTTTTAATCCTGTTTACAACTTCTCCAATCATTGTTTTGTCAGGAAAGTTTAAAGTTAAATCTTCAATTTGTGGTGGGTATTTCGGCCAAAGTTTTACTTGGTATGCTTCCTCTTTTCCTAAAATACTGTCCAAGTCAATTTCTGCAAAATAAATATTCTTAATTTTTCCACCAAACCCAATTTTCTCTTTTCCTAAAAATATTTCAAAAGAATCTGAGAGTGGTAATAGTAAAATTTCTGGAACTAAAGTTGGTTTGTCTAACCCCGATTTAACAAAGAAAGAATCAATCAATCCCTTAAATTCAGTGAATGAGTTTTTTTCTTGGTGAAAAACAAAACCTATTTTTCTTTGCTCTTTATATTCGTTTTTGTATTTATAGTAAATTTTTCCCATTTCAAAAAGTCTAACCTCATTTTCTCTCTCATGAATTGCTTTTTGCGCCAATTCTTTTAAGTTTGGTAATAATGTCATCCTCAAATTTTTATTATCTGGAGATGGAGGGTTAATTAAATTTACCAACTTTGCCTCTGCTATATTTGGGTGAATATTCCACTCTGAAGAATCTTCTTTAACAAAAGATAACGTTATCGATTCATTAAAACCAACAGCAGTTGCCGACTTTTTCAAATTAAATTCTTGATTAATATAAGGTGGTGTTATTTGATTTGGAATTTCCAGTGAAAGAACATGTGCTGGAATTTTGTCATATCCGTAAATTCTTAAAATTTCTTCAATCACATCTTCTTCTAAAACTACATCAGTTCTATAAGTTGGCACTTCAACTTCCAATATATTTTTGTCTAGTTTAATAATTTTGAAACTCAAATTAGTTAATATCTTTTTGATTTCATTTCTTTCTATATCGACTCCTCCAAGTTCAGTAAGTTGCGATAAGCGTAGCTTGATTTTCCAAGGCATTACTTTTTTAGGATAATAATCATAGAAAGTTCCATCAAAGGTTCCCCACTTGTATTTTTTAATAAAGTACAAAAATCTTCCAATGGCAATATCAACCATATTTGGGTCCAAATCTTTTTCGTGGCGGATTCCGGCTTCTGTTAATAAATTATGTCTGTAAACAGACTTTCTAATATTTGCTCGATCATAATTTGCCGCTTCAACAAGAATATTTTTAGTAGCATCTGAAATTGAATTATGTTTTTCACCGATTGCCCCAGCAACTGACAAGACATAATCTCCTTTTGCCCAAACCAAATCTTGATTTGTTAATGTTAATGTTGAATTTTGAAATGTAAGAATTTGCTCTTTATTTTTGGCAAGTCTAATTTCAAGTTCTTCATCTTTTACTTTGTCTAAATCGAAAGCATGCATTGGCTCGCCAATTTCTAACATTACATAATTTGTTAAATCAACAATATTGTTTACAGATTCCATGCCATAAGCAATGAGTTTATTTTTTAGCCAACTTGGAGAATCTGTAATTTTTACATCGTAAACTTCCGTCATTGCAGCACGTTTTACAAGTGGAGTTTCAACTTTCAAACTAGAGTTTTTTAGTTTACTAATTTTTATTAGTTTTTCAATTTGAGGAGTTTTTATTTTTGATCCAAATATTGCAGAAACTTCCCTGGCAATTCCCAAAATAGAATAACAATCTGCACGATTTCCGCGAAGTTCCAAATCCAAAATCGTCTCACCATTAACTTCCAACCTTTTGTCCAACATATGACCGACCATTGTTAGTTTATCGGTTAGGACATGAATATCTTTTGGTAGTTCTACTAATTCTTTAAGCCAGTTGACTGGTACTTTCATATTATTGATATTTAATATCTCCGTTATATAAACTTCTAATATCTTTTATTTTAAACCTATCCATGACGATTCGGTCGAGTCCCATGCCGAATGCGAATCCAGAAATTTCTTTAGGATTGATTTTGAAATTCCTCAAAATATTCGGATGAATCATGCCCGCTCCAATCATTTCAAGCCATCCACGACCTTTACAGACTGTACACCCTTTCCCGTTACAAAATTGACAATCCAAATCAAGTCCAACTCCTGGTTCCACTTCAGGATAATATTTACATCTAAATCTAACCTTCCTGTCCTCTCCAAAATAAGTTTTTGCAAAATGCAAAAGTGTACCTTTTAAATCCGCCATAGAAATTCCTTTTTGCATAGCAAAACCCTGAAATTGATAAAACATAGCGTTATTGCTAGCATTTACGTTTTCAAATCGATAACATTTTCCTGCAACAACAACTCGAAAAGGAGGAGTTAATTTTTCAATTGATCTTGTTTCAACCGAAGAAGTGTGACTTCTCAATAAAACTTCCGGTTCTTCAATGTATAAAACATCTTGTAAACTTCGGGCAGGATGATCCTTTGGTAAATTTAAAAGCTCAAAATTATAATGATCAGATTCAATTTCCGGGCCTTCTGTGATTGAGAAACCCATATTTTTGAAAATTTCAACCATTTCATTAATAACAATTGACGTTGGATGAAGATTGCCAATTCTAGCTAAATTTACAGGAACTGTTGGATCAAACCACTCCCTTGCATTTTCTTTAAAACTATTTTTTTGATTTGCTAATAAATTTTCAATTGTATTTTTTGTTTCATTCAACAAAATTCCAACTTGTTGACGATTTTCTTGTGGAATGTCCTTTATTTTTTTAAGAAGATTTGTAAGTTTTCCACTTTTGCCAAAAAGATCAATTCGAATTTGTTCAAGCTCAGAATTATCTTTGGCTTCCATAATCTGAGCCATGGCTTGATTTTTGGTATTGATAATTTCCTCATTCATATTTACAGTTTACCAGCTTTTTTTACTAACAAAAAGGTTGTGTAGTTTTCTTTGGCATCTTGCAAATTGTCCTCAACTATTTTTAGATTGTAGATCTTAGCTAAAATATTACTTCCCATTGTTGCGATGTTTTTAGGAATTTTTTTGTTCCCTAAAAGTTTTGCAACCATTGCGTGATCAACTAAATCACCTTTTCCTGAAGTTTTTTCTAAGTTAGGATATTTTTGAGCTAAAGTGGAAGCGCATTGTGCCAAAACTTGGGGATGGGTCATAATAGTTGTGATTTTTGCTACATCCGCATCATCCCTAATCATTAAGGCATGAGCAATTTTAATTGCATACTGGTCTGCAATTTTAAAATTATATCTACCCATTGCAATGATAGACTCGCTGACAATTCCACCGATGGAGTTATGAATGGCAAACTGACCTCTATCGATTTGATCTTTACTTAATGCTTTTAAAACTTTCTCTGAAGTGTGCAGGTATTTAAGTTTGTAATTCTTAATTCCTTCTCTTTCCACATAATAATTAATTGCTTGCTCATTGAAGCTTCCTCTCCCGCCCTGAATTCCAATTAATAATGTTTTATTTTTCATCGAATAAAAAAACCTCCTTTTTGTGGAGGTTTGGTAAAAAATAGCAAAACCCCCGTTATTTTTCGGAAGTAAAGCTAAAGCCAGCTGCTTTGACGATTTCTTTGAAAGTTGCAATATCTTTTGTTGCGATCTCGCTCATGATTTTTCGATCAACTTCAATATTTGCTTTTTTAAGCCCTGCGATAAATTTACTATACGAAATTCCAAGAGTTGTAACTCCTGCATTAATTCTTGCAATCCACAAACTTCTTAAATCTCTTTTCTTAAGTTTTCGTCCAGCAAAAGCATAAGCTCCAGCATGAACTACAGCTTCTTGAGCAACTTGGAATCTGTTGCTGCGTGCTTGTCTAAATCCTTTAGCTTGTTTTAGGACTTTTCTATGTCTTCGAGCGGAAATTGATTTAACTCGCATATTATTTTAATTTAGTTCCTGTTGATTTTCTAATTTTCTTGGCATAAAAACCAATAAGTTCAATTGTTTTCTTCAAATTATGCAATCTTTTTGAAGATTTAGAAGCCTTCAAATGACGTCGAAATCCTTGCCTGCGAAGGATTTTCCCATTTTTAGTGATCTTAAGTCTCGATGTTAATATTCCTTTACTCTTTATTTTCGGCATTTTTAATAGTTTTCTTTGTTGTACCTGAAATCACTGTTACCAACTGCTTTCCTAAAAACTTCGGTGTCATATCTACCAAAATTCTATCTCCCAGCTCATCATTAATTCTCTTTAAAACTTCATAGCCCATATTCTTAACTCTCATTTGCGGCCCTTTGAATACGACCACAACGCGAACTTTATTTTTATCGTCTAAAAATTCGTTAATTCTTGCAAGTCTAGTTTTGAAATCGTTTTCAGCTATAAATGGCGAAAATCTAATTTCTTTAACTTCCCCGCCTTTTACACCCTTACTCTGAGTTCTTAACTTTTTCTCTTCAGAATATCTGAATTTTCCAAAATCAACAATCTTAGCTACTGGCGGAACTGCATTTGCTGCAATTTCTACAAGTGTTAAGCCTAATTCTTTTGCTTTTTTAAGTGCTTCTTCTTTGGTTAAAACTCCAATCAATTTGCCATCAGATCCAATAACTCTCAGGGTTGTTGCCCTTATCTGATAATCTGTGCGCCAATAGAGTTTCTGTTTTCCCAACTTTCAATGTGAATTGTACTAAAATACTAGCTGACTATCAAGGACGTGTTGTATAATCCTAATATGGACAAACGAATTGTAGATTTTATTAAAAAGAATAGGATTTCAGTTTTGACTACAGTTCTTCCTGATGGCACTCCCCATTCTGCCGCGATGCATTTTGCAATGCGAGATGAGCCTTTTGAATTTGTATTTTTTACTAAAGAAGTTAGTCGGAAATGTAAGCATTTCAAGATTGATGAGAAATATCCAGCCTCATTGGTTGTTGGATTTGATGAAAAAGAGATGGTTGAATTTCAATCTGAAGGCAGTATTGAAAAAGTTAACCAAACTGAATCGAAACTTGGCGAAGAAACATTTGCGACGAAATTCAAAGGGGCAAAATTAGATAGCGAACATATTGTTTTAGAATATGTTCCAACTTGGTGGAGGTATACTGAATTTAAACCTAAAAAATTTGTGTTAGAATCAAAATAATATGAATTTAAAAAATAAAATAGCGCTAGTAACTGGAGGCTCAAGTGGTATTGGAAAGGCTATTGTTGAAAGTTTAGTTAAAGAAGGTTGCAAAGTTATTTACACCTATAATTCTCATGAATTGGGGGGGGGTAGAAACCGCAATCAAATTTAAAGCTGACATGAGAAATGAAGAGGACTTAGAAAACCTCTTCAAATTTGTCAAAGAAAAATTTGGGAAATTAGATATTTTGGTAAATAACGCAGGAGCAAATCAACCTCGAGATCTTTTTGATTCCAAAGTTTGGAAAGAAATCTTTCAAATAAATTTATTTTCTACTGTATTTTGTTCTGGAAAAGCGATTGAGCTGATGAAGGACGGTGGAAAGATTCTTAATATTTCTTCAATTTATGGAGACGGCAAAGCTTGCTGGACAGGTCTTCCCGCGTATGGCGCCGCTAAAGCCGCCGTTAATCACTTTACTCAAACTATGGCTAAAAACTTTGCACCTAAAATTTTGGTTAATGCTATTGCCCCAGGTTATGTTCGAACTCCACTTTGGGGAGACAAAACAGAAAAAGAGTTTGAAGATGCTGGGAATGAGCAATTAATCGAAAGAATGATGAAGCCAGAAGAAATTGCAGATATTGCTGTAGCTGTGATTAAAAACGACGCAATGACTGGGGAAATTGTAGTGGTTGATGGTGGAATAAGTTTAAAAACTGTTTAAATAGTTTTCTCTTCAATCTCCTTCTTAATTAACTCAACAAATTCTTCCACACTTTTACTTCCCAAGTCCTCACCTGATCTTTTGCGGATTGCTACAGACTCAGCTTCTTGTTCCTTATCTCCAATAATCAACATATAACTAACTTTTTCCATTTGGGCATCGCGGATTTTGCCTTGTAATCTTTCATTTCTGTCATCAAGTTCGGCTCGAATACCTGCATTTTTCAAACCACGGACTACAGTTTCTGCATACTCATTATGTTTATCTGTAATTGGTAGAATTTTAACCTGGATCGGATTGATCCATGTAGGAAAGTTTCCTCCAAAATGCTCCGTAATAATTCCAATGAATCTTTCGAGTGACCCGTAAATTACCCGGTGGATAACGACAGGAGTTTTTTCTGTTCCGTCCTCAGCCGAATATTTAAGACCAAATCTTCCTGGAATTTGCATATCAAGCTGCAAAGTTCCCATTTGCCAATCTCGTCCCAAAGAATCTTTCATTAAAATATCAATCTTGGGTCCGTAAAATGCTCCATCACCTTCCAAAATAAAAAATTCTTTTCCGGATTTTTCTAAAACTTCTTTAATTTCTTTTTCCGCTTTATCCCACAATTTAGGATCACCCATAAATTTGTCTGGCCTGGTTCCGAGTCTAAACCTATATTCCAAGCCAAAAATTGAATAAAACTTTTCAGTTAATGCAAATAGTTTTTCAAATTCACTTTTGATCTGCTCTTCAGTAACAAACATGTGAGCATCATCTTGTTTAAATTCCCGAATTCGCAAAAGTCCGTTTAATGTTCCTGACATCTCATTTCTATGAAGTGTGTCGGTGTCGGACAATCTCAAAGGTAATTCGCGGTAAGAGCGGGTTTTGTAACCAAAAACCACCATAGCATTTGGGCAGTTCATGGGTTTTAAGGCATAAGTTTCGCCTTCGTCGGTTTTGCTAATAAACATATCTTGCAAATAATGTTCCCAATGTCCTGAAGTTTCATATAATTCCTTTTTGTTGATAAGTGGTGAAACTATTTCTTGATAACCTTCTTTTTGGTGTTCTTCCCGCCAGAATTTAATTAACTCGTTGTACAGAATTACACCTTTTGGAAGCCAATAGGTCATTCCTGGAGCGGTTTCGTGGAACATAAAAAGCCCGAGTTCAAGACCTATTTTTTTATGATTTCTTTTTTCTGCTTCTTTAAGCATCTCAAGATATTTGTAAAGTTCATCTTTTGTGGAAAAACATGTTCCATAAATTCTAGTTAACATCTTATTTTTCTCATTTCCCCGCCAATAAGCTCCAGCCACCGACAACAATTTGAAGTGTTTCAACTCTTTTGAAGGTTCATCAGCATGCCCTCCTCTGCATAAATCCCAGAAGAATTGAGATTTAGGATTTTCGCCTCCTGCGGCATAAAAAGTTATTTTCTCACCTTTCTTTACAATCTCTTCAATTAACTCTTTTTTATAAGGGTTATCTTTATACTCTTCTTTTGCCTCTTTTTCTGAAACCTCACGAACTTGCCAGTGATCCCAATCTTTTAAGATTTGTTGCATTTTTTCTTCAATCTTTGGAAAATCAGCTTCAGAAATTTTTATATCACCAAAATCAAAATCGTAGTAAAAACCGTTTTCAATTGCCGGGCCTATCGTTCTTTTTGTTCCCGGCCAAAGCTCAATAACAGCTGCGGCCAGAAGATGGGCACAGGAGTGTCTCAAATGATCTAAATATTCTTTATCTGATTTCATAACTTGATATTATCACTTTGAAGTTGATTCGTGAAGAATGGGAAATTTAATGTTTCGCCAAGTTTGCTGCTTTTCTAGCTTCAACCTCATCCAAAATTACTTTTCTAATTCTAATGTTAAGTGGTGTTACTTCAACCAGCTCAGTATCGTCAATATACTCCAAAGCATCTTCCAAGCCCATCACACGAGGAGTATTGAAGTGTTCTGCCCCGCCGTCGCCTTTGCTT
>DATJGY010000051.1:0-10944 GCA_035494495.1 Alphaproteobacteria bacterium
AAGAAATGAAAATTGTCAAAATTAGCTTTTTCATTGTTGTATCTTCAACTCAGCATCAATAAACTCTTCAATCTCCCCATCCAAAACCGCTTCGGCATTTCCAGTTTCCACGCCAGTTCTAGTATCTTTCACCATTTTGTAAGGGTGCAAAACATAATTCCTGATTTGCGTGCCCCAAGAAGCAGGCCGATATTCACCTTTGATTCCAGCTTTAACACCTTTTGCAATTTCCTTTTCCCGGATCCAAAGCTTACCACGAAGAAGATTCAAAGCAATTTTACGATTTTGCTCCTGAAAACGCTCGGTTTGAGCTGTAATTACAATCCCAGTTGGAATATGCGTTAACCTCACGGCTGTTGCCACTTTATTAACATTTTGCCCACCATGGCCACCAGAATGGATAAACTGCCACTGCAAATCATCATCTTTAATCTCAATATCCGGCAAATCAACACTTTCTAACTCCGGCATAACTTCAACTAAAGCGAAAGACGTTTGGCGAAGTTTGTCAGCATTAAACGGTGACTGACGAACCAAGCGGTGAGTTCCAACTTCGCCTTTCAAATAACCATAAGCATAATGGCCAGCTACACGAAAAGTAACACTCTTGATTCCTGCTTCTTCACCAGCTGTGTAATCCAAAGTTTCAGTTGTCCAATTTTTCTTTTCACAAAATCTTAAATACATGCGGTAGAGCATACTTGTCCAATCCATCGCTTCAGTTCCGCCTTGGCCTGCATGAATTGAAATTAAAGCGCTTTTTGCGTCGTAGTCTCCGGAAAGAAAAGACATGAGTTCCAAATTTTTAAGATCTTTTTCTGCTTTAGCAACTTCTGCTTCATCTGGAATTTCAGCCAAAATTTCCAAAGTCTCGGTCAGCTCATCAATTTCTTCCACTTCTTTTTTAAGATCTGAAAGTTCTTGCGTAACTTTTCTGGCATTGTCTGGATCATTCCACAAATCAGGTTTAATCGATTCGGATTCAAGAATTTCAATTTTCTTTTTCTTTTCTGGAATGTTAATCGCCTCTTTGGTTTTATTTAATCGATCAATTAATTCCAAAATTTGCTGTTTGATATCGTACATTATGTGAAGTATATCAAATTAAGGAGTGCAAACGAGGCTTTTTAAATTGTTTCGCCCAGAATCTAGAATTATACTAATTGGTTTTGGAGCATTTTTCCAGCCTAAAAGGTCAAGTAAAACCGTCTTGCCACCAACCAACAAAAATCCTTCCAAAATCAAAGCAAAAATAAAACCAAAAATTACACCTACAAAACCGCCTTTCAAAGACCAATCAATATAATGTCTCCGATAATGTGCCATAACCAAAATAAGTAAGAAAAGTAAAACCACAACCGCTGCGGCTTGCCAGTAGGGAACTGGCACAGAAAATTTACCAAGAGGAATAACAAACATATTTTAAATATAACACATCAATGATTAATTCGAAGCCTTTTTTCTCCTATTTTTAATTATAATGAATATTAATAACACGATAACAAGAGATAGAACTCCAATAATCCCCCATGCTAATGGTGACAATGAAAACTTTTTTTCTTGTACTGTAATATTTAAATTAAACTCTTTAACATCACCACTTAGGTTTAGTGATTGTTCACCTTCAAAGTTTTTGTATGCAATTAGTACTGTGTGGTCTCCTGATTCTAAATTTGTAAATCTTGCAATTCCATCTTTGTCTGTTGTTGCTTCTTGGATTTTTGAGTGTATTGTGATTCTGGCTCCTTCAACTGGATTTCCCTTTGTGTCTTTAACTTTGACATTGAGTATATAGCCTAGACTGGCCTGCCCTTCCGAAGCTCCAGTTGGAGCGAAGGAGGGTTCTAGGTTTGAATTTACAATTGTTAGATTGTTTGTTGATATAAAACCTTTTGTTTTGGTGGATAGCACATTACTCCAACTTCCCACTGCACAACCATTTCCAGTTCTGATTCTGAAGTAGTATGTGGTGTTGGGGCTTAACTTTCCAATAACATAGCTATTTACATTTTTTGAAATATTATCAACAGAATATTTGTATTCTCCTGGTTTTGTTCCATATTCAATTACAAAGTGGTCAACGGGAGATTGGTAGTTTGTAAAATGTAGGATTATTGAATTGCCACCATTTAAACTGGCTGAGTAGAGATAGGGGGAGGGACCAATTGGAACAGAAGAAGTACACTGGGATGGGGAGGAAGATGAAGAAGAATTACTTGTTGATGTAGATACTGGAGAGGGAGATGGAGTGGGAGAAACTGCCAGACTTACAGAGTTATTAATAAATGGCTCGGGTGGTAAAGGGTATGTTCCAGAATCTCGCAATGTAGCTCCCGCTGCGTTATTACCACTACCAAAAGAAATTAACACAGAACCAGTCAAATTCTGATCAACTGTTAGTGTTACAGAATTACTCGTTCCTGTGGTGCTTTGTACAGTTCTAGTTCCATTACCATCTGTAACAGACCAGCCAGTTTTGTCTGTCTGATTGACAAGACTTCCTTGTCCACCAGTGAAGATGGTAGTTATAGTGTTGTTAACATAAGTTGCACTGCTAAATTGTGGTCCACGTGCAGATTCTGTGCCACTATAAAGGGTGGCATCAATAGTTCTCCACCAACGATTTGTCATTGTTTGACCATCTGCGTCCGAATTATAGTGAACTCCATCACCACCACCCAGATCAATGTCGTGACCGACTGGTCCAGCATGAATATTGGCATTGTTAGTCCATAGATACATTTGTGCTAATCGAATAGCGTTAAGCTCTGATTCTGTAGCCCCAAGGCTTGGAGAAATATAACCTGTCATTGCAAGAATTAATGGAGCACTGGTACCAATATCGGTTTGCATAGCGCTTAATGCTAACGGCAATTGTGTTTGGTAATCCGCTTGGGAGTTTCCATTCATAGCATCTGCTTCACCTAACCAACCTAAAATACCGGCGATACCATTAACTCCACTAGCATTATATGTGCTTACTGCATTGGTGTAGGCTGAACCACCTTGTTTCCACTCGCCTGGATTTACAATACTCGTATTGCCTTCTGCAGTTGTAATAAATGCCACTGGTACATTTTGATCTGCCATAATAAGTGTTGCGAGCAATGGCCAGACACTTCCATCGGTAATACGATCGCTATCTGTTTGATCAGCCAATTCTGCCCACAAATGATCTTCTCGAAACATCCCTGCCTTAAGTGTTGGATGAGTATAATTTTTGGGATTATCTAAGTTACCAACTGCATTTGATTGAGCAAATGCCACCAGAAATACATCTCCAACACCTACATAACTTGCTGAATCTGTAACACTAGTATCATTCGTAAATCTAACTGTTAAAGTTCCTTGGCCAACAGTTTGACTAGATAAGGTTCCACTAAAAGTTCCACCTGTCGGACTGGCAACAATAGTGGTATATGCACCACTATTCCACGAAGCTTCGATTGATGTTGGTGTTCCTGTATAAGTACCTGTTATTGCTATATTTGCTCGGTTACTGCTATTGCGTTGAAAAATTTGGTAGTTAGAAGGAGTTGACAGTGTAATATTGTTAGAAGTCTTGTCAATTAAAAAATCATCAAATCGAACACCTGTACTAGCTCCCGCAAAAATTCCATGAATAGTTGCAGACTGATTAAAAGATGATGTAGCTGAGATTTGTTCGACTCCATCGATAGATAATGATATAGAAGAACCGTTTAAAGTTAAGGCGAAAGCATAGGTTTGTCCATTTACAGCAACTAATGGAGTACTACTTAAAGTAGTGTTAACTCCCGCTTCTCTTTTAATAATTTGGATTTGAGAATTACCAAACCAAACAATACGAAATTGGTTATTGGTATCAGTATACCTTGCAATAAATCCCTGTCCTGCACCACTACTTTCCATGGTAACTTGAGAGGTAATCACAACATCCGCATCTGTAGCATTCACAGTAGCATAAGATCCACCAGTTCCATCCGCTCTTGCTTTATTGGATTCTATAGTCCAAGTACCAGCCTGTTCGGTCCATCCTGTACCAACATTCGGAGCATGTACATTAAGTCTAGTTCCATCTACCCCAGTAAATGTATCCTGAAATAAAGTCGTAGCAGAAACAGAAGTACTAATTGTAAAAAAAATTATTACAAACAAGAAAAACGATATGAAGCCTTTTACTCTCTCTCTCTCTCTCTGAGAAAAATTCAACATGAATCTATTTTAACATACTAAATTACGGAGTTGCCGTAGCTTTTGGAGTTGCGGATGGGGAAGCAGAAGGCGAAGCTGATGGTTTTGCAGTTGCACCTTTCCTTAAACCTGTAACGATTACAATATTCGATCCTGACGTTGCAGTTTTAGTAGTTACTGTTGTGTAAATTGATTCAAGTTTCTTGGTAATTTCGGTGACAATTGTGCTGGCCACATCCTTGCCAAAAGTTACGATTGTAGCAGTTGCATCGGTTGAGCTGGCATTGCCAACTTTAATATCACTGTAACCCAAATTTTTTAGCTGAGTTTGTAAATATGCGGCTTCTCCTGGAACACCAGTTCCATTTTGAATTTCAATTGAAATTACACTCTTGTCCGCTGGTTTAACAGTTGCCGATGGCGAGGCCGAAGGAGTTGGAGTTGGCGTTTGAGATGTTGTATCTTCCGAAGCTGTTGTCAAATTATCAAAAGGAGTTGGCTCATCCAATGCAACTTCATCTTTTTTAGTAGCAGTTTTAAAAATCACAAAACCTAAAATTCCAACTAAAATTAAAATTCCAATTATAAGCAAAGTTTTTTGTCCGCCAGATTTTCTTGGTTGAGCCACACTCGGAAAAGAAATATTGGAAGAACTTGGTTGTTCAAATGAAGACTGATTTTGGTCGTTTTCCATGTTAGTGCGCAGTATAAACTCACGAATTACTGTTTGTCAACCGAATCTTTTCCATCAGCATTGAGGAGCTTCTCCATGAGAATCGAGTAGAATCGCAAATTATGAATTGTTGCCAATCTTCCTGCTGTAAAATCTCCAATTTTAAAAAGATGTGCTAAATATTCTCTAGAGTATCTTGTGCACAGTAAACAATCACAAGCAAGACTTTTACCATTGAATTTATAAAAATCTGGTTTAGTAATATCGATCTCTTCAATTGTTTTTGCGGTGTAAGTATAAAGCCTTCCATGACGCCCATCTCGGGTTGGCAAAACACAATCAAAAATATTAAATCCCAATTTTGCACAAGCTACAATATCTTCTGGTTTGCCAATTCCCAAACCATACAAAAAATAATTTTTTGGAGAGTTGTCAGCAATAGTTTTGGCCGATTCTAAATCAAAATTATTATTTTCATCCATCGGCCAGCCACCGTAACCAAAACCATCAAAACCGATTTTTACTAATTCTTGAGCACAATATTTTCTTAAATCCTGGAATTTTCCACCTTGAACAACACCCAACAGATACGGGCGGTGGACGGTGGACAGTGAACGGAATGCAGCCTTACTTCTTTTCGCCCATTCGATAGTTCTTTCAACAGATTCTTTTGCCTCTTCGTAATTCGCCTTCGGATCAGTGAAATCGTCAAGAACAACAACCATGTCAGTTTTTAATTTCATTTGGAATTCGACTGATTTTTCAGGAGTCAAAACAAATTTTTTCTTTTTTGATGGATAAAAAACAACACCTTCATCTGTAATTTTTCCTGGAATATGGCCATTTTTAACTACCGACATAACTTGAAATCCACCTGAGTCAGAAATTATACCGCCGCGCCAACTCATGAAATTCCCGATACCATCAAATTCTTGCAAAATTTTCTCTGAGAGTTCCTGCCAAAGATGAAAAGTATTAACTAAAATTCCAGGAGTTTTGGTATTTTCAATATCGGTTGAGTCAAGAGATTTCAAAACCGCGCGCGTTGCGTCAGGGAAAAATACTGGCAGGGGAATATTGCCATGTTGAGATTTAAAGACCATACAGTTCCCCTTTGGCAATAATATGTTTTTGCATAGCAGTTTCAATTTCTGATTTCTTAGCGCCTTCGTCCAAAGACAATAAAGTATCTAGTGCATAAACTTTAAAATAATATTTGTGTTTTTCTGTCGAACACGGGCCCATGTATTTTAGTTCTCCAAAATCATTAGTTCCCTCTAGGGCTTCTGGGATTTTTCCTTCCTCAATATTTGTAATTGTTGGGTCAATATTAAAAACCGACCAATGAGTAAAAGCTTTGTCGTCTTCCACAATCAAAACTAAACTTTTGGCGTCTCCCGGAACACGGTCAAAAATTAGAGGCGGATTAATATTGTCTCCGTTGCAAGTAAAACGAAGTGGAATAGCGCCGCCATTGGTAAATTCTTGGCTACTTATAGCAACTTTAGGCCCGGGGAAAAGACTTGAAAAAAATAATAAAATTGAGGCTATAAGTTTGGACATTACTTATTCTACACCAAGAAGCTCAACTTCAAAAATCAAAGTTGCATTAGGTGGAATAAGACTTCCAGCACCTTGTGCACCATATCCCAAAGAAGGTGGAATTGTAAGTTTTCTTTTGCCTCCAACCTTCATACCAGCAAATCCTTGATCCCATCCTTGAATAACTTCTCCCGCCCCTAAATTAAATGTAAATGGAGTTCTGCCGGGATTAAGTGAACTATCAAATTTTGTGCCATCTGTAAGAGTTCCTGTGTAATTTACTGTAATTTTCTTGCCCGAGAGAGCTTCTGCTCCGGTTCCAATTACTTCATCTTGAATTAATAATTTGTCAGTTTCCATAGTTGTTGGCTGTGCTGTTGGTTCTGGTGTAGTTTCAATTGTAACTTGTGGAGTAGGTTTTGCCAAGATATAAATACTGCCTCCCACTGCCAAAGAAACTAAAATTATAGTTGTAATTAGATATTTGTTAGGCATGTTTTAGTTTTATATATTCATCTAAAATTTTCTCCGCCCAAAAAAGTCTTTGTGTTTCATTATCAATTTTAATATTATCAAATTTCCTGCCAGATTTATCCAAAAATTGTAAACCCATTTCAGTCGAGCCTTTTGCCAAATATAAAGCTGATCTATAAAGGTTGCCAATTTGATCTGATTCAGTTGAAAGTTTATCTAATGCCATAATTCCTTAAAATAATCTCTAACAATACTAACAAATTTTTCTCGTCTTTGTATATCTAAAATTTCCATACTGTCATTTCCAAGTCGAGGCCGAAGATTTAAAACTGCGGTTGTGTCAATTATTTTGTTAGGAAAATTAATTCCACCTCCCCAAATGTTGTCTTGCTCGCTACCTTTCTCGAGAAGAATTTGCTCACCATCCGCATGAAGTTCACAGCCAACAACAATCCATTTATTTTCAATATCAGCAGTTATTTTTACATAACTTCCGAACTCTTTTTGAATTTCTTCTAATTCTGATTTTGTTAGAGGTTTGTCAAAGAATTTCATTTTTTATTTTTATTTCTTATTAAATCTATAAATGGGAGTGTAATTGCTGCTAGGAATATTAACAGTCCTCCAATATAAACCCTGGTTAAAAGAACTTCATGAAAAATAATGAATGCAAAGATTGATGCAAAAAATACTTCTGTGGGAAGTATTAAACTACCCACTTGAGCCTGAACATATTTGAAACCTCGAATAAGAATAAATATTGAAACCATATTTAAAACTGCAAAGATCAAAATCCAAAAATATAAATGTAAATCTGAAAAACTTGGCAAATTTTCTCTTGCAGCTTTTGCTCCTAAAAAACACACGATCAGAGTGACTGAAGAATCCAAAATCATCAACTGAGATTCAGAATAATTTCCAGAAATCTTTTTAGATAAAGTATTCCAAAACCCGACCAGAAGTCCCGATATTAACATCATGACAACATAAATATTTCCAACTAATTTGAAATCTGAACCATATATTAAAAATAATCCTAAAAGAATAAAAAACAAAGATAAATATTTAGGAAGATTAAATTTTTCAGAAAAGAAAATCTTGCCAGAAAATATACCACCTAAAATCATTGTTGAATACAAAATATAATAAGCAGTCCCGAGCTGTAAGTGATTAAAAGCTAGAAAAGTTAAGACTGTCTGAAAACTTGATGGCACAATCCATATTAAAAGCCATTTTATATCTTTTTTTTCAATTGTTTTCCATTTCTCCTTCCCTGCAAGAAACAAGATTGAAAGAAAAAACAAGATAATTACACTTCTAATCCAACTCTGAGTAAAAGCTGGAAATCTATATGTAAATCTAGAAACTATCCCAAAAAAACCGTAAAGAATAGCTGAAGTTAGCAACAATATAGATCCTTTTATGTTTTTATTCATGTTTATTTTCCTCAAAACATTCTAACAAGTCTTTACTTGCTTTTTCAGGATTTTTTGAATCATACAAAAATGTTTGCCAACCAAAGTCTTGTGCGGCCTTTACGTGCCCCAAACTATTTTCTACAAACAAAATTTCTTTGCCTTTGGAATCGGATTCCTTTTCAGCTAGCTCAAATATTTTCCTGTCTGGTTTTGCTAGTTTTACGACACTAGAATCAATGATTACATCCCATTTTACTTCTGGCATGATTTTGCGCTTTTCGATTTCGGAAAAAAGATTAGGATACATGTTTGTCAACAAACCAATTTTTGTTTGACCTTTGATTTGTTCAATAGTTGACCAAATAGATTTATTTACTTCAAACCGGTTTACAAAACCATCAATCAAAAGCGAATAGTTCTCAGGAAATTTAACTCCAAACTCTTCTTTAATAAATGGCTTTAAAGTTTCAACATCACAAGTTGTATCAACCGGATATTTATCCCAAAAATCATCGAACTTTTGATAATCTTCAGGTTTTATTCCAATTTCTTTTTGAAGTTCTTCCCAATTATTTGTACCACTGAAATCTTTAATAACAACTCCTCCAACATCAAAGTAGACAAAGTTGATCATACTCACTTTTCCCTTCTCCAAAATTTAAATAACATTAGGGCCGTAATCGTGGGGCCATCTTTAATTTCACCTTCCACAATCATATTTTCTATTTCTTTCATAGTAACTTCTTTAATTTTCATATCTTCCTCTCCCGCTTCTCTGTTTGAGTTTCCAGGTTTCAGACCGGTAGCTAAAAATGTATGGCATTTTTGATCAAGAAAGCCGTTAGCTAAATGGAAGTCTCCCAACTTCTCAACTTTGTCAGCTATCAAACCAGTTTCTTCTTGAAGTTCTTCATTCGCGGTTTCAAAAATATTATCTCCTTCCATGTGGCCTTGAGGAAATTCCCAAGAAAATTGGCCAATTGGATATCTATAAACTCCTACTAAAGTAAATTTATTCCCGTCCCAAGGAATTATCAAAGCAAAATCTTTTTTATGAACAACACTCCATGTTAGTTCTTTTCCGGTGGAGGTTAATACTTGATCTTCAGTAACTGTCATCCAATTACTTTTGTAAATTTCTTTAGAACTTTTTGTTGTCCAGGACATATGATTTCTTTGTAACTATAGATCTTTTTAATCTTTTTTCCAAATCAGCTCTGGCTCGACCGGCAATATCGCCGCCATCTTTTGCATCTTCTTTCAGTTTTTTCATTCCTTTTGAATCCTCAGTTTTGTGAATTTCAGTTGTTGTTCTTTCACCAAGAGTTGTTAAAAGCAGTTCAAAGTCGTCCATATGATCTCGCAGGTTTTGTTTTTTAATTCCCTTTAGATTTTTGTATTCGGCAGGAGTTACACCAAATGTTGCTTTGGAAATTTCAGCAGTCAAAATTTCATAATCTTTATTTTCTTTAGCTCCTCTTTTTTGCCATTCATCGGTCAATTCCTCACGAATAACAATCCCTCGCATTCTATTTTCAATCCAACTTTCTGGATAACCTTTTAGTTTGTAAAGCATTCTAGTTCTCTTGCTTCCCAACTCTGGATCTTCAATTTCTTGAACCCGTTCGTATCCAACTTTTGCCAACCAACGTTTGAAAGGTTCGGCTTTCGGAGAAGGAATCGATTGAACAATTCTAAACGCGCCTTCAGTATTCGCACAAATCATTCCTTGTTCGCCACCAGGAGTAGAAACTTTAAGGGTATGTACAATTTGTACCCACCCTTTTGCAAGTTCTGGATCACGCAATTTCATGCGCTGAATATATTGTTTAGGGTCACTTGAATCTATCAATGACAAAACGACATCTTCGACTACAAACCACCACTCATTTTTATAAACAACTTTTCTTATATTTTTTCCCTTGAAAATTGCTATTCGAGTGTCTGTCATTATTTAAATGTAAAGCGAATATTTACCGAGGTCAATAGTTTAACAATAAAAACTGAAAGTTAATTTACTTCGAATTATTTCCAAAATCTTGAAGACACTTTTGGATACATTTATCCATATCACCTTTCGTGGCAGCACACTGTTTTGTACAGGTATTTTGATATACAGCATTATTCAATCTATTCTCAGCATCTTCGAGCTGATTGCGTGAACTATAATTGCCGCTCAATCCAAATATTAATCCTCCTACCATAGTAATAAAAATACAAAGTAGAAAGATGGCAACAGGCAAGGCTATCAACCACTTCACCCATTTTGGCCACGTCATCCATTTAAACATTAAAATTAAACCAACGGGATATAAAACAAACAGAAGAACTAAAACAATAACGAGCTTCAAATCACTCGAAATTTCTTGTTTTGCTTGAGTCATAATTTATTTTATATAAACTTTAGTAATTAAGCAATCTTTGGATAATGGCACTTCTTCCACTTTTTACCACTTCCACACCAGCAAGGATCGTTGCGGCTCAATTTGGTTATTGGTTTATTGGTTGATTGGTTAATTGGATCCGTAAGGCCGATGTTGTCTGACTTATCAACATTTTCTCTTGCTATATTAAGTGGAATTTCACTTTGTGGAACTCCAACACCAATTCTGAAGATTCTATGCGACAGCTCTTCATCAATTTTATCAATCAAATTCTCAAACA
>DATJGY010000052.1:0-3071 GCA_035494495.1 Alphaproteobacteria bacterium
TAATTTTTCCGACTTCTCCATCAATTATCACCTTACAACCTGATTCCTCATAAATTTCTCTCACTAGCGCATCAATTTTATTTTCCCTTTTTTCAACTCCACCACCAGGAATTTTGTGATAATTCATTTTTGAGGCAAAAACAACAGGTGTAAGTCCTTTTTCATCTAGCAAAACGGCTCGCACAGCAAATCTTTTCTTAACTTTTAAATCTTTTGAATAAGGAGCATCCTCAATATGTTTTAAAAGTTTCATAATCCTTCTTCCTTCATTTCCTCAATCAAACTTTTCTGACTTTTGTTTAACTTTTCTGGTGTCGCGATTGTGATTTTGATATATTCATCACCCTTTCCGCGTCCTTGCAAATGAGGCACGCCTTGTTCCCGAAGTCTCATCATTGTTCCACTTTGAGTTCCAGGGCGGACACGAATTTTAACCTCTCCTTCAATTGTTGGAACTTTAATTTCCCCACCCAAAACTGCCAAAGAAAATGGAATTCCAACTGTGACATAAATATCATCATCTTCCCGCTCAAAAACCTTGCTTGGTTTAATGTTAACCGAAAGTGTAAAATCGCCAAAGCTAATTCTTGCGCCTTCGTAAATCCCTGCTGGAATTTTAATCTTTCTCTTTTTGCCATCAATACTAACTTCTTTAGATACACCTTTTACAGCTTCCATAAAATCAATATCGAGTGAATATCTTGGAATTTGCTGACGGCGAGATTGTTGGCCGAATGGGGAAGCTCCTCCGAAAAATGACTCAAAAATATCAAACGGATCGCCAAAGTCTGCATTGCCAAAAGGATTTTGCCCACCAGTTGAATAAGTGTAGGTAAAAGGTGAGCCGCCACCTGCAAAGGGATTGCCAGTTGGTCCACCAGCAGAACCAAATTGATCGTAAGAGCTTTTCTTTTGGGGGTTAGACAAAACTTGATAAGCCTCGTTTATTTCTTTAAATCTTTTCTCAGCGGCTTCTTTGTTGTCCTTATGTCTGTCCGGATGCCACTCAAGAGCCTGTTTTCTATATGCTTTTTTAATATCATCAGCACTTGCAGTTTTAGAAACTCCTAAAATGTCGTAGTAATCAGTTTTTGTTGCCATAGATGAGAATTATAAATGATAAAAAGATAAATGCTAAATTTTCCCCTTTTTTAATATTAATAATTATTTTTTTGAAGAGTTTTTTCTACTGCCAATATTTGATGATGTGTTTGTATATTTCCATCCCTTGTAGAGACAGTACTTACAACTGTCGTGTCAAAATCTAAAACTTTTAATAATTCTAAAGCTTCAGATTGCTCATGACTGAGTTGACCATCTTGCGAAAAAGTAATAACAAGTTTTTCGTTCTCAGGTCTTGGATCACCAGTTAGATCTTTACCAAACTTAGTAAAGCCTCCAGCCGTAATGGTGGATAAGAAATAATACATCCTTTTAATTGGATACGAATCTTGTAAATTAATTCCACGTCTCTCACAAAATCCACCCCAAAATTTATCATATAGGTCTTTTCTTTCAGGACTTAATTGTGTATTTGTTTCCATAACCAATTTTAACTTACAACCTCACCTTCTTCAACCTTGGAACCGTCTTTTTTATCGGATTTTGAATCTTCACCATTTTCTTCTTTTCCTTGTTCCTCACCTGTAGCTTTTGCTCCATCAGCCGAAGACTGGCCTTGGCTGCCATACATCGCCTGGCCAATTGAGGACAAAGTTTCACTCAAATCTTTCGTCGCAGTTTCGATTTCTTCTTTTGTAGCACCCTCTTTAGAACTAACTTCTTTAACATTCTTAATTTTCTCCTCCACCTTTTCCTTTACATCCACCGGAACTTTATCTCCTGCATCTTTTAAGGATTTTTCAGCTGTAGCTACCAGTGCATCAGCACTGTTTTTAGCTTTAATAGTTTCAGCTTTGGCCTCATCCTCAACTTTGTGTTTTTCAGCCTCTTCCTGCATTCTTTTAACTTCTTCATCGGAAAGTCCAACGGCGCCTGTAATTTTAATATTTGTGGTTTTATTTGTAGCTTTATCCTTTGCAGTTACTGTCAAAATTCCACTAGCATCCATATCAAAAGTAACTTCAACTTGCGGAACTCCACGAGGAGCTGGTGGAATCCCATCCAAAACAAACCTTCCCAATGATTTATTGTCAGCCGAAAGCGGGCGCTCGCCCTGAGTTACATTAATTTCAACCTGAGTTTGGTTGTCAGCGGCGGTTGAGAAAGTTTCGGTTTTGCTTGTTGGAACTGTAGTATTTCTCGGAATCATTGGGGTCGCAATATTACCCATGGTTTCAATTGCCAAAGTTAATGGAGTAACATCCAAGAGCAAAATATCTTTAACTTCGCCGCCCAAAACTCCGCCTTGGATTGCAGCTCCAATTGCAACGACTTCGTCGGGATTCACTGATTGATTTGGATCCTTGCCAAAGAAATCTTTAACGACTTGGGCAACTTTTGGCATACGGGTCATACCACCAACCATAATTACTTCATCAATATCTTTTGGACTTAATTTTGCATCTTTCAAAGCTTCTTCAACTGGTTTAATGGTTTTTTGAATAAGTTCATCAACCAAACTTTCTAATTTTGCGCGAGTTAACTTCATGGTCAAATGCATTGGCTGGCCATCTTTTTGAGTAATGTAAGGCTGGTTAATTTCAACCTCAGCTGCGGCTGAAAGTTCAATCTTGGCTTTTTCTGCGGCGTCACGCACACGTTGATAAGCTTGAGAGTCAGCTTTCAAATCAACCGCGTGTTCTTTTTTGAATTCAGAAACTATATGGTCAACTATAACTGCATCAAAATCATCACCTCCGAGATGTGTATCTCCGTTGGTTGCCTTGACTTCAAAAACCCCGTCACCAAGCTCCAAAACCGAGATATCAAAAGTTCCGCCACCTAAATCATAAACTGCAATTTTGTGAGCGTTTTTCTTATCCATTCCATAGGCCAAAGCTGCAGCGGTGGGTTCGTTGATAATGCGCTCGACTGTAAGCCCTGCAATTTCACCTGCTTGTTTTGTAGCCTGACGTTGTGCATCATCAAAATAAGCAGGGACTGTAATA
>DATJGY010000053.1:0-10856 GCA_035494495.1 Alphaproteobacteria bacterium
TACCGATTTAGAAAAATTTATACTACTTTTGAAAGAGAAGAATCTTCTCAAATAACCCACCTTGCCCAGATGCCGGTTGAAAGTAGTCTCCCTGCTGATTTTTCTTTCAATGTCAATTCCCCATGTTCAATATTTCCACCCAATTTTCCAAAATGATCATTTAGAGTATTGGCGAGAGTTGTTGAAGAAGTTGAAATTGCATAGGCATTAACCAAAACAAAACTTGGATTATCTGACAAAATTTGTTTACAATTTTCCAAAAGTTTAGGAAAATCACGATTAAATTCCCAAGGCGTTCCATCTGGACCATGACCGTAAACTGGTGGATCCATAATAATCGCATCATATTTTGCTCCCCTTTTGATTTCTCGAGCGGTAAATTTTAAAGCATCATCAACAATCCAGCGAATTGGCGCATCTTGCATATTATTTAAATCTCGGTTTTCTCTTGCCCAAGTAATTGCGGGTTTACTCGCATCAACGTGTGTAACTTTCGCTCCAGCTTTTGCAGCAAAAAGAGATGCGATACCAGTGTAGGCGAACAGATTAAGCAGGTTAATTGGTTGATTGGTTAATTTGGAGATTTGGTCCCATTGTGAACTTTGTTCTGGAAAAATTCCGACATGTTTAAAAGGAGATAATTTTAGCCAAAATTTGAGGCCATCATGCTCAATTTGCCATTTTTCGGGAACGTCTTTATTAATCCACTTTCCCTCAAATTTTGCGTTTGCCTTGTCCCACTCAGAAATAGGAAGGGTTTTTTTCCATAAAACTTCAGGATCTGGACGATCTAAAATGTAATCGCCAAATTTTTCCAATCTTCTGCCTTCTCCACTGTCGATTAGTTCGTAGTTTGTAATTGACATAATTATTTCATTTTGATAGCATACACATAATAACTTGTTTGGATGGGTGCTTGCATCGGTTCAGACAAGTTTTTTGTTTAGGAACTTCTTTTTCGCCTCAGTCCAGTTTAGTCTTTTTTCACTTATTATTTTACTTGTAATTATATTAAAATATTTGTCAGTTTTGCCCGCCTCTTTCGATAATACTGCACCTGCTATCATATCTGCGATATTAACTCTATTTTCAAATTTACTGTCTACGTGGCTAATTTGGGGGTGATTAGGAAGTAACTCGTGTAAGAATTTATTAAATTGTTTAGTGTCATAGTCTCTTGAAAAATGACGGTCTAATATAACTTCCTTAATATTTGGGCAAAAAGTAAGTATATCATTTAAAAGTATCCAACAGAGAACTGCAAAATTTTCGGGTGTGTCAGGGATTTTTCTATTCATTTTTTCAACTTCTAATACAAAGATCTCAAAATCTTCTTTTGCAATTTTTTCAAAGAACAAATCTTTTGTTTTATTGCCAGCAGTATAAAATTTTAACTCCCTTGCCTTTGTTTTAGAATCTCTTTTTTTCTGAAGCGCCTTGAATATTTTATCTATTTTTGAAGGAATAAACACTCCCACCGCTGCAATAACAATGACTTTATCTTTTGTGTCCGGTAAAGTTCCTGATTCGTCTATAAATATTGTAATCATACAAATTCAATTCTCATACCTTCTTTAACCTCCGTTAAAAGCGAAACTTCTTGATCTTCAAACTTGGCGCCATTGCCATTAATTTTGGCAAATTTCACTTTTTGAGAAAAGTCAGTACCGATTTTTAAGGCAACATCTTTTAGCGTTTCCCCCTCTTTCATAATAATAGAATCGTCTAAAATATACACGGTAACAAATTTTAACGCTTTCCAGATTTGATTAATCAAATCATCAACTCCAACTTTTTTATCAGCACTAATACCAACAAACTCACCATCAATCGTGTCTTTATAATTTGGCATTTCATCAATTTTATTAATTACAAAAATTGCAGGAACATAAACTCTGTTCGGAGAAAATGCATCAAACAACCTGTCCATTGTTAATTTTTCTTTAAGAGTAATATCGCCGCTTTTGATGCCAAATTCTCGAGCAATTTCTTTGATGGTTTCTTTATCAATACTTTGCTGAATATTTGAGTGAATTTCCAAGCCTCCGCTAACTTTTTTCTCAATCAAAACCTGAGGCGCCTTTTGATTAATTCTAATTCCAGCACCAGTTAACTCTTTGACCATATGAGCAAAAGCACCAACTCTTTTTACATCAGTCATAATTAATAAGAGATCTGCCCCACGAGCAACAGACAAAACTTCTTTACCTCGACCTTTGCCTTCCTTGGCGCCTTCAATTAAACCCGGAATATCAAGTATTTGAATATAGGCTTGGTTATATTTAAGCATTCCTGGGACAACTGTAACTGTGGTAAAAGCATAAGGCGCAACTTTACTTTCGGCATTGGTTAATTGATTAAGAAGTGTTGATTTTCCAGCCGAAGGCGGCCCTACCAAAACTACAGTTGCATCTCCTTGTTTGCGAACCGTAAATCCCGATCCACCACTACCGCCAGATTTTCCATTTGATTCAATCTCTTTGTCGCGAAGTCTTGCAATCTTGGCCCGCATCTGGCCGATAAAACCATTCGTGGCTTTGTGGTGTGGAGTTTTTCTTAAAACTTCTTCAATTTCTTCAATCTGTTGGTCAATTGTTAACATAACCCATTATACAGCTTGAAATTGAAATTTAGCTTCTTTGGGATTGAAGGCTGGAATATTTTCTGTAGCGTCTAAAATCTCAATTCCCAAAATATTTCCTTTAGAATCTTTGTCTATCATTACATTGTCAGAAACTTTTACAGAATCAGAATACTTTCCTTTTGCCAAAGTGAAATATAAAGCATCAACCTTTTTGTCGTATTTAATTTTCATAATGTTATTTTATCATATAAGCTGAAATTACTACTATAAATTTGTTTTCTTGTTTAGCTATTACCTCCAAAGTCTTGGATCCAAATTTTCTTCTATAAATTGCTCTATCTTTAAAACTTGCTAACTTTTCTTGAGGATTTTTGATTGTTGCATAAACTTTGAGTTTTGAAATGTGTCTTTCTTTGATTCTAGTCAGGGCATGATCAGAAAAGATTGTTTGCATGATATAATTATAAAGTTTACCCTGAGCAAAGTCGAAGGGCGCCTATAGCTCAACGGATCGAGTACTTGTCTTCGGAACAAGGGATGGGAGTTCGATTCTCTCTAGGCGCACAAAACATTCCCCTTGACACTTTTTACAGATAAGCTATTCTGACTAAAGTACTTTTTGTGAAATACATATTTGTCTCTGGCGGAGTTGTATCAGGCCTTGGAAAAGGTATTACAACTGCCTCCCTCGCTTTTCTCCTCAAATCCCGCGGCTACAAAGTCACCCCTGTAAAAGTCGATATGTATTTTAATGTTGATGCAGGAACTCTCCGCCCACAAGAACACGGTGAAGTTTTTGTGACCCATGATGGCATGGAAACCGATGAAGATCTTGGACATTATGAAAGATTTGTCCATGAAGATTTAAAAAAAGAAAACTATATTACAGCAGGCCAAGTTTACGGCGAAGTAATTCGCAAAGAACGTGCTTTTGAATATGGTGGTGATACGGTTGATGTCATTCCCCATGTGACAGATGAAATTATTCGCAGAATAAAATTGGCTGGCGAAGTTCACAAAGCAGATGTTGTAATCGTAGAATTTGGCGGCACGGTTGGAGAATATAAAAATGGCATCTTTTTTGAAGCTTCTAGAATTTTAAAATTAAGACATCCAAAAGATGTAATTCAAGTCCATGTGACTTATCTTCCCTATTTGGCAAATGTCGGAGAATTAAAAAGCAAACCCGCTCAAACTTCAGTTCATGTTTTAAACGGCCTAGGAATTCAGCCAGATATTTTAATTGCCAGAAGCCAAATTAAAATAGATAAAAAGCGCTTGGACAAAATTGCCATGGCATGCAATATTAGTGAAAAACATGTTTTTTCAATTCCAGATTTAGATACTATTTACGAAGTTCCAATTCTTCTCCATACAGAAAATCATCATTTAGCAAGCACTTGTCTTGGATTACTTTCCCTGAAAAGCAAAAAACACAAACATATGCAAGCTTGGAAAGAAATGACAGATAGAATTACAAAAGTTTGGCCTAAGACTATGAATCTTTGTATGGTTGGGAAATATTTCGCAACCGGAGAATATCAATTGGAAGATTCTTATGTTTCGGTAATTGAAGCTTTAAAACATGCAGGAGCAAAACTTGGAGTAAATATTAAAACTTCTTGGATCGATACTGAAGACTTGGAGAAAAAGAAAAAAAGTTTGGAAGGATTTGACGGAATAATAGTTCCCCAAGGTTGGGGTTCCCGAGGAGTTGAAGGAAAGTTAATCGCGGCAAAATTTGCTCGCGAAAATAATGTTCCCTATTTGGGATTGTGTTTTGGTATGCAAATGGCCTGTATCGAATTTGCTCGGAATGTTTTAAAAATGAAAGATGCCAATACAACTGAAGCAGATCCAGATACAAAACATCCAATAATTCACATAATGGAAGGCCAAAAAGAATATCTAGCAAAACATCAGTATGGTGGAACAATCCGCCTTGGAGCTTATCCTTGTGCAATTAAAAAAGGAACTTTGCTTCATAAAATTTACGGAAAAGATTTAGTTTCAGGTGAACGCCATAGACACCGTTATGAATTTAATAATGAGTTTAAGAAAGAGTTTGAAAAAGCAGGCTTTGTTATCTCTGGAACTTCCCCAGATGGAAAATTAGTTGAAGCAATTGAAATTAAAAATCACAAGTTTTTCGTGGGAACTCAGTTTCATCCGGAGTACATTAGCCGTCCTCTAACTCCCCACCCAATCTTCGTTTCCTTTTTGGAAGCCGTGATGTTAAAATAACATGTAAGCGCCGGGGTGGCCAGTCTCGCGAGGCGTCGAGCCTAGGCGGATGGAATGGTAGACGAAACGTATTATTTATACATTTTATTTAGCACTTTAAAAATTAAAACTTATGTTGGGATAACTGATAATCCTGAAAGAAGATTGCAGGAACACAATAATGGTAAAAGTTATTTTACTAACAGATATAAGCCTTGGGTATTAATTTATCTTGAAGTTTTTAAAAATAAACTAGAAGCTTCGAAAAGAGAAAAATTTCTAAAATCTAGATCTGGAAGAAGGTGGATGAAGGGAATATTTAAAGAACTTTAATTAGCCGGGGTGGTGGAATGGTAGACACACGGGCCTTAAGAGCCCGCGAAGGTAAAATCTTCGTGCGAGTTCGAGTCTCGCCCTCGGCACTTAAGTTTGTTAGTACATCGGAGTGTAGCGCAGTTGGTAGCGCGCCTCGTTTGGGACGAGGAGGTCGCAGGTTCGAATCCTGTCACTCCGACTTTAGTTTAATGAAGATTATTTTGGATTTTAAGAATTACCTCATCGAGAGAAATATTTGGCTTCACGATATAATCAACCGCTCCAATTTCTATTGCAGTTTTTCTCTCAGTATCCAAATTAGTTAAAACTATCACTGGAATATCTTTTTGAATTGGATCTTTTTTCAACTGTTCCAAAACATCAAAACCGTTTAATCCTCCAGGGAGCATAATATCTAAAAGAATAAGATTAGGAATTTTGTTTTTGACAATATTTAGGGCTTGTTGACCAGTTCCCGCCGTAACTACTTCAATGCCCAATTTTTCAAGCCTTGTTTTCAAAATGTTAGCTAACGAATTGTCGTCTTCTGCAATAAGTACTGTCATATAATTTTTTTGGGTAAATCTACAAAAAATGTAGTTCCTTTATTCTCCTCTGATTCAAACCAAATTTCCCCTTTCAATTTATCTACGACTGCTTTGACTAAATAAAGCCCTAAGCCAGTTCCATCTGGAAATGTCTTTTTAACATTATCAGCTCTAAACAACTTTGTAAATATTTTATCTTGCTGATTTTTCGGGATTCCAATTCCGAAATCCTTAACTTCAATATGAATTTTTTCTTTAACTTCTTTAACATTGATACTAATTTTCTTATCCCCCGGGGAATATTTGACAGCGTTATTAATTAAGTTTTCCAAAATAATTCTAAGTAAATTTGGATCAGCAAAGGCTTCTAACTTCTCCGGCAAATTTTTTTCTATTTTAATATTTTGAGTAATATCTTTTACAATTGTTACCAAATCTACTTTCTCTGGTTCATATGTAAGTTTTCCTAATTCGACCTTATTAACAGTTAAAAGAGTATTTATTAAAGAAGTCATTTTCAAAGTTGAAGAATAAATTTCATTTAAATATTTAGAGGGCTTTGTTTTTAGTAGGCTTTCGGTATACCAGCGGATATTAGAAATCGGGCTTCTAAGTTCGTGAGCAGCAAGTGATACAAATTCACTTTTTGTTTCATCAAGCTTTTTGTGATCTGTAATATCTCGGAAATTTATAACAATTGCTCCAACCCCTTCTTCTTGTAGTAAATTAGTGCCCACAGCTTCCATCCAGCGTACTTCTCCGTCTTTTTTGACAATTTTATTTTCAACTTGAACGGTTTTTCCAGGTTTTACGATAAGCTCTGCAAGGATTTTTGCTAAGCGGATTTTATCGTCTTTGTGAATTAAATTAAAGCCATTTGTATTTTCAAGTTCTGCAGAAGTAAAACCTAAAATCCTCTTTACAGAAGGGCTTGTATAAACTATTGTTCCCTTGGCATCCACCAAAATTATAGCTTCATAGCTATTTTCAATTAGAGCCCGGAATCGTGTCTCGCTTTCTTTGAACTTACCCTCTGACCTTTTTCTTTCATCAAGTGCGGCTGCCAGGATTGTTGAAGTTACAGAAAAAACTGCCATAAGAAGCTGAAGAAGAGTTAAGCCAATTTCTGGGTTTCCAAGGTTTGCAAATGGGCCACTACCTGCTTTAAAACCCAAAATAGAAATAACCGAAATTAAAAGACTTATCCAAGTCGCTCCGGGTACACCAAAACTAAGTGCTGCCCAAATCATAAATGGGAATACAATGTATTTTGTGGGATATATTGAGAAAGTTGGTGAGATGTAGCCAGTAAAAATTAAAATACTTGTAAAAGATGTTGAAGCAATAAGAGCAATGAATTCAAACATTTTTTTGAAACTAAACGGAAAAACTTTAATATCTTTGAATGAAAGGATAAGTGGTGCAAATAAAATTGCGCCGGTCGTGTCCCCTAGCCACCAAGTTAGCCAAGTCGAATGGAAAACTTGCCAGCCTATGGTTCCACTAAAAGCTAAGGTTAGAGTTCCAATAGTTGCGCTAACTATCGTAGGAACGATTGCTCCCCAAACTATGAATTTAGCGATATCTTCTATATGATGAAATTCTTTGTCAAACTTTAATTTGTTTAAAAAATACCAAGCAGTTAGGGCCTCTAAAGTATTTCCAATGGCAATTTGAGAAGCAGTTGTAAAAGTTTCGTTTGTTGTAATATTTGCAAAAAATGCACCGAGTAAAATTCCCGGCCAAAGCTTTTTATCAAACAAAAGTAAGGCTGCAATAGCAATTCCAGTTGGCGGCCAGACAAGGGTAACTTGTTTAACTCCAAAGGCTAAAGAAAGGCCAAATTTCGCGGCGACGAAGTAAACCCCAGCAAGAAGGATAATTTGGAGAATATATTTGAACTTGTCCTGCATTATTTTAAATTAGCACATTTTTTGATAGAATGTCTATGGTTTACACTGAGGTAACGAAGTGCGGGTATAGTTTAATGGTAGAACGAGAGATTTCCAATCTTTCGGCGGGAGTTCGATTCTCCCTACCCGCTCCCATCTTTCGTCGATCCGTCGCCTTCGGCTAAGGACGACTACAGATTGTTGACTCCAATGTTATAATCAAAATGTACCCTTAAATGGGGAACAGAAAGGTTTACATTTATGCAAACATTTTTGGATTCCCCTAGCGTCTCACATGTAAGTGGTAATACTGTTTAGGGGTGAAAGGCCTCGTCTGAGGTAAAAGTATTACTCCGAACGATAAGCAGGGTGTTACCCCTGAGGAAATCTGATTTGAGTATGGCGCTATAAGAAGACCTAAGTGAAGATTGAGACAAACAGACAAAGATAGCTCGATTTGTAACAGAATTGGGCTTTCTTTTTCCCTTTTAAACTTCTCAATTACAATATAGAGATATAACTACACATGAATGATTTGAAAAAGGAGATTAACTATCTTGAAGCTAAAATTGACCAGAGAGAGGATGCGGACCCTGAATACCTTTCTCCGGACCTAAAGGAATTAGGTCATAGAATCTTATTTGTTCATACATCACTCGAGAGGAGTATGGAGATATTGATTATTAAAAATATAAATAGACCTATATTGGAAAAGATAGATAATGATGAAAAATTAAGACTAAATAGAAGTATATTGGTATTAATAGATAGGCTAAGTTTTGTTCGAAAACTTGAAATATTAACTGAGATGAACAAAGATATGGTGAAACCTTTTTATACTAAACTTTGTAAAATTAACAGTCTTCGAAACGAGTTCGCACACCCTGAAGCATTCGCGCTAAGAGATTACACAGACCTAGAAAAGAAATGGAAAGTTCTAGTTTTGCTTGTTGATACAATAGAAAAGTTCAATGGGTTATTTTTCAAATAACCTAACTTCAAATTTTTCAAAGGTCAAATTTTAACAACTTTATCGATTTCCCTTTGCGCGATTGTGAGTTTTACACAACATCTGACAGTTTTCGATTGAAGTCGCACCACCTTTGCTCCAAGCCGCTACGTGGTCTGCGTCCATTTCCTCCAAGTTCCAAATCTTCCCTTTATTCGCATCGTGTCCCAGAGCACAAAGAAGGCAATTTGATTTACCATTAATCTTTGCCTTTTCAGTTTGATTTGAATAAACAGCTTTCTTGGTAGCTTCGTCAAAAACTCGGACCTCTAGCAATTTCGTATCGGTGGATCCTCCTAGGATAAATTCAAAAATACCTTTACGATTTTTAACATATGGATCTCCGTAGAGTTTTTGTACCTGGGCAGATACTTTAGCAGTATCATAAGTTTGCTCGTGATACTGTTCATACAGTCGTCCCCACTCCAGTCCTCGCATTTCACTCTCTACATCTGTAAACACACTCGAAACCCAATCAATCACAGTATTAAAATAGTTTTTTATCTCAATAATGTTTTTGTCGTTACGGTGGCTACTCATATAACCACCAATATTGCCCTTACTTACCCAATCAAATGCTCGCTCCAAAAATTCCTGCCTGTTAGGGCTGCCTGATATGTATGCGCTCCATTTTTGTATGTTGGAGTTTTGGCTATTACTAAACTCTTCCTTACCGAGTGTCACAAATGGTCCAGAATACACAGCGTTGTTTATCTCTTGTTGATTGAGTGGAACACCGGCAATATTTATCGTCTTAAACCACTCTTTTATCTGGCTTTCTGTCCCTTCGCATTCGTAAATGAGCAATTTTGTTTCTAGAATTTTAATTTTCTTATCTTTTGCCATACCGCTAAAATACTGTTCCATGCCATTCTCGTCTTTGATGGCAAATTTATCAGTTACAAAACGTCCAATACTCGTGATGCGCTGTTGTCCATCTAAAACCTCCAGGTTATTTTCAGAAACCTTATTAAAATAAATCAGTCCTATTGGGTAGCTTTTAAGAATAGATTCAATAACGGCCATCTCTCTTTTCCCTCCGTCAGAAGCGTAAATATAGTTACGTTGGTATTCAGGTTGAATAGTAAGTTTACCAGACAAACCAAATAGCCCTTTGCCTTCAAGCTCATTATATTCGAAGCCCTCACAAATATCCTTTACAGTTATGTCAGTTTTTAAAGTTGTATTCATATTATTTTTCCTCTTTTAATAATTCTAAAAATGCACTTGTTCTTCCAAACAACTCATCAAAAGCAATAATTTCCACCTCCTTAGTTGCGGATCTAAATAGTTCAAAAGATTTTTTCTCGTCTTCATTTTTAAATTTATCCACATTTCCAATAACTAAAATACATTTTGCGTTGTGTAAAAATTTACCATTATTGTCCCCATGGGTATTTAAATATATCTTTCTTTGGTTCAAAACCTGATTCACACCACCAGTTAATCCATCACTCATACTATAAACTACATTTTCCCTTCCGTCATCATCTCCACGATATTGTTTTCCCACAATCTTCGTTTCTGGCGTTTTTATTTCAACAAAAGCTAAATTGCCTGTGAGATCATTTTTGTAGAGTAGGTCTCCTTTAACACCACCCTTGTCATCGTCTTCTTTACCGCCGCAATAAAATTTCTCTCCTATTAAGATAAACGGGCATGAAAAAATTTGCGATAATATCCATGTATAGTTTTGAAACAACTTTTGCCAAAATTCCTCATTGTTATTATTTTTATTGTTGTTCCAACGATTTATTATACTCTCTAAACGAGCGGTGCTAACAAGGGAATCAATATCTTTTAGTTTATTTGGGTTAAGAGATTTTATAAAAGAAAAATCGAAATCTTCTGGATTATCAATAATTACTTTCCTTTTTTCAATTTTCTGACCAATGGCTTCATACTGGGCATTCAGAAACGCAGTTAACTTTTTTACAGCTTCTCCATCACCACAATCTATTTTAAGTGATTGAAAATCTCCGTGATCATACTCTTCCATCTCATCCATAACCAAATTCCATGACTCAGATTTTTTCTTTCTTTTATATTTATTTATTTTTAAATCAAAATGGTGAATTTCCCCATCTTCTTTAGGGATATGGAAGGCATGAATTACTAAAGTAGTAAACTCAGTTTTATAAAGTATCTGCTTTGAAACACCAAAACCTCTTGACTTAGCATCAATAGAAATTGCCTCAATTTCCTCACTTAATTTTATGTCAAAATTATTTTCCATAAAATTATTTTTTCTTATGCTTTATTAAAATTCTTTGATAAGGTACATA
>DATJGY010000054.1:0-34203 GCA_035494495.1 Alphaproteobacteria bacterium
TCCAGCTCATCCATTCTTAATATTGCCAATGTTGGTGAAAAACATTACAAAGCAGTAATTGAGGCTTTGAGTATTCTTAAAAAATCTCAGGAATTAGAAAGAATGGTAGCCTTGGTCGGAGAAGGGGAATTGTCTCCAGATAATCAGCTTGCTTACAAAAGAGCAAGCTTGATTAAAAATTATATGACCCAGCCATTTTTTGTTGTGGCCCAGGCAACAGGCAGGGAAGGAAAATATGTCCCTCTTAATAAAACTGTTGATGATATTGCTGATATTTTAAGTGGAAAATACGATTCAAAAAAACCTGAAGACCTTCTATTCATCGGAGGGATCGAAAATGGATAAAGTTGATGTAATTGTAAGAAAGAGAGACGGAATTGTTTTTCAAGGCAAAGTTTTTGCAGTTTCTTCAACTAACGAAGTAGGAGATTTTGATGTTTTGCCGGGGCACGCCAATTTTATCTGCACTATCAAAAACAAAGTGGTAATTCACTCTGACCAGAACAATAAAAAGGAGTATAAAATAGATACTGGAATTTTGAGAGCAAAAGACAACAAAGTTGAAGTTTATATTGGGATTTAAAGTTTTGACTATAATTTACTTTTTTTGATAGAATCAGCATATGAGTTTACTAAGCATATTAAGAGGTGAAACCGAAATAAAATTCAACATAGCTGAGAAAAATTTTTCAGGAAAATTTAATTATCTAGAATCAAATCAATGCCAACCTTGGAGACTAGATACAACTGTAGATAATATACCAGTAACTGGTTTTGGTGAGTCGAAAAAAGAAGCGAAGGAAAATTTAATACAATTCATAAAAAACCATCCATTTACCCATTGACACCCCTGTTGCCCTTTGATATCTTCTGATTGACATCACAATGGAACCAACAGTAAAAAAAACAATCAAATTAAACAATCTCCCAGATCTTTTAACCGTTCGTGAAGTTGCTGAAGTTTTACGGGTTTCACCACTAACCATTAAACGATGGGGAAAAAGAGGAAAATTAACGCCAATTAGAATTAACTCCAGAGGTGACCGTCGTTATAAAAAAGAAGCAGTATTGTGGCTATTGGGAATTCAGGGAAAAGAAGACTAAATTTAATCCAGTTTAATTTGTAAATTCCAAAAGTGAGAGTATAAACTTTCTTTGTTTTTCAATAGTTCTTCATGAGTTCCAATTTCTTTTATTCTCCCATGTTCCATAACTACGATTTTATCAGCTCGCATAATAGTTGATAAACGATGCGCAATTATAATAGTAGTTTTATTTTTTCTTGCACGCCAGAAAGCATCTTGAATTAACTTTTCAGATTCACTGTCCAAATGACTTGTTGCCTCGTCAAAAATAACAATGTCGGGATTACTCAAAATCATGCGCGCAATTGCTAACCTTTGTTTTTGGCCGCCGGAAAGTTTAACTCCGCGTTCACCAACTTCAGTCTCGTATTTTTTTGGCAAACTTTGTATAAAGTCATCAATATTTGCGAGTTTTGCAGCGGATTTAATATCTGAAAAATTTGGTTTATCTTTTCCGTACCCAATGTTATATGCAATAGTATTATTAAACAAAATTGGTTCTTGCGGAACAACACCAATGAAACTTCTCAAATCACTTTTTGTGAAATCTCGAATATCAATACCGTCAATCAAAATATGGCCTGACGACAGGTCAAAGAAACGCATAAGTAATTTTACGAGTGTAGTTTTTCCTGATCCACTTCTGCCAACAAGAGCAACTGATTCACCTTTTTTAATTTTAAGTGAAATTTCTTTAATAGTATTTTTAGCTCTTTCTTTGTAGGCAAAAGAAATATCATTAAAATTAATTTCTCCAGCAACATCATCAATTTTAATTGGATGTTCTGGATCTTTAACTTCAATTTCATAGTCCAGTAGTCCAAAATATTTTTCAATATCAGCATAATTTTTAGAAATATCTTTAAAGCTCCATGTTAAATCCCAAAGTCGAGGAATGAAGTTATTAATAAAAGCCGTGACCAAAACAAAATCTCCAATATTTATTTTTCCAGATGCCGCGGCCTGTAAACTGAAAAATAAAATTGCAAAAACGCCAAGATTAATAATACTGCCAATTGTTAAATCAACAACTCGGAAAGAATTCGCGAAATCCCAAAGAGCTTTTTTCCAATCTGTAAATTTGGTTTCAAGTCTATTTTGTTCATAATTTTCTTTAGCAAAAAGTTTTACAGTTTCATAATTAATCATGTTGTCTGTAATTACAGAAGAGATATTATCTTCCTGATTATTAAATTCAATTCTTTTAGCTAAGTTCGTTTGAAGTAAAAATTTGGCTGCAAGCGATGTCAAAATCATTGAGATAATAGCGGCAACAGTAAGTTTAATGTCGACAGTTGAGAAGAAATAAAACATGATAATCATGCCTGTGACAGTTTCCAAAATCCTATGGTGAAGAACGTCGAAAATATTAAAAAATGCAGAGTCGCCGCGTTTGAAAATACTAATTAAACTTCCAGTACTTTTGTTGGAATGAAAAACAAAATCTAAATCTTGAACTTGTTTAAAAACTTTTGACCTTAGATTAGCTGCAGCATCAATTACATTAAAGTCTCCTGCGACATTGGTCAAAATATTAAAAATCAACCTTACTATACGAACTCCAGTGTAGATAACCAAAATCCAAATCAACTTTTGGTAATTATTATTGGGAATCTCGTCAATAAATAATTTGTAAAAATAGGGAGTTAAGTCACCTAAGATTGTAGTAACGATCACTAAAACTATAAAACCAGCAAAAGCCAATTTTTTCTGAGCAGCAAAGTGGTAAAAAGTTTTTAGAATTTGGAACATAGAAGTCCAATTTTACATTACTTTATGCTATAATACACATACTTTCTTTATTTAAATCCCATGCGCAAAATTTTTGTTGTCTTCTTATCTTTAATGGTTTTGGGAATTTGCCTTTTTACGCCTATTGCTGCTTTGGCCCAAAGCCCAGAAAGTTTGCTACATGGCCAGCAAGTTACCTCAGTTTGGCCATTCAATCCACTTAAATACGCCATTCGTGGGGCAGTAGCCTCAGGAGTTCCAGCCAATACAATAGTACTTCTGCTTCTTTTGCCAATTATCGCTTTTGTCATAGCTTTTGCCAGAAATGTTGTTGGAATCAGAGGTTTCGGAATTTTCTTGCCCGCCGCACTATCTGTAGTTTTTGTTGCCACAGGCCCAATTATTGGTATTGGCTTATTTTTAGTAATTGTTTTGGTTTCTACACTAGTTCGTATAGTCCTGAGAAAACTCAAAATTAAACTTCAGTATTTGCCTCGTATGGCTTTTATTCTTTGGGCAGTGGTAGTCGCGGTTCTCTCAATTTTATTTTTGGCTCCCGTTTTGAAATATCAAGCACTTTCCAATGTTTCTATCTTTGCCGTATTAATTCTCATTTTACTTGCTGAAGATTTTATAAGAGTACAATTAGGGAAGAGTATTAAAACTGCTTTAAATTTGACTGCAGAAACACTTATTTTGTCCTTAGTTTCGTACTTTTTTATGACTCTCAAAGTTTTGCAAAATTATGTTTTATTGAATCCTGAAATCTCTCTTTTAGCCGTTGGAGCACTTGATATTTTACTCGCTAAATATTCTGGCCTCAGATTAATGGAATTTTACAGATTCAGAAAGCTCATTGCTACTTAACTATTGATCTACTGATCTTTCTATGAAATTATCAAATATTCTTGGCCTCAATGCTCGTACTCAATTGTTTACCTACAAATATAATACTCGTCGTGGCAGAAATATAGCCAATTCAAAAATCCAAACAGCTAGAATCCTAAAATCGGCAGGTGTATTGCATCCCAAAATTTTTGCAAAATTTAAAGATCCAAGCAATGTTTTTGATTTTGATTGGCAATCTCTCCCTGATAAATTTGCCCTGAAACCTTCCCGAGGATTCGGTGGCGAAGGCATTATTGTTGCCAAGAAAAAATTAAAAGATGGTTCATGGTTAACTACTCAAAAAGAAAGAATTACAGCTGATGATTTGAAACTTCATACTTTAGACATTTTGGAAGGCGCTTATTCTATGGGAAATGTTCCTGATGTAGCTTTTATTCAAGATTATGTCGGCCGCCACAAAGCTTTTAGGCGTTGGGCATATCGAGGCACGCCTGATATCCGCATTATTATTTTTAATAAAGTTCCCATTATGGCCATGCTCCGGCTTCCTACAAAAGAATCGGGAGGACGAGCTAATTTGCATCAAGGAGCTCTTGGAGTTGGAGTTGATATTGCAACTGGAATTACGACACGAGCTATTTGGAATGACCAACAAATAGTTTTTAAACCTGGGACAACTAAGAAACTCCGAGGTATAAAAATACCCAACTGGACAAGTATTTTAGAAACCGCAGTGAACGCCCAAATAGCCTCAGGGCTTGGATATATTGGTGTTGATATGGTTTTAGATCCTGAAAAAGGTCCAATGGTTTTGGAATTGAATGCCCAGCCTGGATTAGGAATTCAACTGGCTAACATGGAAGGCCTTAAATCTCGGCTTGACCGGGTTGATGACTTGGAGGTAAAAGATGCCGAGCATGGAGTTAAAATTGCCAAAGCCTTATTTGCGGGGAGATTTGCCAGTAGAGTGAATCTTGAGGAAGGTATTAAAACGATTAAAGCAGTTGAAAAAGTTAAAGTTTTGTCTAGCCTTGGCAAAAAGGTTGAAGTTTTGGCTAAGATCGATACTGGTGCTTGGAGCAGTGCGATTGATGCCGATTTAGCCCGTGAATTGGGAATTTTCACAAAAAGCAAAGTTTTATTTAAAAAGAAAAAATTAAGCGCATTAGGTGAAGAGGAGAGGCCGGTTATTCCGATGACTTTTTGGTTAGCTGGGAATAAAATCTCAACAAAAGTAACGGTGGCGGATAGAAGCGATTTGAGATATCAAGTGTTAATAGGTAGGATTGATTTGAATGGTTTTTTGGTTAGCCCAGAAATTGATCAAGAAAATCTTAGAGAAGCTAAATGGAACTAAAATGAAAAAAATATTAATTTTAACAAGCGGTAAAAAAAGCAAACTCAGATCTTTTAAATTGTCTCTGCGAGATCTAAAAATTGATCTAACCACAGCCTCGTTTGATGATATTTATTTTGATTCAAATAGTCGAGATTTGATGCTGAAAGGGGAAATCAAACTAACTGATTTTAAAGTAATTTATTTTAGATTGGTAGGAAAAAGTTTAGAAACTGCCAGTTTGGTTGCTGAATATGCTAAGAAAAAATGGATTAAAATTATCGACAAAATATACACTAAATCCCAAGTTTTCCCAATAACTCAAAGTAAGGCTTTGGAGATGAAAGCACTTGCTGATGCTAAAGTTTCCATTCCAAAGACGTTTTTTGGATCAGTTGCAGAAATTACTAAAAAAGGGCCTACAATGTTTAATTTCCCATTTGTTATTAAAAGCACTTCCGGCAGAAAAGGAAGAGAAGTTTATAGCCCGCAAAATATTAAAGAACTTCGTGAATTATCAAAAGTTTTAAGTGATGAAGAAAAATCAGGTAAAAGTTTTTTTGCTCAGGAATTCATTAATTGTACAAAAAGAATTAGAGTTCTAATCGTTGGTGGCAAAATACTTGGAGCAATTAGTCAAGGAACTAAATGGAGAAAAAGAGTTTCTGGCTATGTTCCGGACGAAAATGAGAAAAAAATAGAAAAATTTGGGATGAGCAAGATCATTGAAAAGTTGTCATTAGCCGCTTTTTACGCAGTTGGAATTGACATTGCCGGAATTGATATTTTGATTGACGAAGTAACCGGCAAATATTTGGTGATCGAGGTAAATGCAGCTCCATCTTGGAAATTGATTAAAAAATATTGCAAGATTAATGTTGAATATGAAATCCTTAAATTTGTATCAAAATAATTTCAAAAAATTTGGAGTTGACCATAAATCTCTTTTGTGGAAAACGCGTGGCGCGGCCCATCAGAGATTTAGACAATTTTGGAAAGAAATAAACTTTGACAACAAAAAAGTTTTGGATATTGGTTGTGGTTTTGGTGAGTTTGGAAAGTTTTTGTTAAAGAGATATAAGAATGTTGATTATACGGGGATTGATATTAATCCAGAATTTATCGCAGCAGCGTCGAAATTAGTTTTGGGAGGAAGATTTGAGGTTGCAGATTTCAATAAATTAGATAGTAAATATCAGGTTGTGATTGCATCAGGGGTCTTAAATTCGAACACAGAAGGCGACAATTTGGAACACAGAAAAAATGCAATCCAAAAAATGTTTGATCTAACTTCACATGTTTTGGCTTTTAATATGTTGGGTGGTCACCCAGCTCCAAAAAACAAAAAGGACAGTAATGTTTGGTATGTAGATAGTTTGGAGATTTTGGAATTTTGTATGACGTTAACTTCACGAGTAATTCTGCGACAAAATTATCATTCAAAAGATTTTACAATTTTTTTGTACAAAGGGAGGAAAGAGGTATAATACAACATATGGATACAGAACAAGAAAATTACAACCACAATCTGATCGAAGTTGGCGAGTGGTTTGGTGATATGGAAAAAACTGGGGAAGTTAGAAAAATTGATCAGGTCACATTAAATATAACTTTCGATAGTTTAGGTGGTTCACTGGAGATTAAAGAAGAGGAAGAAAAGTCTCTTAAAGAATACACAAATAAAGCCAGTAAAGAAGGAATGATTGCAATTTGGGGAGAATCGAGAATGAAAGATTTTAATAATTTTTGTAAGAGTTGGATAGTCAATTTTGAAAATACTGATGGTAATAAAGAACTCCCAAAGTTAGACCAATCAGGCAAAAAAAATTCCGGAATGAAACAGTTTTTTCATGAAGTAACTGCTTACGCCTATGGAATTATGGATGAAGAAACATTTGGTCTTTTTACAGAAACTCGAATTGAAAATGGAAAGTTATGGCAAGAAGGCAAAAAAGATCAAAGAGAAAAGTTAGAAACTCCAAGTTCTAAAGGTGAAAAAATATTAATTAGTTCAATTCCGCCTGGATTTATTCCGGATTTTTGGAATTGGTTAAAAACTTCAAAAAAATAAAATTGAAAAAAATATTAATCCTTGCTGGGCAGCGAAATGAAAACAAAGATAAATTTATTGAATATCTTACCGAATATTTTCGTGATAAAAATATAGAAATTGATTTGGATATTTTTTCCAATGTTTCTGTTTTGTTAAATCAAAATAAAGTTGAGATGTTTGTAGGAGACAAAGACATTCGTGATTTTGATTTAGTGTACTTTCGTTCCACAAAAGGTTTCCAAGCTCTAGCTAAAACCATGGCCACAATTTTGGATTTTTTAGAAATAAAATATATTGATAAAGTTTGGGGAAAAGCTGCTGCGGTGGGGGACAAACTCACATCTTTTGCTAGGTTAACCACACAAAAATTGCCCGTTATCCCAACTCTTTTTTGCAATGTAAGTAATAAAAAAAAGATACAAGATTTTGCCAGTGAGGTTAATTATCCTCTCATTGCCAAAGATTTGGTGGCGCAAAGATTGGAAGGAATATATGTTATCCATTCGATTAATGACATCAATAAATTGCCCGAAGTTAAAGAAAGTGGTGCAATTGTAAATTATTTATTTCAAAAATTTATTGACATAAAAGCAGAATATAGATTAGTAGTTTTGGGAGATACAGTTCAAGTAACTCATACAAAAGTTGCTAGAAATTATTCCGGGCATAAAGTTCATCATTTGGATGAAAACAGTACAATTGAATTTTTGGATTCAAATATAATGGATGAAGTAAATAAAATAGCAGTTAACGGAGCAAAAGCCTTGGATCTTAATATTGCAGGTGTTGATATCTGTATCGAAAAAAGTACCAATAAACCTTGGATAATTGAAGTTAATCGTGGGCCGGGAATAGATTACGATACTACTTTCTCTCCCGAAATGTCAGAATTCGCCAAATACTTGGAAAAAATTGTATGACTTACGATTTAGTAATTGTAACCACCAGCCCTAAAGCTTACGCTCCACAACGAATTAAAGAAGAATTAACAAAGAAGAATTTGTCCTGCAAAGTTTTAAAATATGAAGATGATATTCCTAACGCAAAACATATTTTCTTTAGAAGTTTCGGAGAAAATGGGAAATATGTTGATCTAATCAAAAAATTAAATAGCCCGAAAGTCATTAATTATAAGTCGTTTAAAATTTGGCCAAAGTTAGATAAACTCACTCAATATTTAGAATTGCAAAAAGCTAAAATTCCAGTAGTTGAAACCTCTTTGGCTCCGAGAAATGATTTTCCATTTATTGCAAAAGTAAGTAGTAGTAGTCAGGGGCGGGGAGTTGAAAAAATAACTAACGACGAAGATCTTAAAAATTTTGTAAAAAAGCATGCTGGTGAAAAAGTTTTTTCTGGAAAGATCCTTTTTCAACCATTTTTAACAGCCGGAGAAGATCTCAGAATAATTGTTATTAAAAATAAAGTTTTAGGAGCAATGAAACGTATTGCCAGAAAAGGAAAATATCTAACTAATTTTTCGCAAGGTGGAAGAGTAGAAAATTTTAAACTAAATAATGATATTGTCAGTATTGCTTTAGCGGCTGCTAGCCATTTCAAATTGGATTATTGTGGAGTAGATTTAATGCAGGACAATGGTGGAAATTGGAAGGTTTTAGAGGTAAATAGAGCTTGTCAATTCAAAGGATTTGAAAAAGCAACTAATATTAATATTGCCAACTTAGTGATCGAATACTTATTATCTGAATAACTTAGTTACTCTTCGAATCTCGTGAAATTAAATTTTTCACGAGACCGAAGAAAATACAAAAAATCTTACTTCAACTCTACCTTTGCTCCTGCTGCTGTTAATTTTTCGCTAGCTGCTTTAGCATCTTCTGCTTTAGCATCTTTCAAAATTTCAGCTGGAACTGTTTCGGTCATACCTTTGGCTTCCATAAGAGTTAAGTTTTGATTAATCTCACGAAGAGCTTTGATTACACCGATTTTGTTAGCTCCTGCATCAGTCATTACAACAGTTTTTGTACTGCTCTCATCACTTGCTGGAGCGGCGTCGCCGGCCGTAGCTGCAGCAGCGGAGGCTGGGGCGGCTACTGGCATTGCTGAGACTCCAAGTTTATCTTGAAGTGCAGTTACAAGTTCTGAAAGTTCTAGAACTGTAAGCTTTGTAACTTCTTCTACTAATTTTTCCACATTGTTTGCCATTATTTTTCACCTCCTGCCTTGGTTTGAATTATATATACCAATTTTTGTAAATTGCCACTTAATGTTCCAGTTAAACCATACATCGGGGATACTAAAGACCCAAGTAATTGACCCAAAAGTACCTCTTTTGATGGAAGGGTTGAAATCTTAGCTAGAGATTGGGAATCTTGAAAAACGCCGTCTACAACTCCAACTTTAAATTTAGGTAATTCGAATTCTTTCGCAAATTTGCCCAAGATTTGAATTGGAGCAACTGCATCTTCGGTAGCAATTACGATTGCGGTTTGACCAGACAAGATTTCATCTGTTAGCACATCTTTGTCGATTTTTGCGGTTTCTGCGGCTCTTTTAAGAAGTGTATTTTTAACAACCACCATACGAGCTCCTATTGCGTTCAAACGATGTTTAAGCTCTTGTTGCGCTTGGACGTTAAGACCTGTGTAATTAACTAGTACGACAGATTTGGCGTCTTGAAGATCTTTTACAAGATTATCTACTAATGTAACTTTTTGTAGTTTTTTCATATTCCTCGTTGCGACTTACTTTTGATGCGCAATTTCTATGGACTGGGAGTATTATATGTTACAATTATTTTATGGTCAAGGAGGTGAATTTATAAATGGCAGATAAATTAGGAGAAGTATCGCAATCGACTGTACAAGACAGTGAGAGTATACATCCTGGCGCTGTGGAGGAAGCAAAGTTAGTTAACAAGCATATAATAAAGGACGAATCAGCTGACAAGGAGGTTTTAAAAGGAACTCTTAAAAGGTTAATTAAGAGTATTGAAGAAACTGCATAAGTTATACAATCTGCAATTTTACTGAAGGGCTCATTGTAGACTTTACAAATCCTCGTACAATTTGTTTACTGCCTCCAAAAGCCTTCAAAATAGCTTCCAAATTGGCTTTAATTTCTTCATCTTTTTGACTAACTTTGCCCAAAACAGTGTGGATTAAAGGCGCTTCTTTTTCAGTTTTTAATGTAACTTGTGATGCAGAAAAACTTTTAGCCTTTTTAGGATCGGGAATTAAAGTTCCATTTTTTGGATTTGGCATCATCCCGCGTGGGCCCAAAAGCTTAGCAAAAGGAACCAACTTAGGCATCATATCGGGAGTACTTACCAAAATATCAAAGTCAATTTTGCCTGCTTTCAATTTTTCAATTGTTTCATCAGATGCTACCTCCACTTTTTTAACACGGCCAGCAGCATGGGGAAGAGTAATTTGAACCGAAGATCCTAACTTTTTCATTACCAAATGCAGCTCAATTGTGCCGTCAAACTTGGAATACGATAACTCTTTAACCAATTTTATAGCTCCATCTATCGAATATGCTTTACCATTTTCAACTTTATTTCTTGATACTGCATATTTCTTGGAGCGAATTTTTTCCTCCACAACTTTATTAACTTTTCCTTGGCCCTCCGAAGCACTTTGCGCGGAGGGGGCTGCTGCTTCTTTGGCTGGTTTCATTTTCATTTTTCCCATGTTTTTAGTTTTCTACTTTTATTCCCATTGATCGGGCAGTGCCCTCAACAATTTTCATAGCTGCGTCAATATCTTTGGTATTTAAATCATCAAGTTTATCTGTGGCAATAGCTTTGACCTGCTCACGAGTCAAAGTTCCTGCAATTTCGCGTGGAGTTTTGCCAGATCCCTTTTCAATTCCCAGAGTTTTTTTAATCATGTCGGCAACTGGGGCTTTTTTAATAATGAAATCAAACGATCGATCTTCGTAAATTGTAATAACGGCAGGCACAACTTGGCCTTTCATATCTTTAGTTTTGTCGTTATATGCTTTGACAAAGTCCATGATAGCAACACCGTGTTGACCTAATGCAGTTCCAACTGGAGGAGCGGGAGTAGCCTCAGCGGCTTTTAAATTAATTTTAACTACTGTTTTTACCTTTTTTGCCATATTTCGATTTTTTAAAATCTGCCTCAGAAAATTCCGAGGTGATGCAATTGTAACAAATTAGTTGAATATTTAAAAGGGGAATCTGTGGAGGTGTTACAGGGCAAGCGCTTCAATCATTTTTGTGTTTTTTTTATGATTGTTTTTATAAGCGCCTGCCTGTTTTTTTAATTCTTTTTGTCTTTACGTCCCCTGCGGATTAGGAGCGCTGCTCCTACCAAACAGATTGTTAATCCTGCAGTTATTATTACGGGAACCATTTGGTCCATTTTATTTACTCCTCTCTGAACGTTAGGATCCGTCGCAAATGACGGCTGGATATTTACTATCGGATATAAGTATATAGATATAGAGGCTAAAAGTCAAATAATTTACACTTTTTGGATTTGTAAGAAGTCTAACTCAACCGGAGTCTCGCGGCCGAAGATTGAAACCAAAACTTTAACTTTACCTTTTTCCTCATCCATTTCATGAATTGTACCCAAGAAGTCGGTGAATGGGCCGTCAACAATTTTAATAGCCTCGCCAACGCCAAATTTAGTTTTGTATCTCGGAGCTGGAGCTGCAACGAACTTTTGAATATTAGCAACTTCGACTTCAGAAAGAGGAGTTGGATTATTACCAGCGCCAACAAAGCCCGTGATACCTGCAGTTGTACGAACTGCAAGCCAAGTAGGATCATCTAAAATCATTTTAACAAGCAAATATCCAGGGAAAATCTTTTCTTTAACGGTAGCCTTTTTGCCACCGCGGATAATAACACGATCTTGAGTTGGAACTAACATTTCAAAAATTTTACCTTGCAAATTCATGGTTTCAATTCTTTGATGAAGTGTATCCATAACACGCATTTCATGGCCTGAAGAAGTGTGAACTACATACCATTTTGCTCGTGGATCTTCTGTTTGAGCAACAACAATATGGCCAGGAATTTTCTTTTTTCCTGTTCCTCTTTCTGAAACTTGTATTTGATCGTTATCCATATTATCTAACTACAATTAAAGCTAAAGCTTTTGTAAACAAAAAATCAAGCCCGCCAACATAACCTCCTAAAATTCCGGAAACTAAAAAAACTATTAACGTGAGCCTAATTACATCTTGTCTTTTTGGCCAGACAACTTTTGAAACCTCAAGTTTAACTTCTTGAATGAAATTCAAAATTTGTTTCATTAGGATCCAAGTATACCAGAAATCTTTTTAAATGCTAATATACAAATTTCATGCAAATGATACGAATTGCTACGAATTCTGATTGATTCTCAATATTCTTTTGGGTGTCAAATACTGACTTTGAAAATTTACCAATATTCCTAATTTAATTCCACTTGCAATCAAATATCTTTGAACTTGAAAATAATGCTCTTTCGTTATAATTCTTTCGGTTTTTAATTCCAAAATAATTTTATTGTCAATCAAAAAATCTAAGATATTGTTTGTTTCTCCTATTTTTAATTCTCTTTTGTAATTAATATTTTCTTCTTTGAACAGCTTTTCAACAAAATCGCCATACTGTTTTTCTCTCGAATATCTACCTAGCTCATTGTGTGCTTTGTAACATATCCCAACTATTTTGTAAGATAATTCAGGATAAATTATATCTGACATAAATCATTTTAACTTATTTGCATATATTTGTAGCATTCGTATTTATTAGTAGATTAGAATTATAATCTCATATGGAAATGCCAAGCTTTAAATTTGAAAATGCTGTTTGGAAGAATGATTTTAAGATTGTAGCTGGAATTGATGAAGTGGGAAGAGGATCTTTTGCCGGACCTGTAGTCGCTGCGGCTGTCGCCTTTGCTCCAATGTCCAATTACCAATTTCCAATGACCAATGAATTTTCAAATGAAATAATTATCAATGACTCAAAGCAGTTAACTGCGAAGCAGAGGGAAATTGCAGACATTTGGATTCGGAAACATGCTTTGGGTTTTGGAATTGGGGAAGCAAGTGTAGCTCAAATTAATAAATTTGGTATCAAAAAAGCCTCAGAAATTGCCTTTAGAAAAGCGATAATCAATAGTCGGTTAGCTGTAGACTTTTTATTAATCGACGCCTTTTACATTCCCTATGTTAAAAATTTAAGGCGCAAAAACCAGAAAGCAATAATAAAAGGGGATACAAAATCAATTTCAATTGCCGCGGCTTCAATTATCGCAAAAGTTTACAGAGATAAATTAATGGCAAGTTTAAGTAAACAGTCCAAGTACAAGAAATACGGTTGGGACAAAAATAAAGGATATGGAACCAAACAACATCGCGAAGCGATATTAAAATATGGAATTACCAAATTGCACCGAAAGCTTTTTGTTAGAAACTGCGTTTCTTCTCAAGTTCAATAGAGTGGGCAATTCGATATTTAGCTTCTTTGCGTTTTTCAGAAGGCTTTTTGTAAGCAGTTAAATCACGATATTCCTGCATTACGCCTTCCATGAGCGTTTTCTTGCGAAAACGAGCAATAAGCTTGTCGTCAGTTTCACCCTTTTTCTTTTTTAGTATGAACATATATAAAGTCGCCTCCCCTCCGGGCCATAGGCCCTACGGGCCGGTGGCTCTCCATCTAGCGTGTAATTTTAACATATGTTATGATTTATGTTAATGGCAAAGAAAATTGCACTCATTACAGGAATTACAGGCCAAGATGGAAGCTATTTAGCTGAACTTTTGCTTGAGAAGGGATATGAAGTTGCTGGAATTGTACGAAAAACTTCCAATGAAGCATATGCAAATATTGATCATATTCAAGATGAATTAAAATTATTCCAGGGTGATTTATTGGATCCTGTTTCTTTGCGCGAAATTATCCAGCGAGTAGCGCCCGATGAAGTTTACAATCTAGCTGCGCAATCTTCTCCTGCCGAATCATTCAAACAACCAATTCACACAGCTGAAATCACTGCTATCGGAGCTCATCGCGTCCTTGATGCAACCTTAGATGTTAATCCCAAAGCAAAATTTTACCAAGCTTCAAGTTCAGAAATGTTTGGTTGGGTAAAAGAAATTCCACAAACTGAAGAGACGCCGTTTAATCCCGCAAATCCATATGCCGTAGCTAAACTTTATGGCTACTGTATGACCAAGATTTATAGAGAAAGCTATAAAATGTTTGCAACAAACGGAATTTTGTTTAATCATGAGTCGCCTCGAAGACATTTAGTTTTTGTAACTCAAAAAGTAGCTTATGCCGCAGCCTGTGCCAAATTAGGTATAAAATCTTCCCAACATTTAAATGAAGAAGGGGAACCAGTTTACAAAAATGGCAAAGTTTCTCTTGGGAATTTAGAGGCTAAACGTGATTGGGGATTTGCTGGAGATTACGTTGAGGCAATGTGGCTAATGATGCAAGCTGAAAAGCCTGATGATTTTGTTGTGGCGACAGGGGAAACTCATACTATAAAAGAACTTTGTGAAGAAGCTTTTTCCTACGTTGGTTTAAATTGGGAAGATCATGTAGTAGTTGATCCTAGATTTGTTCGCCCAACAGAAACCGGGCCATTGGTTGGGGATGCAACAAAAGCCAAAAAGATCTTAAATTGGGAACCTAAGACAAAATTTAAAGAATTGGTAGCGATGATGGTTGACTCGCATTTAGCACGACTCAAGTAATATTTTTACAATCTCAGAGCTTGAAGCAACTTTTATTTTTTTAATTTCTATCACTTTAGCATCAACTTCTTTTGCGTGATCTTTTTTCTTGTCTAAAATTGGATCGCCCTGAGTCACTGCAATAAAACTTGGTTTTAAATTTTTGACTAAATTCCTATAATCTTCATCTTTCATATCCTCACCCAAAATTAAAACCTGGTCAACAAATTGTAGAGATTCCAGAATTTCTTTCCGTTGATGTTGATTATGAATTGGACGAGTAGAACCTTTTAGTTTTTTAATATTTGCGTCTGATTCTAAAGCTACAATTAGATAATTTCCAAGTTTTTTGGCTTCTTTTAAAAAATGCACATGACCAAAGTGGAGAATGTCAAAGCAACCACCAACAAGAACTGTTTTTTTCATGAGCAGGTCCAGAGGGAATCGAACCCCCATTAGAGGATTTGGAGTCCCCTGGTCTACCATTAACCTATGGACCTAAATGGTAACTAGGGTATTATAGCAATTTCTTGAGGCACTTGACAGGTCCTTATTTTGACACTAATATAGGACTATGTCTACAATACAAGCAACTCAAATAAAAGTCACATTACCTGATGAACTTTATTTACATCTCAAAAGCAAAGCCGAAAGGTTTGGTTTGGGTTTGGCTTCATATTTAAGGCATTTGGTAATAAATGATGTTAAAGATGTAGATATTCCGGTTTTTAAAATGAGTGCTGAAAGAGAAAAAATAGCTTTGAAAGCCTTGGAAGATTATAAATCTGGCAAGACTTCATCTTACAAATTCTAATGGAAATTAGGACAACTTCTCATTTTGATAAAAATCTTTCAAAAAAGTTAAAAAGCAATTTTCAGCTTAAAAATAAAGTTAATAAACAAGTTGGATTATTACAACAAAATTTGCGCCATCCTTCTTTAAAACTTCATAAATTAAATGGTGAAAGAGCTCAAGAATATTCTTTTTGGATAGAGGGAAATTTGAGAATTACTTTTATGATTGTTGACCATGTAATTCTATTTACAGATATTATTACTCACGATGAGTATTAACTTATTTTAACTTTGAGGATTCTTTGTGAGAAGTAGACTTGCGGCAGTTATTACAAAACTTTTTAATTTCCAATTTTGAACCTTTTTTGCCTTTTGTTTCCATATTAACTTTATTCCTGTCTGTTATGTAATTTTGACTTTTACATACAGAACAAGTTAAAGATACTAATTCGCGAGCTCCCTTTTTTGCCATAACGGTATTTTACACGAAGCTAAGTGAAGTGACAAGCTCCGTTTAAATTCTGATATAATTACGACTTAAGCGCCTGAGTAGCTCAGTGGCAGAGCACTTTCTTGGTAAGAAAGGGGTCGTGAGTCCGATTCTCACCTCAGGCTCATTCAATTATCGAAGCATCTCCAAAAGAGAAGAATCTGTATTTTTCTTTGATAGCAATTTTGTACGCTTTTTTCATTAGTTCCATTCCAGCCAATGCATATACCATTGCCAAAAGAGTTGACTTTGGAAGATGAAAATTGGTAATTAATGCGTCGACGAACTTAAATTTATAATCGGGATAAATTAACAAGTTGGTGTAGCCTGAAGTTCTTGGCAAAGCTTCTAAAACTCGAGTTGATGTGCTTCCCACAGCAATTATTCTTTTTCCATTCTGCTTGGCTTTATTTAATCTCTCAGCAACGTCTTTTTCAATCTCAAAATATTCAGAATGCATCGGGTGATCTTCCAATTTTTCAGTTTTAACTGGTAAAAAAGTTCCAAGCCCAACATGCAAAGTTACATATTCAATTTGTACGCCTTTATTTTTTAACTTTTCCAAAAGCTCTGGAGTAAAATGGAGCCCAGCAGTTGGAGCCGCAACCGATCCGACTTTATCGGCATACACAGTTTGATATGCCATTCTTAAACTATTTTCTGATTTCTTGGACTTTATGTATGGTGGAAGCGGAGTCTTGCCATGTTGGTAAAGCAGTTCAAATAATTTTTCTTTTTCCAAATCAGTTTCCAAAATTACCGTTTGCTCTTCGTGTCCAATAGCTTTAAAAATATGATTTTCAAAATTAATAATTTGGCCAATTTTCAAACCTGGTTTAGTTAGAGCTTTCCAAACTTTGTTTTTAATTTCCTCGACAAGTAGAACTTCGATTTTGCCTCCCGTATTTTTCTTACCAAAAAATCTAGCTGGAAAGACTTTGGTTTTGTTTAGAATTAAAACGTCATTTGAAGTTAACATGTTTTCAATTTCGTGGAAAATATGATGAGAAATTTTTCCACGTTTTTTGTTAATTCTTAATAATCTAGAATGGTCTCGCGGAGAAGCGGGTGATTGGGCAATAAGCTCACTAGGCAAATTGTAATCAAGATCTGAGATATTCATTGATGGAATTATACTATCAAAAGAAGTATAATCGCTTACTTTTTAAATTTATGTTTAACATTGCTGATTTTGCAAGTTCAATAGTTGTCCTGACTGGTCCCTCTGGATCGGGTAAAGATGAAGAGCGTAAAAAATTGTTGGCAGAATGTGAAGCTAAAGGGATTAAATTTTTTTATAGATCTTCTGGTGATCTCTTCAGAGCGGCTGCGAAAAGTAATAAAGCTATTTCCTCAGAGATGGCAAAAGGTTTTGTTGGAACACTTGAAACAATAATGCAACCACTTGTTGATGTTTTTGAGCAGCATATTGTAACTATTCTTGAAGGCAAAAATTCAATTTTAGCTTTGGATGGAGTTTTAAGGATTGGGAAAAAGACTAGAGAAGATGGTGTCGTTATTCCACCTCAAATAGAACAAGTTGGAGAAGCTTTTACTCGCGCTTTAAGACATGTTTTGGAGAATAGACCTGAATTGCGAGAAAAACTAGATTCTGAATTAGTATCTCAAGTTTTAAGTCACGAAGATGTTCCTTGTTTAGAATTGCAACCAAGTGGCATTACTCTTGATTTTGCTTCGAATATTCAACATTGTCAGCTGGTGATTCCAAGAGGAGACGCCGAAGCCCTAATGCGTGTTAGGTCGAGTAAAGCTTTGACTAAAATAAAGGAAGAGCTTGAAAATAATCATCGTGATAAAGATGTAGAGAATCTGTTAAAGTTTTTGGATAAAGCTTGTTGGATTCAATCTGGAGAAATATTCGATAAACCAAATATATTTGCCCATTTTACCGATGCAGAAGGGGCCGTTGCTGATTATTATATGAAAACATTAATAAAGGACTTTTATGGATCTCAAGGATTTGAAACTCCTGATAAGCCATCATTAAAATCTGCAATTGAAGGATACCTTCTAAAAGCCGAAATTACTCTTCCCGAAGGTTTTGAAATTCCAAGAGAAGATGATGATAAAAGAAAAACCAAAGATGGTAGATTGAATGCGTATAGAGATGAAACGATACCAATGTTAGTAAGTCTGGGACTTACTCATGAAGAAGGATCGAGATTGACTGAAATTAGCAACGGCCCAAGTAGAATGGATTATGAAACTTTCAAACAAAATGCTCAAATAGCAGCCGAAAAAATTGTGGAATATACCATGCCGTACAGTGGAAACAGAGAAAGAAGATAACTTACTTATTAACTTTTAATGAGATATGGCTCACAAGCATATCTCGGTTTTGTTGGAGGTTGAAAAAAAGACCACCGTTTTCATCAGCTCTTTGTATGGGACTCCAGCCATCTCCGATTCGCATACGTAAATTTCCATTTTCATCAAATCTAATTCCTAGCGGCTTTTCATTATACAAAAATTCAAAACCATCTTGTTTTGGTTGGCGATTTGGACTTTCCGGAATTATATATGGGAGAACATCAACTTGATCTTTTTGCAGATAAATACCAAATTGACGAATATGATCCACAAAAATTTGTTTTTGACGCTCTAAGTCAACGTCTGGGGGGGGTGTAACGGAAGTGAATTTTTCTTGCAATAAAGACATGAGGAGAAATATATCACATTTTTCGATGGAATTGTACGCTCAAAAAAAGTATAATACAGAGCATACGTGCCGACGTAGCTCAGCTGGTAGAGCAGGACTTTTGTAAAGTCAAGGTCAGGGGTTCAAATCCTCTCGTCGGCTCCAAGCTGAGGTGGCAGAGCGGTCAAATGCATGAGACTGTAGATCTCACGTTCGAAAGAACTACGGGGGTTCGAATCCCTCCCTCAGCACAAAGAAATATGGGTATCGATAATAATGTTTTAATAAATAATGAACCTGTTGAGTTTGTGTCTAAACCAGAGGTTAAAGAAAAAATAAATCTTCTCGAAAACAGTATTCTAATCCATGGTTTTAGCAGTAATATAAACACTGGCAATTCTTATGCCATGGAGCAGATAAATTTAGAGAAGATATTACACAAAGGTGCATTGGCTACGCCTTCAAGACGCTCTTTAACTCCTGAAGAGAGAGCCCGCTATCAAACAGATGCTCCATTTGATCTTGACAGATTGACGTTCCATGTATGGAAAGGTGACGAGGAAGATAATGTTAATTACATAAACGAGGCTTTTTTTGCTGTTCCTCCAGTTGTCTTGGCGGGTGCAGTTTTACATGAAGATCCTGCTTGGGCAGGTAGAGCAATATCGGCCTTTCGTACTGATGGTATGGAAATTTCATTAAATAATGGTTTATTATTTTGTTCTCCCGAGTACGCTTTACAGTTTCAAGATATATTTCAAGAATTAGCTACTAAGTCAGAGATGAGATTAGATGAATATATACGAAAACATGTCGTAATACTTCCTAGAGAAAATTTTTCAGATATAAATAATTTGTGGAAATCTGTTTCAACAAGAATCAAGCCGTCTAATGGGGTAAGTGCGCAAATTGTTACCGCTGATCAAATGGAACCATCAAACGGAATTGATTTTACCAAATCTTTGTCTGGCGCAACTCCTGTTACTGTCGAACAACTAGGAGATGGAAAAATATTAGAAATAAATAAAATGACCGAGTTATCAAATTGGCTCACAAATATAGTAGATAGAGATAAACGAAGACTTGATAATATTGTTTCTAATCTTAATGATAACCCCTTCGATATAGAAACCCTAAGAGAAATCCCTCATTGGTTTAAAATACTGGATTTGCTTAACAAATTTAATCCGGAATCAGATGAGATTGTATTTTTCAATAAAGCAAGAGCTGTTTACGATCAGATTCGGATCAAGGCACTTAGAGAAAACAACACAATCTTAAAATTAAGATATCCAAACGCTCAAAAAAGTAGTGAGCGTATTCGACCTGCTATTTCTGAACCTGTGGTATTTGTAGATGAAAATGGTGAGTATCGTGTAATGCAACCTTTGTAGGTCAAAGAAAAATTTTCCTATTTACAAAATTGACCCCGTTATCAAGGGAATCGGTATGCTTCCTGGAAATCTCCAGGTGGGTAAGCTGTCAACTCTTGGAATCCTCAAGCTGAACTTCCGCCTTCCCAATTTTAAAAAATAGTCAGAAAGTTTAAACCGACTCTCTCTTTAACAGGGTCAATTAATTATATCAGATGACTCCAAATCCAGGCACGAGGAGATTTAGGACGAAGCTGATAATCGGGTCAATTATTATTGAGATCAAAGAACTACCTCCAAAAAGTGGGAAAATAAGCACAAATAACAAAAACAAACTATAACGCTCAGGAAATAAATCAGGGAAAATTTTGCTGCCGTCCAAAGGATGAACTGGAATTAGATTAAAAATTGCCAATGAAACATTAAGTAGGATAACAGGAAAAAAGAGATTAAAAATGAGTTCAGATGGGAAGATTCGTATTACAATTGCCAAAAGTGTAGCAAGAAGAATATTTACAAAAGGCCCAGCAAGAGCAATTATGGCCATGTCTTTTTTCGGATTTTCTAAATTGTAAGGATCAACAGGAACTGGTTTTGCCCAACCAAAAGGAATAACTGGAATTCCAACCGAGCGCATAATTACCAAAATCAGAAGTAGGGAAGTTCCAACTGGATCGTAATGTTTGATGGGATTTAAAGTTAATCGGCCTAAAACACGAGCTGTAGGATCTCCCAAACGGTTAGCCATCCAAGCATGCGCAGCTTCGTGAATTGTAATTGTAATGGCGAAAGCTAAAATCCAGATGATAATCATTGCGATTGAAACTAATTATATAGTATAATCGCTCTCATGGCTTATATTTGTGACAATTGTGGAAAAGGAACAGTGGCTGGTCGCCAAAGTACACATCATCGTGGTGTTGCTGGAAAACGCTGGAGAAAAAGAGCTCCAAAAACTTTGAGAACTTTTAAACCTAACTTGCAAAAAATTGCAGTTACTTTGAATTCAGTTAAGCTTCAAATGCAGCTTTGCACAGATTGTATTAGTAGATTTATAATTGATGGGAAGATCAAGAAAGCCCAAAGAACTTCAGTTAGTGCTATCATTTAAAGAATGAAATCATTTTTAAAATTTGTAGTTTGGGTAATAGTTTTGTTTCTTCTATCATTTCTCCATGTCTATTTAATTGCAGGTAGAGATGACAGTTTTGAAACACTTATATTAGCTTTTCTTGTAATGCCAATTGGAAGCACAATAGTTTTTCAACTATTAACTTACTTTAATAAGAAGCTATCTTTTTCAAATCATTTTGCAAGAATTATTGTGGTCATATTGCCTTCTTTTGCATACTCTCTTATATTACACTCTGCTGTTTTTCATACCTTCTTGGCAATATATTATTTGGTTATCAGTTTTGTGGGTGATAAGATTAGGATGTGGATTGAGGCTAGGGGAAAGAAAAATAACTAAATAAGATCTACTTTGTAAGCTTCTTTAAATTGTTTGTAAGACACTGGAGTTTTGCCTTCCATTTGAACTTCATCCAAAATTAGTTTTCCATCTTCAATATGAGCTTTCAAGATTTTCAATCTTTTTTCATTTGCCAAAAATGTATAAATCCCGGGCCATGGTTGATAAGCTCGTAACTTTCTTTCAATTTCAATCGGATCGTCTTTTTCTAAATCCACAAATCCATCCTCTTTTTTGATAATTTTAGTGTAGGTTACTTTTGTTTCGTCCTGAACTTTTGGAGTAATTTTTCCTTTCATGTACGGTTCAATAAATTCCAAAATAACTTCTGCGGATCTTTGAAATAATCTTGCACGAAGAATCTCGGTTGTGTCATCTGGATTGATATCTTCTTTAAATTGGGAAACAATTTTTCCGTGATCAACTTTTGCGTCCATTAAAATTGTAGTTACACCAGTTGTAGTTTTCCCATCGCGAATTGCAGCTGTAATTGGAGAGGCGCCGCGGTATTCAGGAAGAAGCGACGGGTGAATTACCAAAATGCCATGAGGAAACATATTAATTACGTCTTGGGAAATAATTTCGCCGTAAGAAGCTAAAACTCCAATATCGGCAACGACTTTGTTGTCAATCAACTCTGAAGATTGGTAATAAGTATCAATCTTGTGATCATGGGCCCATTTATCAACTGGTGAATAACTTAAAACTTGTTTGCGGCCAACTGGTTTTGGGCTTTGAGTTACAACGGCCACAATTGGAGATTTTCCGGGACCGGTTACAAACTTCTTGTGTAAAGAAGTGAGTACTGGCATGACATAATCTGGTGTTCCAAAAAATACAATCTTCATGTTAGATTAACTCCACCTCTTCCCACTCATCATCTTCCACTTTATATAATGGCTTCTTTTCCTCCAAAAGTCGATCAACAAACAAAATCCCATCCAAATGATCAATTTCATGCAAAACTATTTGGGCATTAAAATCCAAAAATTCTTCGGTAATTTTTTCACCTTTTTCATTTAAATATTTTAAAGTTACCTTGTTGGCACGTTTTAAAGGACCATAATAATAGGGAAGAGACAGGCAGCCTTCAAGAATTTCGTTGTGGGATTTGCGTGAACGGTGAACAGTAGACGGTGAACCGATTTTCAGAATTTCTGGGTTAATTACTATACGTTTGAAGTTTTTGTAGTTAGCAAGAAAAATTCTTACATTTTTGCCAATTTGGGGTGCAGCCAAACCAACACCTTCTGGAGCTTTTTGAGTTTTCAAAGTATCTTGTAAGTCCTGAACTAGTTTCAAGATCTTTTTATCAATTTTCTTAACAGGTTGGGATTTCTTCCGCAAAATCGGATCACCAGATTGGATTATTTTTTGAATCATGCCTACAAGTATATCAGAAGATCAAATATTAATGTTTAAATCTAGCTAGCAGTTACAAAGGAAAAAATCTCCAAGGTAACTGCCAGCCAGCATAGGGATAGAAAAAAATTTTCTATTTGGGAAACATCCGTGTAATATCCTTAGCCCAGAACCACCAGTCATCGTATTCGACGCGGTTATTTTCAAAGAACTCTATGATCGCTCTTTTCAAAGATTCCCAATCGTTTTCTTTCGGGCAACCGGCCTGCGGATCATCCCACATCCAAAGTGGCCCACCCTTTAGGTCGTACCAAGTGTAAATATATTCCCCGTCATGGCATTGCCACATTAAATCTCCCTTCGCTAGAACAAGTCCACCCCATTCCGGCATATTTTGTGGAAGTTGGGTAGGACTTTCCCATACGATAGCGTGAGTATTTCCCGCCTGGAAATAATGCGCGATGCTATTTACCAACTTCTCCCGGATCGGGGTAATCAATGTGCTGCATGCAACGATCAATAAACTGCCGATTACCAAAATCTTTGAAACAAGTTTCAGACCAGCTGTGTTCATAATCTTTCTCCTTAAGTTGAAGTTAGAAGGCACAATAGGCGGAAAAATTACCGCTTGGTACGGACATTATTTTCTATCCCTTTGTAAACGTGCTCTTTTAATAAATCGCAAAATCTGATCTATAAAAGTAGCGAAGTATAATTCAGAGAGAGAGAGAGTATCTGTCAACTATAGGATGTTATTTGAGGCTTTCAAGTGTTTGTTTTGTCAACTCATCTTTTGGATCGATAAATTGCAAAACATATTCCAACTGTTTTTTTGCTTCTTGTTTATCATTTTTCTCAATTAGTAAAAAAGCATATGCAAGTCTAGCTTCTTTGTAATTTGCTTTTAGATTAATTGTTTTTTTAAGAATCGCGATCGCTTTGTCTTGGTCGCCAAGACGGGCGTAAGTTAAACCCAAATTGTAATAAAGTTTTGCATCAGTTGGAGAATATTTTATGGCGTCTATTAAAACATCTTTTGCTGAGTCTAAATCATTAAGCCTTAAAAAAATCCCAAATCTAGATTTTTTAAAACTTGGATTGTTTGGCGAAAGATCAATAGCTTTTTGGGATTCACTAAGATCAGAATTTTGTACAGCTAGAGCATTATGATAGATAGCTTGATTTGGTTGTAAATTAATCGCACCTGCAAAATCTTTTTTGGCGTAGAGAAGATCAGCATACCAGTACGTCGTTATGCGCGATAGTACATAGAACATAGTACATAGTACAAAGAATATAAAAAATTTCTGTAAGTTTTCTAATTTGTTCTCGGTTTGTACTTTGTACTCTGTACTGAGTACTACTCCCACCGCTGGGAACAAGAAAAGTTCTAACTGTGTTGGAACTACTGAAAAGCCGAAGAAATTTGTAATTAATAAACTGAAATATCCTGCCAATAAAGCATAATTTCTAGTTTTTATAAAAATTACTAGTGAAAACAAAATTAAAATGAAATATGAAATCAGTCCAAAAGCTCCAGAATTTGCAGCGAAGTTAAGATACTCATTATGTGCTTTGTTGTAAATAAAATCCCATTCAGAAACTAAGTTATGTTCCACTGGGCGGAATTGGGGATAGGAAAATGCAAATGTTTCAAGACCCGACCCGAAAATTGGATAATGACGCCAAACTTCTAGCGCTCCCTTCCAAACTATTTTGCGGATTTCACCTGACTCAGTACCACCAGATTCCAAGGCAGGTGTTGCAGATTGCGGAATGCGGGAGTTAGTATTGGGATTAAAAATAAAAAATAAAATTAAAAATGAAAAATTAAAAATTAAGAACGATTTCCAATTTTCTCTAAAATTTTTAATTAAAGAGATCATCCAAAAAATCAGTGAGCTAATTCCAAATGCAATTAGTCCAGATCGAGACTTAGTAAATAATAAAGTTATGAAAAATAAATTAGATAAACAAAAACAAATTAAAAAATTTATAAATTTGTGATTTGAAAATTTATTGAAAATTGAAAATTGAAGATTGAAAATTATTGGTAACAGTGCAACCAAAAAAGCAGCAAGCCAATTCGGTTGACCCAATGTTGAAAAAACTCGGGATTGTACATCCTGCACCCAAATATTTTTGTCAATTCCAAAATGCTGGAGAATGCCGTAAATACAAACTATAACGGCAGAAAATAGTACACAGTACAAAGTACGAAGAGCAGATTTTTTATCTAAATTGGAAACAAAAGCCCAGTAAAGCAGACTATAGCAAATGGTCGATAGCAAGCCGCCGTTAAAGCGTGAGTAATATCCAAAGAGTGAAGTTTGTGGATCAAGGGAAAAAATGGTTGAAATGATTTGTGACAAAAGAAAAATTAACAGTGGAATATCAAGAAGAGTTTTTTGAAAAATAAATTTCCTTTCTAAAATACATCGAATTATCCAAGTTGCAATTATTAAAGTGGTGAGAATGTAGACAAGAACCATTTTGTTAAATTCAAAAACCTCAGAAGTAAAAGGCCAAAGAATTAAAGGAGTAAAAAAAAGTAAAAAGGCAAAGAGGAAAAAAATTAGTTTTTTCACTTTATTTTTTGACTTTTGACTCAAACATCTTATGAATCAAACCAAAAACAATTAAACCATAAAAACCATAAACTAAAGCATTAATAATATTCCAAGTGAAGAAATTATTAGGAACCATTTGGTACCAACCTTCACCTGTAATAGGCTGCAATGTACGATAACCATCAGGAATCATTAAAGTTCGTTTCTCATCAATATATACTCCGCCGGTTCGCTCAAATGGAAAAACATATGAAGGCCTACATAAACCGTACATATATTTTTGAGGATTTTCTGGGGGATATATGCATTGACTATAAAATCCCAATTTTCCCGTTGTTGGAATACTTTGCCAGATTGTAAAAGAGTATATGGAAAAAATAATAATTGCTAAAAGTAATTTAGCCATAAAATATTTTTTCAAATATTGTCTATTTATAAAAATAACAAATAAGAAAAAACCTAAAATCATAAAGAAAGATAGCTTTCCAAGTAAGAAACCAAGTATTGTAGAAAAAGAAAAAACTAGATAAATCGCCATTAACCCAAGAAAGTAAACAAGAATTATTTTTCCGATAGCGATGAGTTTGGATTTATTTATCATTTTTATGACATTCAAGCTTTGCTTATTAAAAAACAACTGAGGTAGAGATTCCTAAATGGTGGTCTATTTTATCAACTCGTTTATTTGTTTTTTCGTACAAATCATTGGTCGCAGCAACTTCATCTCGCAGATCTTTTAATTCTCCCATTGTTTTATCTTCTCGTTCGTAATATTGTTTTCTGGTTGGAAGATATTTAATTTCTGCTCGAAGTTCTTCCTTGTTTTCGTCTAGTTTTTTATCAAAATGTGCTTCAAATTTATCAAACCTTTCGTTTAGTCGTTTGTTCAAAAGTTTGTCAATATTCTCAAGTGTGACTGGGGTTTGCTTTTTTAGCATAGTTATTTGTATATCGTGGAAACAGTAAAGTCAATTAATAATGGGGTGTGCATTTTTAACTATAATTATGCTGAATAGAATAAAAAGCAAAACAACAATAAAACTTACCCAAAAAAATCGGCTAAATTTTTTATTTAAAATTGATGAAGCTAGACTTAGGATGAAAATTGCAACACTGAGAGGAGTTAAAGTCATAGCTCCTATTAAGAAAATCTCCGTCCAATTAATAAACATACATCAATTCTAACACACCCTTTGCAACTTTCTTTTTGGAAGCTATACTGCTTTGCAATGCAATTTCCAATCAAAATCCCTTTCAAGATTAAAATCAAAAATCCGGTTGATCAGCTTCTTGGTCTTTTTTCCCATGACATCGGCATTGATTTAGGAACAGCAAATACTCTTGTGTATGTTAGTGGAAAAGGGATCGTGATCCGTGAACCTTCCGCTGTAGCTCGCCACAAAAAAACAAAAGAAATTTTAGCAATTGGCTCTTCTGCCAAAAAAATGTACGGCCGCGCTCCATCAACAATTGAAGCAATTCGTCCTTTGCGAGATGGAGTTATAGCTGATTTTGATGCAACCGCAGCAATGCTTAAACATTACATTGCAAAAGTTCACGAGTCGGGAAGTGCCATGCCAAAAATTCCCCGCCCGAGAGTTGTTATTGGAATTCCATCGGGAGTCACTGATGTTGAAAGAAGAGCTGTTGCCGATGCCGCGATTGATGCTGGCGCCCGGGAAGCCCATTTGATTGAAGAGCCAATGGCTGCTGCAATTGGGGCGGGTTTGCCTGTTGATGGGCCGGAGGGAAATTTTATAGTTGATATTGGTGGCGGCACGAGTGAGATTGCTGTAATTTCTTTGGGGGGGATTGTAATTGGCCGCTCTGTTAGAGTTGCTGGAGATGAAATGGACGAGGCAATTATTAATTATGTTCGCTTGAAATACTCACTACTTTTAGGGCAACCATCGGCAGAAAGAGTGAAGATAGAAAATGTTCCGGGATTTGTGGTTGTTCGCGGCCGAGATTTGGAAACTGGTCTTCCAAAGTCTATCAAATTAACGAGTGAAGAAATTAAAGAAGCTCTATCGCCAACGATTCAAGAAATTGTTACAAATATTGTTGACACTTTGGAGGAAACTCCGGCGGAGCTAATTAGCGATATTATGGAAAGGGGAATTACCTTGGCCGGCGGCGGAGCGCTAATTGGTGGAATTGACAAAATTATTTCAGATGCTACTAAAATGCCAGTCCATATTGCTGACGATCCTTTGAGTTGTGTTGTAAGAGGTTGTGGAATTGTATTGGAAAATAGAGAATTGTTGAAGAGGATTCAGATTACAAAAGGACTATGATGAGAAGATTTGATCCCACTCCCAATCTTCCATCATCCGCGATTCAGTTGGTTTTGAAGGCCCAAGAACCGGATATGCTTTTTCGAACAACTTATTGATTAGTCTTGCCTCTTCATCTTTCTTTTCTTGTACAATTTTATCAACGCTCTTATACTCTATTTGTAGTGGTTTTACGTGTCCTATTAAGTCGTGTGCTAGCGATTTTATAAAATTTTCTTCTCCAAATATAAATTCATCATTATAAATTTCTAGCTTAATTCGATCATAAACTTGCTGAGGATATGTATTATGATCGTATTCTTCTTTATAGGGACGGATTATTAAAATTTCGTGATAACGTAATATGAAGCTATCTACTAACTTTTGACATCCTCTAGCAAGGATTTCGTTTGATTTTACGAAGTTTTCAAAATCAGTTTGATTTGATAACAACAATTTTATATTTTCCTTGTTTTCTGCGAGTGCTTCGTCAGTAAATTCAAGTCTTGGTACAAATGGAACCCATTTACTTGCATCATGAAAAATTTGTTTTACTTCCTTTAGTGTAATGAGGTTGGTCATTCCATCTTCCATTCTGGTCGTCAAATCTAGGAATAACTCTTCTTGTGCGGCATCGGTTTTTGTTGTTGGTACAGCTTTATTTTCTAAATTTTGATGCTCATAAAGCATTGTTAGCAATAACCCAGTTTCAAGATTCTTACGTTCCTTAATAATGTTAATTTCTGTTTGGTATGTAGTATTAAACTCTATTTCAAGAGTAGAGGGTTGATAAAATTGATTCTCGTTTTTCATAATTGTACCCGCGAATAATACCACAGAAGTTTTTTAAATGTTAGAATAGTTTCATGCAATCTTGGCTTTCGTGGTTTTTGAGGGGACTTCTGTTTGTTGCATTTTTAATATTGTTGGTAAAAATGTTTGAACTTCAAATTATCAAAGGAGAATACTATCGTCATCTTTCAGAAGAAAATCGTATTAAACATATAGCGATTACCGCAGATAGAGGAAGGATTCTCGCTTCGGGAGGAGAGTTGTTAGCAGGTAACAAAGATGGAAACAGGATATACCCGCTCGGTAGTAATTCTGCCCATTTGATAGGCTATTTAAGTAAAGTAAATAGCGAAGAAATTAACACTATTAATCCAAAATGCCCTGAAAAAGGTCCACGTATTTCCGGCATGATGCTTGGAAAAACCGGATTGGAAGAAGAGTACGAATGTGAACTTTTGGGAATTCCCGGCGAAGAATTAATTGAGGTTGATGCTAAGGGCGAGAAACTTAGATCGCTTGGCAAGAAAGATCCGATTCCCGGACAAGATATAACAACAACTATTGATTATGGAATACAACTTGCAACCGCCCAAGCAATGGAAGGTAAAAAAGGCGCTGCAATTGTTACAACTCCACAGGGTGAAGTTTTGGCTTTTTATTCCGGCCCTTCTTTTGATCCGCAAAAGATTTCCGATTCTCTTGCGAGTCCTGATTTGCCATTTTTCAATCGAGTTATAAGTGGAACTTTTCACCCGGGCTCAGTTTTTAAGCCATTGGTAGCGCTTGCCGCACTGGAGGAGCGTGCGATTGATAAAAATTTTTCATACAACGATCAAGGTGTAATTAATGTTGGTACTTTTTCGTATTCAAATTGGTATTTCAGTGAATTCGGAAGAACTGAAGGCCAGATTGGTTTAACCAAAGCTTTGGCAAGATCAACTGATACTTTTTTTTATAAAATTGGTGAGATGGTTGGACCTGAAAAAATTGCGTCTTGGGCGCAAAAATTTGGTTTAGATAAAAAAACCGGAATTGATTTGCCAGGCGAAAAAGCTGGATTAATTCCAACTCCCGAGTGGAAGAAGAAAACAATTGGTGAATCTTGGTTTTTGGGAAATACATATCACATGGCAATTGGACAAGGAGATGTAGCTGTAACGCCTTTGGAAATTAATACATATATTTCTGCAATTGCAAACAACGGGAATTTTTGTATTCCACATTTGATTAATAAAACTTCAGATTGCATTAATTTAAAGGTTAAACAGGAAAATATTGACGTAATTAAAGAGGGTATGAAAGAAGCGTGCAGTGAGGGCGGAACGGCTTATACTTTTTTTGACTTTGCCGCGAAACACGATGATATTCAGGTAGCTTGTAAAACTGGAACGGCAGAGGTGGGAACAGATGGCACTCCGCATGCTTGGTTTACATTAATGGCACCACTTGAAAATCCACAGGTTGTTGTGACAATTTTGATTGAAAAAGGCGGCCAAGGTTCGCAAGTTGCAGGCCCTATTGCACGAAAAATTCTTGACTATGTATATTTTAGGTAACCTACTCAAATCAGATAAAAAGGCCATCGCTGTTGTTGGATCAAGAAATATGTCAGCTCGCGGCGAAAAATTAACCAGAGATTTTGTAAAAGAATTAGTTACGAATGGATTCACGATTATTTCAGGATTGGCGCGAGGAATTGACACAATCGCTCATCAAACAGCTTTGGAAAATGGAGGGCGAACAATTGCAGTTTTGGGTTGTGGACTAGACACAATTTACCCTTCGGAGAATAAAAATTTAGCTCAAAAAATAATTAAACATGGCGCTTTGGTCTCCAAATTTCCACCGGGAACTAAACCATTTGGCAAAAATTTTTTGGCGAGGAATAAAACTATAGTTGAGTTATCACAAGCAGTTTTGATTATTGAAGGGGAAAAAAGAAGTGGAACTCTCTCAACCGCAGCTCATGCGGCAAACTTGGGAATTGATGTTTTTGCAATTCCAGGTAGCGAGGCAACTGATTGGTTAATCGAAGAAGGAGCAAATAGTGTAAAATCACCTGAAGAGTTATTAGAAAATTTATGAACCTAATCATCGTTGAATCACCAACTAAAGCCAAGACTCTTGGGAAATTTCTTGGAAAAGATTATGTGGTTGAGGCAACTATGGGCCATATTAAAGATTTACCAAAAAGCAAACTTGGTGTGGATATTGAACATGATTTTAAACCTGATTTTATTGAAGTTGAAAAAAGAGCTGCAACTATAAAACTTCTTAAATCTAGCGCTAAAAAAGCAAAAATAATTTTTATAGCATCAGATCCTGACCGCGAAGGAGAAGCTATTGCTCAACATGTAAATGACATAATTTCTGTTCACGGTTCACCGTTGACTATTCACCGTATAACTTTTCACGAAATTACAAAGGAAGCAGTAGAAGAAGCTTTAAATCATCCGGGTAAAATTAATCAAGATCTTGTTGATGCCCAAACTGCACGCCGAGTTCTTGATCGTTTGGTTGGCTATAAACTCTCACCTCTTTTATGGAAAAAAGTTAGGGTTGGTTTATCAGCAGGGCGTGTTCAATCAGTTGCCGTTCGATTGATCGTTGAAAAAGAACGGGAAATTGAAAAGTTTAAATCAGATGAATATTGGGAAATATATGTAACAGTTCACCGTTCACCGTTGACGGTTGACAAGTTTACAGTCCAACTTATCAAACAGGAAATTAAAAACAAAACACAAGCTGACAAAATTTTGGCTGATTTAGAAAAAGCAAATTACAAAGTTCTTGATGTTAAGAAAAGGCAAGTTGTAAAAAATCCTTATCCACCGTTTACAACCTCAACCATGACCCAAACTGCAGCAAGGCTTTTTGGCTGGTCTTCCAAAAAAACCATGTCAATTGCTCAAGGACTTTATGAAGAAGGTTTGATTACATACCATAGAACCGATTCATTAAATTTAAATTTTGCGGCAGTTGAAAAAGCTAGACAACATATTAGCAAAGAATATGGGCAAAATTATCTTCCAGAAAAACCAAGATTGTACAAAACAACTTCTAAATCTGCACAAGAAGCACATGAGGCCATCCGTGTGACGGATGTGGGCCGTGAACCGTCAACAGTCAACGGTGAACATGGAGAACAAAAATTATATGATTTAATTTGGAAAAGATTTCTTGCATGCCAGATGGCATCAGCAATCTATGACGAAACAACTATCGACGTTTCCGCCGCTGTTCACAGTTCACCGTTCACAGTTCACTATCTTCGCGCCTCTGGTCAAATTATGATCTTCGACGGTTGGCGAAAATTATTCCCTCTTGATTCTCAAGTTGTAATCTTGCCTGATGTTAAAAAAGATGAGGAATTAAAGAAAATCAAGGTTTGGGGAGAACAAAAGTTTACACAACCGCCCGCAAGATTTAATGAAGCTTCGTTAATCAAAACTTTAGAAAAGTTGGGGATTGGCCGGCCAAGTACTTATGCTCCAACAATTTCTACAATTCAAGTTCGAAATTATGTTGAGAAAAAAGAAGGCAAATTTTTCCCGACGACAATTGGAATTGCTGTCAATGATTTTTTGATTGGCAATTTTCCAGACACATTTGATTATGGATTTACAGCCGGAATGGAAGGCAAATTGGATGAGGTTGCGAATGGAAAACTCAAATGGCAAAAAGAAATTGGAAGTTTCTGGAAACCTTTGAGCAAAAAAATAGTTAATGTCGAGAAAAATTCAACAAGAGTAAAAATTGAAGTTGAAAAATTAGGTAAAAAATGCCCAGATTGTAAGGATGGAGAATTGGTAATTAGAACAGGGAGATTTGGCAAATTTATTTCCTGCTCGCTTTTCCCAGAGTGTAAACATACTGAAAAATACTTAGAGAAAACTGGAATGCAGTGTCCGGAATGCGGAAGTGGGGACGTGATTGTCAAAAAATCAGGAAAGGGGAGAAAGTTTTTTGGTTGCTCCAGATATCCAGAATGTAAATTTGCTTCTTGGCAAATTCCAAAAAAAGAGGAAAATACTACAAATGGAAAGAGTACATGAGAACCGACCTCCTTTAGAAACTGTGTATGGTACCCTTCCAGACTGGGCGGTAAAAGAACATGTAAGTAGTGGATATATAGGTATAGATCCATTATCTCCTGATTGGGAAAAAAAAATGGGACCTGTAACTATGGATTTTCATATGAGTGGACATATTGAAGTTCCCAAAATTGAACCACATTGGCATATTGATACAGCACAAAAGGTTAATGGAAATCACTATGATGTTAGAGATCTAGAACCAAAAGGAGCCTTCATTATGCAACCGGGACAATTTATTATTGTTGCAACCAAAGAAAAGTTAACACTACCTAATGATATGGTGGGTAGATTGGAAGGAAGAAGTAGTCTTGCACGAATGGGTTTGGTTGTTCATTTAACTGCTGGAAGATTTGATCCTGGTTATAATAATAACCCAGTTCTTGAACTAAAAAATAATGGTCAAACAGATATCATAATATACGAAGGAATGCCTATATGTGCATTTTCTTTTGAACGCCTAATGGCATCTGTTGAAAGAAGTTATGCAGTTCGAGGAAGATATACAGGAACAGATATAAAACCTAATTTTGATAGAAAAGATTTACAATTATAAAATATGCCAATAGGACCTGAAAGATTACTTGAATTGGTGACAACACAAGGATTAGTTAAGGGTTTATCAGAAAGAGAATTAACTAATCCTGAAGGAGCGGGTTTTGATTTGCGACTTGGCCAGGTCTATAAACTTGTCCAAACTCCAGATGCATATTTAGGTATTAAAGACAGAAAAACTCCAGACATTGAATTGATTGCATCGTATAAGAATGATAAAGAAGTTGCTGATTACATAATAGGTCCTGGTGATTTTGTTTTAGTTCGAACGATTGAATCAGTGAAATTACCAGTTGATATCGCAGGCTACTGTTTTACTAGGTCAACTCTCTTTAGATCTGGTTTAGAACTTCTTTGTACTCAGGCTGCCCCGGGTTATGAAGGTGAATTAACGTTTGGTTTAAAAAATGTTGGACCAATGCCTATAAAGATAGAAATGGGAGCTCGAATTGCCCATATTCAATTTGAACCAGTTGATGGTGGGGGCAATGCTTACAGGGGTCAATGGCAAGGTGGGCGTGTGTCTACTGATGGAGAGGAAACTCAAGTTTAAATATGTTTAAAGATTTATCACCAGAACAAAGAGGGGCAAAAGAAACTCAGCCATCGTATAACGTAGAACCAAGAGTTTACCCTATGGGTTTTATACCCACAATTAAAGATAGATTGGTGGACTTTGCCCAGAATACTTTAGGAGAAAGAAATGTGCAACTTAGCACTCTAGGTAAGAATTTAATTGATGCAATTCAAAAAGTAGATGAAGGTGAAAATCTTCAAGAAGTTTTTAATTTAGCTCAACAAGTAAAAGATTTTGCAGAAGAAGGTGGAAAAATATCACATGAAGAAATCGAATTTGTAAATAGTGCATTGCGCACAGAGGAAGAATTGGCTGTTATTTTTGCCAAGGTTTCAAGAAGTGCGGGTTCTTTTGAAGACATTGCAAGAACAGTTACGGAAGAAGGTGCTAGAAAATTCCATGAGAAATGGACGACAAGTTTAGAAGGATATGGACACGCGTCTGTTGCTGAACATGCGATTGTTCAC
>DATJGY010000055.1:0-31092 GCA_035494495.1 Alphaproteobacteria bacterium
TTTAGATCCTGATGAACAGCTTTCAGAAAGTTTAAAAATAAAATTGAGAGAAGTTGTAGAGGAAAATATTTATAATGCAGTTAATATTCCAAGGAAAAATATTATTTTTGACAAATGGATTTCGCATTCCAACTGGTGGCCTGACCAGCAAATTAGATTTTTTAAAAAAGGAGCAGTTTCTTGGCCCGATACTATTCATACCTACCCTGAAGTTTCAGGTGCAATTTTAAATTTGCCAGTTCAAGAAAGTTTAGCGATTTTACATTTTAATTACTCATCAATTAATGAATTTATTGAAAAGCAAAATAGATATTCGACCATTGAGGCAAATAATAGATTGAAAAGTAGAGAAAATTTTTCTTGGTTTAAATTTTTCTGGTGGCCAATTAGGGAGTTTTTAGTAAGATATATAAAGCATTTTGGTTTTTTGGATGGTATCCATGGACTGGTTTTAGTTTATCTAATGATGTTTTATAAAATGATGGTTGTGGTTAAAATGAAAGAGATGAAGTAAAATATTTCCAATATGAGTGAAATAGTTTCTGGAGTTCATGAAATTCAAACTGAAGCTAAAAAATTTGTTTTTGAGAAGTTAATACCTCCATTGAGATTAAAAATTGTCGAATCACCCTCTTCAGATGAAGCTAAAGCCTTAGATAATAAAGGTAAATGGGCAGAAGCAGCTGATCATTTTTATACCCTGTCTCAAATTGAAAAAGATCCTGGAATCAAAGCTGATAACTTGATTGATTTGTCGCAAATTTTAATAAATCTCACTAGGTTTGGTCAGGCTAAAGAGTTTCTAAGCAAAGCTGAAATGTTATCTAGTTTAGGAACTGAAAAAAATAAAAACCTATTTTTAAAAGCCAGAGTAAATGAGAAGTTGGCGTGGATTTCAGATTACGAAGGAGACTATGAAGGTTCTTTGGCAAGACTTGCCGAAGCTCAAGAGAGTTTGGAGAAAATTTCTGAAACTGGAGATTTGGAAAATAAAGTTGAGAACGTTTTATCTACAGTGACTCATTTTAAGGGCAGAGCGCATTTTGGTTTAGGTTCCCAAGGTAAAAATATACAAGAAAATATTAATCAATCTGTTAGTTTTTTTAATTTAGATTTAGAAAGTTTTAGAGAAATGCGCCAAAATGGAAATCCTAAACCTGCGAATGAGGGATATCAGCATGGTTGGCTTGCCCGTTGCCATATAACTCTTGGGGATTTTTCTAAAGCTAAACTTGAGCTAGAAGAAACCAAAAAGTTGTTTGAAGAATTTACACAATTAAATCCCGATTCAGGAATTTTAGCACATTATTACGATCTTCAAGGCGAATTATTTATGAAACAAGGTCGGTCAGCAGATGCGAGAAGCAGTTTTGAAGCAAGTCTTGGTGTTAGATATACAAAAGAAAGATATCCGATGGGTGAAACTAGATCACTTTTGGCAATAGCTCTTACGCATTGGGCAGAGGGAAATTTAGGCAAAGCGGGATTTTATGTTTTGAAAGCTTTGGGAACATTAACTGCTAAAGCTTAATTATGAAAAAATTTGAATATGTTTTCCTTTTAGCTATAATCCTAATCCACATTTTTGTTTTATCTAAACTTATATTTTTCCCATATCCTGAACTTTTTGTTTATCCATATTTAACAAATCATGGTTTAGTTCCTTATCGAGATATTTTTGATCAGCATTTTCCAGGACTAATGTTCCTTCCGATTAATTTAAATAATCTAGGAATGACAACTCCTGAAGCCTCTCGGCTGTGGCAATTTAGCATTGTAATAATTATTAATATCCTATTATTTTTAATTGGTAAAAAAATATTTAACTCTTCCAAAAAAGCACTTTTGACAAATTTGATATTTTTAATTTGGCAACCATTTTTTGAAGGTTGGGTTTTATGGATTGATTCTTTTTTACCAATTCTTACGCTTTTGTCTTTGTACTTTTTAAAATCTAAAAAAATATTTTGGGCTGGATTTTTTTTGGGAGTTGCCCTTGTTTTTAAACAAGTAATTGCTCCTCTGATTTTATTAATTGGAATCTATCTTTTTTTCAAAGAGAGAAAATTAAAAACTCTCTTTCTTTTGGGATTAGGAATTTTGATTCCAGTTTCTTTATTGATTTTGCATTTAACGAAGTTAGATATATGGAAAGATTTTATTTTTTGGACAGTAACTTTTAATATGACTACTTTTGCTCAAATGGGGAGGAAGTATGGAACACTTAGTGAACTGGCAGGGGTAATTGGAGTTTACGGCTTTGCTGTGTTTGCTTTTTTTGAACGTAAGTTTAGAAATGATGTAATTTTAATTAGCATATTTTTAATCGGATCTTTAGCTAGTATTTATGCGAGGTTTGATTTTGTCCATCTTCAGCCTAGCTTGCCGTTTCTTGCTCTTTTGACAGTTTTTTCACTTGATTGGTTAATGAAAAGAAAATATTTGAAAGTTTTAATTTTAGTTTACATTTCGGCTTTTATATTTTTACTTTTTCAATTTTACAAAGGCCATCTGGGAAATAAAGTTTTTTTCTTTGGTAATACTGAAAAAAAGATTGTAAGCGAAATTCAAATACTTTCTAGTCCTCAAGACAAAATATTTGCTTTGGGAACTTTGCCTCATATTTATCAAATGGCCGATCGACTTCCACCTGGTAATGTTTTTGTTTTTCAATTCCCTTGGTTTATGGTTGAGGCGGAAAACAGAATATTAACTGGTATAATTGGTGATCCACCAAAAGTTGTGATACGTGAGGCAAGTGCCGAAGTGGAAGGAAAAAATTTACTTAATTTCATGCCAAAGATTAGTGATTATGTAAATCGGAATTATAAAGTTGTAGATAAGATTGATGATATTGAAATAATGATTAGAAAATAATATATGCGCATAGCAATCGACATCAGCCAAATAGTGTACGATACGGGAGTGTCGTATTATACAAAAAATTTGGTCACAAATCTTTTGAAGGTCGACAGAGAAAATTCATATATTCTTTTTGCCGGTTCTCTTCGAAGACAAAGTGAAATAAGAGAATTTGCAAACACTTTGTCTGGTAACTTTGAATTGAAAGTTTTTCCTTTGCCACCTGTTGCTCTTAACATTTTGTGGAACAAACTTCATATTTTGCCAATTGAAAAGTTAGTATGCCAGATTGATATTTTTCATTCTTCTGATTGGGCCGAAGCTCCAAGTTCTGCATTTAAAGTTACAACTGTTCATGATCTAGCCCCAATTCTTTATCCAAATTTATTTCCAAGGGATGTAATAAGAAATATTGTTGAAACTCACAAATTAAGACTTTCTTGGATAAAAAAAGAAAGTAAAAGAATAATAGTTCCTTCAGAATCTACGAAAAATGATTTGATAAAACTTGGATTTTTAGAAAATATTATTAGAGTAATTCCTGAAGCAGTATCTTCCAATTTCAAAAAAGCAACCGAACAACAAATAGAATTATTAAAAAGGAAGTATAAGATTTCTGGAGATTATGTTCTTTCAGTGGGTATTAATCCAAGAAAAAATACTCAAAGAATAATTGAAGCTTTTGAAAAATCTAGATCGGGGAAGGATTTAAAAATTGTTTTAGTTGGACTTCCAAAATATATGGTTATTGAGGAAAATAGAAATATAAGAATTCTTGGACATGTGGAAAATGAGGAGCTTAGTATTTTGTATTCTGGTGCCAAGGTGTTAATTTACCCTTCATTGTATGAGGGATTTGGTTTACCAATCCTAGAAGCTTTTGCATGCGAATGTCCAGTTGTAACCTCAAATATTTCAAGCCTTGCTGAAGTGGCTGGAGACGCTGCAATTCTAGTTGATCCATATGACGTAAACTCAATTGCAGATGGTATTGAAAAAGCTCTTAGAGCACCTAAAAGTTTGATTGAAAAAGGCTTAGAAAGAGTTAAACAATTTTCTTGGAATGAGACGGCAAAGAAGACTGTAGAAGTATATAAAGAAGCAAAGTCTAACTTGCGGTAATTGATTTGCGGGGATTATTATAATCTATATAATCCCAAAAATAAGGTTAAAGGAATGTATTTAGAGTAAATTAATTTTATGATAATTGGAATTGACGGCAACGAAGCAAATATAGAAAAGAGAGTAGGAGTGAATACCTATGCTTTTGAACTGTTGCATGCTTTACATAAAACTCAAAGCGAGTGGAGCGATCAACACCATCTTATAGTTTACTTAAAAAATAAGCCCTGTAACGACATGCCAAAAGAGACGGCGACTTTCAAATACAAAATAATTCCTGGTGGAGGATTGTGGATTTTAACAAAGCTTATGCCAGACCTATTTTGGGGAAGCCCTAGGCCAGATGTGTTTTTTTCACCTAGTCACTATGCTCCATTGTTTTCTCCAATGCCGAAGGTGGTGTCAATAATGGACCTTGGTTATCTCGAATTCTCGGAACAATTTGCAAAAAAAGACTTTTGGCAGTTAAAACTATGGACTGCTAGCTCAATTTTAGTATCAAAGGCGATCATTGCGATCTCAAACAGTACAAAACAAGAAATTGTACGACACTATCCACTTTCAAAGGATAAAATTCAGGTTACTCATCTAGCTTATGACAAAGAAAAGTTTAATATGAATATTTCCCAAAGCGCTGTAGAGCGTGTTAAGAATAAATACGCCATAGTTGGTGACTATATACTTTACTTAAGCACTCTTAAGCCAAGTAAAAATGTTGAAGGATTGATAGAAGCCTTTGCTAAAATCCAGAATCTAGATTCTAAATTCCAATTAGTTATTGCGGGAAAAAAGGGTTGGCTTTTTGACTCAATTTATAAAAAGGTCACAGATTTAGGTTTAAAAGACAAGATTATTTTTACCGATTACATTTCTGAAGAAGATAAGCCTGCGTTAATTAAAGGATCTAAGGTTTTTGTCCTCCCATCTTTCTGGGAAGGCTTTGGCCTTGATGTTTTAAATGCAATGGCTTGCGGAGTGCCGGTTGTGGTTTCTAAAGTTGGTTCTCTTCCGGAAGTCGTTGGGGATGCTGGAGTTTTGGTTGACCCCTATAATATAAATAGTATAGCGGAAGGAATTAAGACTGTACTCTTTGCAGATTCTAAGAAGTATAATAGTATAGTTAAGAAGGGCTTAGGTCAGGTAAAAAAGTTTTCTTGGGAAAAGGCTGCTCGCGAAACTTTAGAAATACTTACACATGTTTAAAGATAAAAACGGAAAAACATTATCAACTCAAGAATTTTTATCAAAAGTAGTTAACCGTTTTTATAATTATTTTTTGGACATCGAACTTATGGTTTTAAGATGGGTGGGAAACGTACCTCTTCATTCTTTCAGAAATTTCTTTTACCAGCTTGCTGGCATGAAAATTGGCAAAGGTTCAACACTTCATATGTGGGCTAACTTTTTTGACCCAACTAATATAACTATTGGTGAGGACACTATTATTGGTGATCATATTTTTTTGGATGGTCGAGAAAAGTTAACAATTGGTAATCATGTTGACATTGCGTCTCAGGTTTTAATTTATAATTCGGAACATGATTTAGAAAAAGAAGATTTTTCTGCAAGGGTTGAAAAAGTTGAAATTGGTGATTATGTTTTTATTGGTCCTCGGGTAATAATTTTGCCGGGAGTTAAAATTGGTAAAGGTGCAATTGTTGCCGCCGGGGCTGTTGTTACAAAAGATGTTGAAGATTTTATGATAGTTGGCGGGATCCCAGCAAAAGTTATTGGTGAGAGAAAAAATAAAAATCCAAATTATAAATTGGGAAGAGCAAGACTTTTTCAATAACTACAATGAGATTCAATTAAAATTATGAAACTTTTTTTGGCTTCACGTATGTCTAACCAACTTACTATTAAGAAACTCGAAGAATGCGTTGGTGGGTTAAAAAACAAAACTATTGTTTACATTCCCACTGCTGCGAACGCGGAAGGTTTGGGCCGTTGGAAAAATAGTGAAACGTGGAGGACTATTAGGAAATTGGGAGCTATAACTATTCCAGTTCATTTGGAAGATTACCGAAATACATCTGTTGTTGAAGAAATTGAAAGTGTAAAACCAAATATAATTTGGTTTGCTGGAGGCTACCCTGGTTATTTAATGTATTGGGTTATGAGATGTTCTTTGGATAAATATTTACCTAAAATTTTGGGAGACAAAGTTTGGTATGTAGGAAGTAGTGCTGGGGCGATGGTTGCTGGTCAAAGTTTAGAAGTTGCCACTTTTGGTTTTACAGATAATGAGCGGGGAGCTTCAGATATTAAAACCATGAATTTAGTTAATTTTGATATTTTCCCTCATTATCAAGATAAGTTTTTATCCAAAGTAAAAAAGAATTATAAAGGTAAAAAACTATATCTATTGAAAGATGGTGAAGAAATAATAGTTGAAGATGATAAAATTACTGTGATTGGTGAGGAAAGGATAATTACAAATGATTAAAAAATTTCTAATATTTATTTTTTTAGTATTTAGCATTGTGTTTTCAGTTTACTTATCTTGGCCAGCGCCAAAGTTTCCTAATACTCTTTGGGACTTTGAATCTTCAACCGAACCTGCTGACAAAGAAACTCCACTTCGCCGTGGATACTATACAAATTTAACACGCGGCCAATTGATGAATCATTATTCCCAACAGTTTGATTGGGGACTGCGTCTTAATTATCCACCCGAAGAAGCAAAGACTATTATACGTGATCAAACACAAGCAACTTTTTTGGAAGAGATAGTTCATCCAATGAGAGAATCTTTGTTTATTGCAGGTAATGAGGTTAAACCCGAAAAAGGCCTTTTTGAAATTAATGGCAAGAAGTTCAATCAAAAAGTAATTGTTAAATATGTTGAGTCAAATATTTTTGTTCGACTTGCAATTGGAATTCTTACATTAGGGTTAATATGGCTTTTAGCAAAAGAATATGGATCTCTCAATCGTAATCGTTAACTACAATACTAAAAAAATCACAGAAGATTGTATTAAATCTATTGTGAAGAATTCAAAAAATATTTCCTACGAAATTATCTTGGTAAATAATAGCTCGTCAGATAAATTTAAAAAAACTAATAACTTACGACTAATAACTAATAAACTGAATGTTGGTTTTGCGACGGCAAATAATCAAGGAGTAAAAATTGCAAAAGGAAAATATATTTTGTTTTTAAATTCGGATACTATTATGTATGACAATGTTTTGGGAGAAATGGTGAATTGGATGGAAAATAATTCCCAAGTTGGTGTTGCCACATGTGGTTTAAAAAACAAGGATGGTAGTTTGCAGGCAACTGGCGGATTTTTTCCAACTTTACCAACCGTTTTTTCCTGGATGACAATACAAGATTTTCCTTTTGTAGACTATTTTATTAAACCTTTTCATCCTTTTCATACTAAATCATTTTTTGCTAAAGGTGGAAATTTTTACAGTAATTCAAAAGAATTAGATTGGGTAACTGGAGCGTTTTTATTAACTCGTCGCGAAATTTTAGAAAAAGTAGGTGGCTGGGATGAGAGTTATTTTATGTACGTTGAAGAAGTTGATTTGTGTTTTAAAATTAAAAAGTTAGGTTACAAAGTTTCGTATTTGCCAAAATGGAGCATAACTCACTTGGGCGGGGCAAGCAGTAAAACTCGCGAATTATCTTTGATTGGGGAATATCAAGGAATTAAGAAATTTTACAAAAACCATTATCCAAAATGGCAATTTCCAATTTTACGATCGATTCTCAAAATTGGTGCAGTAGGTAGAATAATTCTTTTTGGTATACTGGAAGGGTCGGAATCTGCAAAAATTTATGCACAAGCTTTTAGAATTAGTTAACAAATCGTACAAATACTTAGTAGCGTCTTTACTGATTATTGTGCCTCTCTATCCAAAATTTCCATTTCTAAAAATTCCGGGGATATATGTGTCAATTCGGGCTGAAGATTTTTTGCTGGCCGTAATAGCAGTAGCAACATTAATAAAATTAGTCCCTAATATTAAAAATTTGCTTAAGGATAAAATTGTACGCGCAATAATGTTATTTTTATTAGTTGGCTTTATATCTCTTGTTTCGGGGATATTTCTAACCAAAACGGTAACTTTAAGTATTGGAGCCCTGCATTTTTTCAGGCGTATAGAATATTTTATTCCATTTTTTGCAGTTTTTGCATTTTTTCCATACGACAAAGGCAAGAATTTGGAATTTTATATTAAGGTTTTGATGATCGTTATTATCTCAGCTTTTATTTATGGATATGGCCAAAGTCATTTTAATTTCCCAGTAATTTTAACTCAGGACTCTGAATCATCAAAAGGTTTAGCTTTAAAGTGGACTCCAGGTATACAAATTACCTCTACTTTTGCAGGTCACTATGATTTGGCTGCGTTTATGGTTTTAGTACTTCCTATTGTAATAAGTTTATTTTTTACACTTAAAGGTCGATTTTCAAAATTGATAATATTTATAGTTGCTTCATCTGGATTTTGGCTGTTAGTTAACTCTGCATCAAGAATTTCTTTAGCTTCATATCTTGCGGCTGTTTTTGTTTCTTTGATTTTACTTAAGAAATATAAGGCAATGATTGTAATTATAATAGCAAGCGTTGTTTTAAGCGGTTTATCATCAAATTTGTTTGCAAGATACAAAAGTTTGATAGATGTATATTTGAGCGTTTCGGCTCAAGAAACTACACTTATCAAAAGAGAAGAAGCTCCAGCAACTCCAGTTCCTGTGCCTGTTTTTGAAGATAGATCAACATCAATTAGATTTGCTGTAGAATGGCCGCGGGCAATTCGGTCGGTTCTTAAAAGTCCATTTTTGGGTACTGGATATTCATCGGTCGGATTAGCTACGGATAACGATTATTTGCGGCTTTTAGCCGAAGTCGGTATTTTAGGGTTAGTTGCCTTCGCACTTATTTTCATTAGAATTTTATTTTTATTTATTTCTGTTTTACCTCTGTCTCGCAACTTTTCTGGCTTAGAGCTCGGGTTTATGGCGGGGATTATTGGCGGAATTGTTGGTACGCTTTTGAATGCAACATTTATTGATGTGTTTGAAGCTTCAAAATTTGCTACAATTTTCTGGTTGCTAGTTGGATTGGCTGTATATCATGTTCAAAAAGTTAAATCCTAAAATTATATTACTTGTTATTTTGATTCTTGGATTTTGTGTACGACTTTACAAGATCAATAATCCGATTGCAGATTGGCATTCATGGCGCCAAGCTGATACTGCGTCTGTAACAAAAAACTTTATCAAAGATGGTATAGACCTTTTTCATCCGAGATATCACGATATTTCAAGTGCACAGAGCGGTATTTTTAATCCAGAAGGATATAGAATGGTTGAATTTCCATTTTACAACGCAATAAGCGCATTTTTGACAAAAACTTTTCCAAATTTTTCCCTTGAAGTTTGGTCTCGATTGGTAATTATTTCTTCAGCTGTAATTACGAGTTTTTTCTTGTATTTAATTGGCAAAAAGTATTTGGGAAGTTGGGGCGGAGTTTTGGCAGCCTCATTTTATCTTTTCATTCCATACAATATATATTTCACTCGGGTAATTCTTCCTGATCCTTTTGGAGCGATGTGTGCTGTAATTGCTCTTTGGTTTTATATTGTTTTTATAGATACCAATTCTCAAATATCGCTATATATATCTGGTTTATCCATGGCGGCAGCATTGTTAATTAAGCCATTTTACGGATTTTATTTACTTCCTCTTATCTATCTCACATTGCAAAAATATAATCTAAAAACTATTTTTCAAAACAAAAAAATATTATGGAAGTTTATAATTTTTTCAGCTCTTACTCTTTTACCGTTTTTGCTATGGCGAACTTGGGAAAGCAGATTTCCGGAGGGCATACCATTTTTTACTTGGATGTTTAATGGTGATCATATTCGTTTTCGCCCGGCTTTTTGGCGCTGGGTTTTTGATGAACGCGTGGCCAAGTTAATACTTGGCACTTGGGGACTTATTTTGTTTGCTTTTGGGCTTCTTGCTCCTAAAACTAATTTCTTTAAAGTAACAATTTTAAGCATGTTTTTATATGTAACTATTATTGCTACAGCAAATGTTCGACATGATTATTATCAAATTTTGACTATGCCTGCGATCTCGTTGATAGTTGCTTCTGGAACATTATTTTTGTGGAACAATACGATTTTCAACCGTTTTATTTCAAGAACATTAGTTGTTTTCTCGATTATTATGATGCTGATGATTGGGTGGCTTGGGATAAAAGATGATTATCAAATCAATCACCCAGAACTTGTTGAGGTTGGAAAAGTTGTTGATGAGACGTTACCTAAAGATGCTTTAGTAATAGCTCCATATAACGGCGATACTGCATTTTTGTATCAAACTAACCGCCGAGGTTGGCCAGTAATTGATGATTCAATTGATAATATTATAAAAAAAGGAGCTGACTATTACGTTTCAATTGACTTGGGAAGCGCCGATACAAAAAATTTTGAGAAAAGATTTAAAACTATCAAAAAAACTGACAAATATATAATACTTAAACTTCAATGATGAAAACACTCATATGAAAATTTTGATGCTTGTGCCGTTTTTACCAATTGATCAAATGTCTGGTGGGCAAACACGTTGGTATCATTTGATTAAACTACTTTCCAAGAAACACAAAATAACTTTAATGTCTTTGATCAAAGATGACCGGGAGAAAAAATATCTTCCAGAAATTGAAAAGTATTGTGAGAAAGTGATGGTTTTTAAACGCCCCAAATCTCCGTGGACTTTTAGAAACTTATTTCTAACACTTGTAACTTTTAATCCATTAGTTGTTATTAGAAATCTTTCACTTAAAGAGCGAAGTGCAATAAAAAAAGAATTGGCAACCAACAATTACGATATTATTCATGCGGAAACTTTTTATGTTATGCCCCACATTCCCAAAACCAATGTTCCAATAGTACTTGTTGAGCCAACTATAGAATTTTCAGTTTATAAACATTATGTAGATCATGAAGTTTTTCCTCTGCTAAAACCAATTTACATGTTTGATGTACTGAAGCTCCGCTTCTGGGAAAAATATTATTGGCGAAAAGCGAGTAGATTATTCGCTGTTTCTGATGAAGATAAAAAAATTATGCAACAGGAAATTCCTGGTATAAAAGTCGGAGTCGTTCCAAACGGAGTTGATGTTGATTATTTTGAAGAGAAAAAAGTTGTAAAGAAAATGCCGCCAAGAATTTTGTATCACGGTGATTACAAATGGATGCAAAATGTTGAAGCAGTAAATTTGTTAATTAAAGAAATCTGGCCAAGAGTTAAAAAAGAAGTTAAAGATGCTAAGCTTTGGATTTCAGGTAGAAATGTTCCAGAAAAATTAATTGATTATTCTAAAATTGATAAAGATATTGAAATTAGTGAGTCCTTGGAGGATAACCGTGACGCTTACAAAGCCGCCTCTGTTCTTGTAACTCCAATTATGAGCCCTGGTGGAACTCGACTAAAAGTTTTAGAGGCAATGGCCTCCGGTCTTCCTGTTGTTTCAACTCCGGTTGGCGTTGCAGGTTTAAAAATTACCTCTGGAAAACATGCTTTGGTTTCCCAAGATGTTAATGAACTGTCTCGGATGACTGTAGAAATTTTGAAGGATAAAAAGTTGGCACAAAAGATCGCTGGCGAAGGAAAAAATTTTGTTGCTGCAAATTTTGATTGGCATTCAATCGTTAATAAATTAAATAAAGTATATGAACAAACCAAGACTCTCAATAGTAATTCTTAATCATAATACAAAAGAACTTTTGCAAGATTGTTTAAAATCTCTTGAGAAAGTTAAGGATGAAATAAACTTTGAAGTTATAATTTCTGATAATGCTTCAACAGATGGCAGCCCTGAAATTATTCAGAAAAAGTTTTCATGGATTAAATATATAGAAGGGCTAAATGTCAGTTTTTCAAATGGCAACAATAGGGCAAGAAATATTGTAAAAGGTGAATTTATTTTGTTGTTAAATTCAGATACTTTAGTTCATAAAAACACATTATTGAAAACTGTTAATTATTTGGAAGAACATGAAGATGTTGGTGTTGTAACTTGTAAATTGGTTTTGCCAAATGGAAAATTAGATAAGGATGCTAGGCGAAGATTTCCAACTCCTTGGATTTCTTTCAGAAGATTATTTTTGAAAAATACACAAGAATATTGGTATGAAGATATTGATGAGAATACAACTCATGAAGTTGACTCGGTTGAAGGCGCATTTTTATTAACCAGAAAAACTATTTTAGACAAAGTTAATTGGTTGGATGAAAATTATCTTTTTGATGGTGAGGACTTAGACTTGTGTTTTAATATTAAAAAATTAGGCTATAAAATTGTTTATTTTCCGGAAGTTTCCATCACTCACGTAAAGGGTGCAACCAGAAACAAAATAAAAAGTTTAACAAGAAAAATGCAAGGAGTTGACTCAATGGAATATTTTTACAAGAAAAATTTATGGAATAATTATCCTTTGATTTTTAATTATTTTGTTTTGGTAGGAATAAAGTTTTTAAAATTAATGAGATTTATACAAATGAAACTTCAATGAAAATACTAATCGACGCTAGAATGTATGGCCCAAAACACACTGGCAATGGCCGCTATACTGAAAATTTAATTCAAAATTTAATTAAGATTGATACGAAAAACAATTACATTGTTTTGTTAAGAAAGGAAGATTTTGAGACTTTATCTTTCCCGGCAAATTGGAAAAAAGTTTTGGCTGACTTCAAACATTATACATTTGAAGAACAATTTAAACTTCCGTTTATTTTGTGGAAATTTAATCCTGATATTGTTCACTTTCCGCATTTTAATGTTCCACTTTTGTATTTCGGAAAGTACATTGTCACAATTCACGATTTAATAATGCACAAGTTTTCTGGTGGGGAAGCAACAACTTTAAAGTTTCCTTTTTATCAAATTAGAAGATTTGGTTATCACCTCTCTTTTGCAAAAGCAGTTTTTGGATCTACTAAAATTATAGTTCCAAGCAATGCTGTTAAAGATGAAGTGTCCAATTTTTACAAAATATCTAAATCTAAAATTATCGTAACTTATGAATAGTACATATTTTATATATACCGGCAATGCTTATCCACATAAAAATTTAAGTAGATTAATTGATGCAGTTATAATGTTAAAAGTAAAATTAAAAATAGTTTCTGGAAAAAATGTTTTCACTGAAAGACTTGCAAAAGAAATTAAAAACAAAAATGCTTCAAAATTTGTAGAACTTTTGGGATTTCAAACCGATAAAGAATTAGAAAAGTTATATAAAAATTCTATTGCTTTTGTTTTTCCAACATTGTCTGAAGGTTTTGGTTTGCCGCCGATGGAAGCAATTAATGCTGGAACTTTAGTGGTACTTTCTGATATACCAGTTTTAAAAGAAGTTTATGCCGAAAGCGGAATTTACTTTGATCCATTTGATGTGAATTCGATCGCCGAAACTTTGGACAAAGTTGCAAAAATTTCAGACACAGAAAGAAGAAATAAAATAATTTTTGCCCAGAAGTTTGTAAAAAAATATTCTTGGGAAAAAATGGCAAGGGAAACTTTAAAAGTTTATGAAACCTCATCCAAATAAAGTTGCGATTGTTTACGACCGTGTTAATAAATGGGGTGGGGCGGAAAGAGTTCTTTTGGCACTGCATGAAATGTTTCCGACAGCTCCGCTTTACACCTCCGTGGTGGACAAAAAAAATGCCAAATGGGCAAAAGTTTTCCCTAAAATTTATACTTCTTTTTTACAACATATTCCCTTTGCAAAATCCAATCATGAACTTTTTGGTTGGTTGATGCCTTTGGCTTTTTCATCTTTTGATTTTTCAGATTATGATTTAGTAATTTCAGTGACGTCAGAATTTGCAAAAAATATTAATACTAATTCCAAAACTTTGCATGTTTGCTATTGCTTAACTCCCACCCGTTATCTTTGGAGTCATTATGAGGAATATTTTGAAAATAAAATATTAAAGTTTTTTACAAAACCAATTATTAACATCCTAAGAATTATTGATAAAAAATCTGCACAAAAACCAAATGTTATGATTGCAATCTCAACAGAAGTTAAAAAAAGAATTAAGAAATATTATGGAAGAGATTCAGAAATTATTTTCCCGCCATGCAAAATTTAAAATATTATCTAATTGTTAGTAGGCTTGTTAAATACAAAAAGGTTGACTTGGTAATCCAAGCTTTCAATAAATTAAATTTGCCTCTTGTGATAGTTGGAGCTGGTAGAGAAGAAAAAAAGCTAAAAGATATTGCAAAAAATAACATAAAGTTTGCAGGTCAGGTTTCGGAAGAGAAATTAGCTAATTATTACGAAAATGCCAAGGCCTTAGTCATGCCTCAGGAAGAAGATTTTGGAATTGTGGTAATTGAGGCTCAAAATTTTGGTGTCCCTGTGATTGCTTTCAAAAAAGGCGGAGCCCTAGATACCGTAATAGAAAATAAAACTGGCGTATTTTTTGATCGGCAAACACTAGAAAGTTTAACTTCAGCAATTGAAAAGTTCTCTAAAATAAGTTTTAATGATAAAATAATTAGAGCCAATGCTAAAAGATTTTCTAAAGAAGTTTTCAAAAGACAATTACAAAAATCACTTGTACGCGCTAATTTTTTGTGGAGGAGGGGGAACTAGACTTTGGCCTTATTCTAAGGAAAAAAAACCTAAACAATTCTTGACTTTTGGTGGAGACAAAACTCTTTTGGAGCAAACTTATGAACGAGTTAGTAAGTTTATACCTCAAGATAAAATTTATTTAATTACATTACCAGACTATTTGGATGATGTAAAAAAGTATTTAAAAAACTTCCCTTCTGATCAAATCATAGCTGAACCAGCCAGGCGTGACACACTTTTGGCTGCAGGATATGGGGCTGTCTTTCTTCAGAAAAAGGATCCAGATGCAATAATCACCAATGTTTGGGCAGATCAAAAAATAAATGATTCAAAATCTTACTCTTTAGCAATTTTAGCAGGAGCAAAAACTGCCTGGGATAATAACGCACTTGTTACAACCGGGGTTAGACCTGAATATGCTCATCCAGGTTTGGAATATGTTAAAAAAGGTGCAAGCTATGAACGAAACGGAGTTAGTGTTTATCGGGTAGACAAATTTATAGAAAGGCCCGAGAAGAGCGGAGAAGATCCTGAAGCTATTTTTAGAGACAAAAAAACTTTATGGCATACAGGATTTTGGACTTGGAAAGCTAAAGACTTTTTGGCGAAAGTTGAAAAACATACTCCAGATACATATCAATATCTTTTAGAAATCGATAAAAGTTTAAATTCTAAAAATTGGAAGAAAGAGGTTGAGGAAGTTTATAAAAAATCTCCAAAGGTTCAAATTGATATGGTAATTTCTAAGGATCAAAATGAGTTGTTTGTTGTTGAAGGTGAGTTTGACTGGCTTGATTTGGGTGACTTTAATGTTTTGTGGAAGATGACTAAAAAAGATAAAAATTTTAATGCATCTATACTTAAAAACAATGCAGAATGGATAAATATTGATACAGAAGGAACATTTGTTTTTTCAGAAGATAAAAAAGTGATTGCCACGGTTGGTATTAAAGGTTTAGCTATTGTGTCAGTTGGGGATTCGATTCTTATTGTTCCGAGAGCTGAAGCTCAGAAAGTAAAAAAACTTATAGAAAAATTAAAAGAAGATAAGAGAACAGAACTTCTTTAAGTAAAATATGTATTACGAAATTGTCAAAAGAATTATGGATATTGGGCTCTCTATAATTTTGTTAGTTTTGTTTTCTCCGATTATGCTTTTAGCTGCAATAATTATTAAGCTTACTTCAGATGGCCCAATTCTAGTTGAAAAAACAAATAAAACTGCTCAAAGGGTTGGTAAAGATGGAAAGATTTTTTATCATTACAAATTTAGATCAATGGTTGTTGATGCTTATACCTTACTTATAACAAATCCTAAATTTAAGAAATTGTACGAGGAATATAAAAAATCAGGTTACAAATTGCACGAAGATCCTAGAGTTACAAAGTTTGGGAAATTTATAAGAAAATATTCGATCGACGAAATGCCTCAGCTCTTTAATGTTTTAAAAGGGGAAATGAGTTTAGTTGGGCCAAGGCCATATTTTATAGATGAGCTTAAAGAACAACAAGAAAAGTTTCCCGATACACGATCATTTGTTAAAGAAACATTGACTGTGAAACCAGGTATTACAGGATATTGGCAGGTCTCGGGCCGAAGCGCAATAAATTTTGATAAAAGAATAGAAATGGATGCTTATTACGCCCACAAGAAATCTCTTTGGTTAGATATTGTTATAATTTTAAAAACACCATTTGTAATGATTAGTGGCGTTGGAGCTGTCTAATCTGGTATAGTAATAAAAAGCTTATGGAAAACATAGAAAATCAGGAGTCTTCTTCAATTTTAATTCCAAAAATAGACGTGTCTGAACCTATTCAACCTGTTGCTCCTGTTTCTATTCCCAAGAAACGAAATAAAATTGTCATTGGAATTTTAATCTTCTTAGGTGTGTTTTTAATTTACAATCTAATTGCTGGTTTTTTGATATATCAAAGTGGGATGAAGTTAAGTGCTTCTTTGAAAAGTCTTTCGGCTGTCGCTAAAACTCAAGATTTTCCAAAAATCAAAGCTGGCATAACAGATACAAGAAAGAAACTTATTGGTTTTGAAAATTCTACGAAATTGATAGTTTGGGCAAAAATTTTGCCATTTGCAGGAGCTTATGTAAGTGATGTTGATCATGTGGTTAAAGCAGGAAAAGCCGGCTTAGATCTTGGGGAAACAGTTTTAACCACGATTCAGCCGTATTCGGATTTACTTGGTCTGAAAGGAACTAATGTACCAACCACTGGAGAAAAGACAGCTCAAGAAAGAATTGATTTTTTGGTTAATACAATCCCAGGTTTGGTTCCTCAAATTGATGCAATATCAGGCAAAGTTAAAATAATTCAAGCCGAGCTATCGAAAGTTAATCCAGATAGATATCCCGAGAAATATAAAGGTCAAGAAATTAGATCGAAAATAAAGAGCGCTCAAGATTTGCTTTCTGAAGCCTCAACCTTTGTTGTAAATGGTAAACCTCTTTTGGAATCTGTTCCATATCTTCTTGGTATGGATTCACCTCGCACATATTTTCTTCTTTTCCAAAATGATAAAGAACTAAGGCCAACTGGAGGATTTTTAACCGGATATGCCATTATGAAAGTAGACAAGGCAAAATTTGAACCTGTTTTATCTGACGATATTTATAATTTAGATGCAAAATACAAACCAAGTATCTTGGCTCCAGATCCACTTATTAAATACATTAAAGGTCCGTATGTATTATCGAAAAATTTAAGGCTTAGAGATATGAATTGGTCGCCTGATTTCCCAACTAGTATGAGCACATTTACAACAGCGCTAAAAGAAGTGGGAGTTAACAATATTGATGGAGTTATTTCTGTAGATACTCATGTTCTTGAAAATTTGTTGAACGTAATTGGACCTATTGGTGTGTCTGGGTTTGGAAATTTTAATACTAATATTGATCCGCAATGCAATTGTTCCCAGGTTATCCATGAACTTGAAAGTTATGCCGACGTAGAAGGGCCGATCATTTGGGATCCGCTTACTGGGAAAATTATTTCTAAACCTAAAAATGCCGACAACAGGAAAAAGATCATTGGACCTTTGATGAATTCCATTTTAGCAAATGCCCTAGCCCAACCAAAAGAAAAATTGCCAGATTTATTCCAGGCAGGGTTTAAATCATTAGTTGAAAAGCATGTACTGTTCTACATTTTTGATCCCAAGGTTCAAGCTGCAGTTAGCGATTTTGGACTGGCTGGTTCAATGAATGATTATAATGGAGATTATTTGCATATAAATGATGCTAACTTGGGAGGAAGAAAATCAAACCTTTATGCTACGGAAGAAGTTGAACAAGATATTAAAGTTGCTCGCGATGGAAGTGCAACCAAAACTGTAACTATAACTTACAAAAATCCTCAAAGCCAAGATGGCTGGCTAAATTCAGTTCTTCCTACTTGGGTTAGAATTTATGTTCCAAAAGGAAGTCAGCTTATCGCTTCCGAAGGGCTTGATAATAAGTCAGAGCCGTATGAAGATTTAGGTAAAACTGTTTTTGCTGGATTTTTCCAACTTCGCCCGGAGGGAGTTGCTAAGGTTACATTCCAATATAAATTGCCATTTAAAGTTTCCAAAGAATACAAACTCATGATGCAAAAACAGCCAGGAACCGATGGATTTTTATACACTGTTAAACTTGGTAAACATGAAGAAGAGTTTTATTTAAAGACGGACAAAGAGATTAAAATTGGTTTATAGTATGAAGCCTCATAGTTATTCTTCAGAAGGTATTGTTTTATCCCGCCGCAATTTTGGAGAAGCAGATAGAATTTTGTCGCTTTTTACAAAACATAACGGCAGGATTTCTTTAATTGCAAAAGGTGTTAGGCGACCGGCTTCACGAAAAAGGGGGCATATTGAAGTTTTTAATTTGGTTAAATTCCAAGCAGTTTCGGGAAACGGTATAGATATAATGACCGAAGTCGAAGTGATGGAAGATTTTTCTTTAATTCGCAAAAGTTTAAAAAAGATTTCTTTAGCCTATTATTTTATGGAAGTTGTTGGGAAAATTACTCATGAGCATGAAACTAATATTGAGCTTTTTAATTTAATTTTTGATACTTTGACCAAATTAAAAATTACCAAAAAATTACAAAACTTGCGTCTAGATTTTATTTCAAAATTATTAATTTTAATGGGTTATTGGCCACATGGGCAGATTTTGCCAAACCCTGATGAAGAACTTGAAAAAGTAATTGAGCGGCAAATAAATTCTGTCAGGGTAGGTAAAAGGATGGTACAATAGGTCATGTCAGAGGAAATATTAGTAGTTAAAAACTTGTCTGTTAGCTTCAATAATCATACAATTTTAAATAATATTAATTTTAATGTTAAAAGAGATGAGACTTTGGCAATAGTTGGCGCTAACGGTGCTGGCAAAACCGTTTTGTTTAAATGTCTTTTGGGACTGATTCCTTTTCAGGGAAAAATTGAATGGGCGACAGACGTTAAAATTGGTTATGTTCCTCAAAAACTTTCAGTACCTCGCGATATTCCTCTTACAGTTTCTGAATTTTTAAAACTTAAAGAGAATGATGATAAAAAAATAGGCGAAATCTTAGCCAAGGTTGGCTTTCGTACAAAAGCTCTTCATATGCATCATGATGTCAGGGTTCTTAATACAAGATTGGGAAGCTTGTCGGGTGGAGAGCTTCAACGCATTTTAATGGCCTATGCGCTTTTGGATAATCCAAACGTTCTTCTTCTGGATGAGCCAACGGCTGGAGTTGATATCACTGGCGAAAAAACTTTTTATGCACTTTTTGGCGACTTAAAAAAGAATACTGATTTAACTATCATCTTCATTTCCCACGACACTGATGTAGTTAAAAAATATGCAGACAGTGTACTTAAATTAACACATGAACACTAATTTGTTTTTCTTACTACTTGTTGGCGGTTTGGTCGGAGCAGCCTCTGGTTACTTGGGAAGTTTTATGGTGTTAAAGCGCATGTCGTTGGTTGGAGATGCCCTTTCCCACGTTGCGCTTCCAGGAATAGCTCTAGCGCTCACTTTTGGTATAAATCCCATGCTTGGAGCGCTTGTTGCTTTAGCGATTGCCACTTTTGGAATTTGGTATTTGGCGGAACATTCGGAAGTTTACCCCGAAGCTCTTGTAGGAGTTTTCTTTACTGCAAGTCTTTCATTAGGTTTACTTTTAACTCCCGAGCCGGAACTTTTGGAAGCATTGTTTGGAAATATGGATAAAATTGGGAAGTTAGATGGAATTGTAGTCTTGGTCGGAGCAATTGCAATTTTCATTGTAACAAAGTTAATTTCCAAAAATCTTCTTCTTGGGGTAATTTCAGAAGATTTGGCTAAATCGCAAAAAATTAACATATCTAAAGTTAATTTGGTTTATTTACTTTTGGTTGCTTTGGTGGTTGCACTCGGGGTTAAATTTTTGGGTACACTTTTGACAGGGGCAATGGTAATTATTCCCGCTGTAACCGCAAAAAACTTTGCAACAAATATAAAATCTTTTCATATATTATCAATTCTTTTTGGCATATTATCTTTGATCATTGGAATTTTAATTGCTAAATATTTTGGAATTTCCTCAGGCCCAGCAGTGGTTTTGACCAGTGTTATATTTTTTGCCGGGAGTTATATTTTTAAGAGGAAATAATTATTTTAATTTCTTTATCTTTCCGTCTTCTTTTTCTTTTCTTATTACCTCTTCAATTTTGGTGTTAGTAAATTTTATCTCTTGGAGATTATTCAAATTGAGAACGATAGTTTTATGGTATTCGTTTCCACCAGATTTATACGGGATACTTTTGGATTTTAAACTTTGTTCTATTGATTCAAAGTTACCACGCAGAATTTCAATATGTTCAAAAAAATTATTTTCTGGCTCTTTTCCGGGTTTGGGTTCCATGATTTCTAAATACCAAATTTTTTGATTTTTGAATTTTAATGGCTTAATAAGTTTAAGTGTTGCGATTCTGCGGTCATTCATTTCAATATACTGTGCATTTTGTGCTTCTGTAAGAAATGTATTCACGAAGTGTTGATAATCTAATGAATTTTTAGTTTTTATTGCAATGTGATCAATTGGAGATTCCAAAAAATTTTCTATATTTCTTTCTTGAAAATATTCTTGTAAGAGTTTTATGTATTTTTCAAACTCTATTTGGAGATTTAAATCAACCATTTGTAATGGTTATATTACATAAGTTACAATGATACTTCAATGTTTGAGATAATTTTTGACACTGAAACTAAAAAGTTTTTTGATGAAATTGAGGGTTTTGATGCAAGTAAACTTGGAGTTTCTATAACTTCTGTTTACTCTCGAACCCTTGATGACAATTTTCAAGAAGTTGAGGGGAAGATGCAAAGTTTTTGGGAACCGGATTTTCCTGAAATGTTTAAACTTTTTGAAAAAGCAGATAGAATAATTGGATTTAACTCGATTGGTTTTGACGTTGCAGCACTTTCTCCATATCTTCCTGCACATTGGCCGAAATTAAAACATTTTGATATTCTGGCTGAAATAAGGAAAGTAGAAGGCAAGAGGGCTTCTTTGGATTCAGTTGCCAAAAACACTTTGGGAACTACCAAAAATGATGAGGGTATTAATGCAATTAAATATTGGAATGAACACACAACTGAATCACTGGCAAAGTTAAAGAAATATTGTGAGATGGATGTTGAAATTACGAAGCAGGTTTACGATTTTGTTTTGAAAAATGGCTACTTAAAATACAAAGATTATTGGAATGAAATTCATGAAGTTAAATTAGATTTTTCATACCCGAAAAGACAAGAAAATGTAATTATACAAAGCAGTCTTTTTTAATGCTCTTCTTTTTCTGCAGCTATAGCCTCCATTTTAGTTTTATGGATCGTGCCGTCTGGGTGATGAGCAGGAGAATAAATTGTATAAAGTTTAAGTTCCTCAGTTGCTGAAGTATTTATTATATTATGATAACTACCAGCTGGGACAATAATGCCGTCGCCCGCTTCAAAATCAAACTCCTCACTGTCGATTATCGCTTTGCCTATCCCGGACTCAAATCTCAAAAATTGATCATTGTCAGGATGAACTTCCATACCAATTTCTTCAAGTGGTTTAAGACACATTAAAACTAATTGTGAGTGAGGAGCTGTAAAAACAACATGGCGAAAGTAAGTATTTGCTAATGTATTTTTTTCAAGATTTATTTTGTATCCTCTCATGTTAAATATATTATATACTCTATATGCAATGAAGTTTTTAGTAAAGGTAATATTAATCTTAATTTTTGTTCCGTTTAGTCTTGTTTTCCTTTTATCATCAAGTGTCAAATTTCAGCTTCTCAATGCAAATTTCTATAAAAATATTTTCGTTAAAAATAATGTCTACGCTAATCTCTCACGGGATACAAAAAACTATGCTGAAAATCAAACAATAAAAGGTGGAGGAAAAACGGAGGATTTGAAAGTACTCACGGATATAATTACACCGGATTTAGTTAAAGATATTGTTACTCGCAATTTGGATAATTTCTTGGATTTTACGAATGGCAAAAAAGAAAAGTTTTTAGTTTATATCCCAATTCACAAACTTCCCAAAGAATTTGTTCCAACTAGTATTGATTTGCAATCGGAAGAAATTGCTTTTCGTAATTTAATTTCCAAATTTAATTTTACACTTCCTGCTGATTTACCACTTTCCCAAATTGCATATTTAGGACTTTTTACAAATTATGTATTTTTTGGATCAATTTTTCTTGTTAGTATTTTCATAATTCTACTTTATAGGTTTAGAGCTCTTAGTTGGGGATTAATTTTTTCTGGAGTTATAGTTTTAGTGTTAAGTTCTCTTGGATTTTTCTTAAAAACTTATTTTATTTTCGAAATTATTTTACATGAAGTTTTAATAATTTGGACAATTGTTGGTGGAGTTATGTTGGGTTTAGGGATTATCCTTTCTTTCGTCCAAAGGAAGTAATATAATTTAACTATGAAATTTAGGTACATAATTGGTGTTTTTGTAATTTTGGTTTCCTCTGCATTGGTTTTTAAATATCTAAAATCAATTTCTTATAAATCTTCCTATAAATCTTCTTACGAACCTGCAATTGAAACCATTGTTTTTAAGGACGATTCCTTTCCAAAGGCAACCAGACAAACTATAGCTGGCGGCACACAATATAAACCTTCTTATTCTATTAAAGTTCTTCCTGGTTGGAAAATAGAACATAGTGTATTTTCTGATGGAGCAGACGGTTTATATTTAACAACATCTAATGGTGATTATCTTGGAATTGTGCAAGATGACGTCGGTGGTGTTGGATGTGCTTTTGCTAAGAAAGATTACAATAATTGGGAGGTAATAGTTAATTCGTTTGTAGAAATTAGGACTCAGGACAAAGAAATTTTAAGGACTGGTCCGACAAAAGACGAGCCTGAGTATGTTTGTTGGAAAAGACCGATTGGTGATTGGATAACTGATTCGATTTATGGCTCGCTAGATATTAAAATTAAATCTAGTCCTTCTGACGAGGTAAAATCCCAAATCTATTCAATGTTATCTTCTTTGAAAAAGATCGAAAATGGAAAAAAGTAATTCGTCGGTTCCCGATAAATATTCTTCAGTTTGGGTCTCACACTCTTCAATCTCTGATTTTTTAAGATGCCCAAGATCTTATTTTTTAAGAAACGTTTATAAAGATCCAATTACAGGACATAAAATTACAGTTGTAACTCCACCTTTGGCTCTGGGTGGAGCAGTTCATGAAGTAATTGAATCGCTTGCTTCTCTACCGACTGAGGAAAGATTAAAAATTTCACTTGTGAAAAAGTTAGATCCAGTTTGGTTGAAATACACTGGCAAATTTGGAGGATTCAAAAATCATTCAGAGGAAATGGAATATCGAGATCGGGCAATTGCAATGTTAATTAATTTGCAAGAAAATCCCGGGCCAATAATTAAACCTGCAATTAAAATTAAAACTGGCTCTTTGGATTTACCAAATTATTATTTGTCAAATGAAGAAAATATTATTTTGTGTGGAAAGATTGATTGGTTGGAGTATCTTCCGGAATCCGACTCAGTTCACATTGTTGATTTTAAAACTGGAAAAAATGAAGAAGATGAAAATTCACTTCAATTGCCAATTTATTTATTACTCGCAACAAATACCCAAAGTAAAAAAGTTACAAAAGCTAGTTATTGGTATTTAAATAAAGATGAGGATATTGTAGAAAAAAGATTACCCAAAATTGAAGAAGCTTACAAACAAGTTTTTAATGTTGCCAAAGAAATAAAATCTGCTCGCGAAAAGAAAGAATTTCTTTGCCCTAAGGGCGGATGTTTTTATTGCCGACCATTGGAGAGAGTTTTGAAAGGGGAGGGAGAAAAAGTGGGAGTTAGTGGAACTCGTCAAGATATTTACGTATTTCTTGGTAATTAAACATCCCCGCTTTTGGAATTAAAATATATTGACCATCACTGCTTTTTGAAGAATTCAAAACATTATCAGTTGTTAAATGAATTTCTGAAATTTTATATTCGCTTGGATTTCCAAAAACTTCCAGTAAATTTTTAACTGTTGCCAAATCTAAATTAGTTCTAACTATCTTAATTAGACTTTCAAGAGTTTGAAAAGGATATTTTGTTAAGAGAGCTTTAAGAATTGCGAATTGACGTTCACTTCTTCCAAAATCACTGTCGCCATGTCTTGATCTTACAAACTTTAAGGCAGTTTCGCCATTTATAAATTGTTTACCCTGAACGAAGTGAATGGGTTCATATCGGCAAGTAAATTGTTTATCTAAATCAAATCCGGAAAACTTATTTTTTAACTCAAAAATTTCAGCTTCGGTTTTACCACAAACATTATTTTCCTGTCCCAAGATGGGGTAAAAATTATCATCAAAAGCTTTAGGAACTTCCACCGTAATTCCGCCTAAATTATTAATCAACTTTTCAAATCCACTAAAGTCAACCGAAACAAAATAATTAATAGGAAGCCCTGTTATGTCGTTGATAGGGTTTCCCACATTTTGAAAACCATTAAGAGTAGCCTCGGCGTTGATTTTATGATTTCCTGAAACCCACAGATCGCGAGGAATCGAAATAAGTGCAGCCTTTTTAGTATTGGTATTTACGTGAACTACAATTATGCTGTCGGTCAAATAACTTCCCGAATGTCCGACTCCGCCATATCCCAAAAGCAAAGTATTAAAAATTCCCTTTTGATCGTCAATTTTTTCAGGTTTATGAAATGTAACTGGGCTTTGGCTTTCAGGTGTTGATTGAACAATTGGAGTTTTTACAAAAACTTTTGAGAACGAAAGAGATAAATAGGCAATTACAAATCCCAAAACAAAAATTCCAACCAAAAGAAAACCAATCAAAAAATTTTGCCAATTATCTTTAATTTTTTGGATCATATTGCAATTAATTATACATTAGGAATAATATGAGTTATGGTTAAATTTTTAAAATTAGTTTCCTCAATTGCTGTGTGTCTATTGGCTGGTGGTTTAGGAACAATCTTCACAGTTTCGGCTATTCCTACCTGGTATACCACACTCAATAAGCCATTTTTTAGCCCTCCAAATTGGATTTTTGCTCCAGTCTGGACAACTTTATATGTTTTGATGGGTATTAGTTTTTATTTGATTTGGGTGAAAGGCTTTAAAACTAAAAAGGTTCGTGATGCTGTTTCTATATTTGCTATTCAATTAATATTGAACACTATCTGGAGCCCTGTATTTTTTGGTTATAAAAACATATTTCTAGCTCTAATTATCATAGTTGCGATGTGGATTTTTATTCTAAAAACTATCAAAGCCTTTGCAAAAATAAACAAACTTGCAAGTTATTTACTCTATCCATATTTGGCATGGGTTAGTTTTGCAACTGTTTTGAACTTCAGTGTGTGGGTATTGAATAAGTAAATTCAATTATTCTTGAAATAACTTTTCAACCAATGGAGTGATTTTCGGATGACTTGCATATCTTTTTTCACCTCTAAATTCTCCTGATTCTTTCATAAATCCAGCTTCAAGGGCTACATCAAACATTTTTTGAACTTCCTCTGATGGCAACTTTTCACCTGTTTCTTCATCAAATCCTACTACGAAGTCAAAAGCATCTTTTGCAAAAGTTGCAGGTTCAGGAGCAAATGGTGCCAATCCAATTATTATTGCTAAAGCTCGATTCGTACCCTTTTCTTCCCCCCCCAAACTGTCAATTAAATGTTTAGGAATCCCTGCGGCTAAATCGTTAAGGCTATTAACTTTCGAGAGCGTGTCAATCAAACTTTCATTTTGTTCGGACATAAAGTGTATTATAATACAAATATGGAATTAATGGAAAAAATTGTTGCTCTTGCCAAACGTCGTGGATTTGTTTTCCCAACTTCTGAGATTTATGGTGGCCTTTCCAATTCTTATGACTATGGTCCTGCTGGAGCTGAGCTTCTTCGCAATATTCGCAATCTCTGGTGGAAAGAATTTATAAATAATCGCGATGATATGGTTGGACTGGATACTCAAATTTTACTTCGTCCTGAAACTTGGGTTGCCTCGGGGCATGTGGCTGGATTTAACGAGCCAATGGTTGAGGATAAAGTAACTCAAAAAAGATATAGAGCAGATCATTTGATTGAAAAATGGCTTCCATCTGATTCGAAAATCATTGTTGAAGATATGACAATGGAAGAAATGGATGAATTTATCAAGAAAAATAAAATTTTAAGCCCTGAAGGAAATGAACTCACTGAAATCAAAAAGTTTAATCAACTTTTTGAAACTGCAATTGGAGCTGTTAGTGGTGAAAAATCAAAAGTTTACTTGCGTGGGGAAACAGCTCAAGGAATTTTTACAGATTTCAAACAAGTTTTAGATTCTTCTCGTGTTAAATTGCCTTTTGGAATTGGAAATATTGGAAAAAGTTTTAGAAATGAAATTACCACAGGTCAATTTGTTTTTCGTACTTTGGAATTTGAACAAGCTGAGATTGAATATTTCTTTGATCCTGAGGCTTCCAAGTGGGAGGATATTTTTGACGATTTCAAGAGTTCGATGTTTAATTTTGTTACCAAAACTTTGGGAGTCAAAGAAGAAAACTTGAGATGGCGCAGGCATACAGACAAAGAGCGCAGTTTTTACAGCAAAGAAACTTATGATTTGGATTACAAGTTTCCATTTGGGTTTAAAGAACTTTGGGGAATTGCCTATCGCACAGATTATGACTTAAAGCAACACATGGAGCATTCTGGACAATCTTTGGAATATGTTGACCCTTCAACTAGCCGTAAATTTATACCTCATGTTATCGAACCAGCAGTTGGAATAAATAGAATATTTTTAATGCTTTTGGCTGATGCATATGCAGAGGACCCTTCAGATGCTTCAGGGCAAGCTAGAATTGTTTTAAAACTCAATCCAAAAATTGCCCCTTACAAAATTGCAGTTTTTCCACTTTTGGCTAATAAACCGGAATTAGTTGAAAAGGCCAGATCTTTGTACTCTGTACTTCGTACTAATTTCTCGTGTACTTGGGACGCTAGGGGAAACATTGGAAAACGCTACTTTGCGCAAGATGAAATTGGAACTCCGTGGTGTGTAACGGTTGATTTTGATACTTTGGAAGATAATACAGTCACAGTTCGTGACAGGGATTCCGCAAAGCAAGAAAGAATTTCTATTGACAAACTTGAGGATTACTTTCAGAATAGATTAAAGTAAATGAAAAAATTCTTGCCCTTAATACTTCTTGGAGTTGGACTCCTTATAGTCTTGATTGTAAGTATTCTTGTAATTAAAGCTAAAAATTCAGCTCCTGTTGATGAGGAAGAAGCTTCAGTTCCGGAATTACCTGCAGATCAGTGGCCTTTCGTTGCTCTTATCCCAACAAATAATCCTTCAGTTCCTAATTCTGATGGTCATTGGCTGGATTTTAAGGTTCAAAAGATACACGTTACCGGAGCTGCTTCAATGGATTATGAGCTTGTTTATAGTACTGCTAGCGGTGGCCAACAAGGAGTTCCCGGAACAGTAAAATTGGATGGTAATGATATTGATCGCATGCTTCTTTTGGGGTCTGAATCTTCTGGAAAATTTAGATATGATGTGGGTGTGGAAACTGGGACAATGACTTTGAGATTTAGAAATGATAAGGGTAAGTTGATTGGCAAACTTTCAACTCAATTTCATTTACAATCTGGTGTAACAGAATTGACTTCAGCTGATGGAAGCTTCAAATATACTTTGGACAAAATGCCAAAAGGTATATTTTTTGTAACTATGAATACATTTGCGAGCGGCTACCAAGTTTTTTCTTCAGACGGTAAAGTATATCCAACAAAATAGCTTCAAAGTTTAGTATTTATATTCCGTGAAATACCTCTTGACATGTCCGTGAAAATATTTCAAAATGGGTCTCAATGGTGAAGAATGGTGAACAACTTTCTTAACCACATCTGCCCAGATGAAAAGACATGTTTTTAGGTACATATTTAGTCAGTGTAACTTCGGGAAAAAGAACCGCTATTCCTTCTTTGTTTCGTCAACAATTGGGTCAAAAAATAATCCTTGCCAAGTGGTACGAAAATTGTCTTGTTTTAGTTGGTGAAAACGGTTGGAATGCACTTTTAGAAAGAATGACAGGTGGAGAAAAAATGGTTGTTCAGCCCATCAGAGAAACCGAACATTTCATTTTTGCTTCTGCCTTTGAAGTAGAAATTGACGATCAAGGAAGAATAGTTTTGCCTGATCGACTTGTAAATTACGCAAATTTAGGTGACCAAGTTTATTTTTTAGGAATTGGAGATAGAGTAGAAATTTGGAATAAAGAAATTTGGGATGAAAAAGAAAAAGAGGTGGCTAAAAACGCACCAAATTATATAGATGAACTTTCACGAAACAGTATTGGTAGAAGAAGTAATTGAAGCATTGCACGTTAAAAAATCAGGCAAATATATTGACGCAACTCTTGGAAATGGTGGTCACACTTTGGAAATTTTAAAACATGGCGGGCAAGTTTTAGGAATTGAACGAGATCCGGAAATGCTTGCAATTTCAAAAGAAAGGCTTGGGGGAAAGGCGCTTTTGGTAAATGGTAATTTTGTTGATATTGACAAAATAGCAAAAGAAAATAATTGGCAGCCAGTTTCTGGAATTCTTTTTGATTTGGGTGTAACAAATTTACATTTGAAAAGTTTGGAACGAGGGTTCTCTTTTGAGAATCCTGAGGCAATTCTTGACATGAGACTTAATCCAAATATTCAAGGTGTAAAAGCGGCGGATTTACTAAATGTTTTGAGGGAAGATCAAGTTGAAGAAATGTTTAAAACTGTGATGGAGCCGGGCCATGCTCGTTGGATTACAAAAAGGGTAATTGAAAAAAGGAGTCAGGAGTTAATTAAAACGGTTGGGGATTTTTTACAGATTTGCGAAGGTTTGAAAACTGGTAAATCTAACATTCACGAAGCAACATTGCCATTTTTAGCTTTGAGAATTGCAGTCAATAGCGAGCTTGATAATTTAAAAGTTGGTTTGGAGAAGGCATTTAAACTTTTGGAAAAAGGTGGATGGTTGGTTGTAATTAGTTTTCATTCGGGAGAAGACAAAATAGTTAAAGAATTTTTGAAGTATTCAAAACTAGTTGTCCCAGGTGAAAACGAATTAGCAATAAATAGAAGAGCAAGAAGTGCGAGATTAAGAATATTACAAAAATGAAGACTTACAAAAATTATATCTTAATTACAATTTGTGGAATCTTGGCTGCGATATCAGTATTTTTGACAATTGAAGCGGCAACAAGTGGAGCAGAAATTGCAAATTTAGATAAAACTGCAAAAGAATTAACCGACCAAAAAAGAATTCTTGAGGAGTCTTTGGTCAAGGGAATTTCTATGTCGCAACTTACGGAAAAAAGTGCAGAACTTGGATTTGTTAAACCAGAAAATTTAGTTTACGTTTCAAATAGTGCTCCGAAATATGCAGCTAAAAATTAAGCTTCTTTGCCTCGTTTTTGCAATTTTATTTTTGGGACTGATTTCGCGGCTTTTTTATTGGCAGGTAGTTAAAAGTTCGGAGTTGTCTCAACAAGCAAAATCTCAATATAGTTCTTCGAAAATTACACAAGCTCCACGAGGTAATATTTTGGCTTCGGACGGTAGTTTTTGGGTGGTTAGAACTGACGCGTGGTTAGTTTATGCAAATACTAATATTATGACTCAAACTCCAGCCTCTGTTGCCAACAAACTAGGGGCCATTTTGGATGAAGATATTGATAAGCTTCAAGCATTGTTAAGCAAAAAAAGTTCGTGGATATCTTTGAAGCAAAAAGTCGATAACGACGTAAAAAATAATATTGAGGCACTGAAAATTACAGGAATTGGATTTGAGAATCAAGAATCGCAATATTATCCTGAGGCTTCCTCTTCGGCGCAGGTTTTAGGTTTTGTTGGTAAGGATGACAATGGAGAAGATATTGGTTATTTTGGTTTGGAGGGTTATTATAATATTCCCCTTAGTGGTAAATCTGGGTTTATTGGCCGTGACAAAGATGCTAAAGGAGCTCCTATTTTACTCGCCGGTGCAAAACAAATTAATGCAGTTTCAGGAGTGGATTTAAAAACCAGCATTGATAAACGGATACAATTTATGGCTGAAGAAAAACTTAAGGAAGGAATAGAAAAGTATAGGGCAAAAGGTGGATCTGTGACAATTATGAATCCAACTACCGGTGCAATAATGGCAATGGCAAGTTCTCCATCTTATGATCCACAAAATTATCGTGAATATTCAGATGAAGTTTTTAAAAATCCAGTGATATCTAATACTTTTGAGCCTGGATCTATTTTTAAAGTTATTGTGATGGCTGCGGGTTTGGATAAGGGTGTTGTTACACCTGATACGCCATGTGATATTTGCGGCCAGTCTCTCAAAATTGATAAATTTGAAATTAAAACTTGGAATAACAAATATACTCCAAATCTTTCTATGACTAATGTGATTGTTAATTCGGATAACGTTGGTATGTCTTTTGTTGGTCAAAAGTTAGGTGCTGATGTGATGTATGACTATTTAACTAAGTTTGGTATTGGCAAAAAAACTGGCATAGATTTGCAAGGAGAAACCCCATCTAAACTGCGAGAGAAAGGAACTTGGAATATTGTTGATTTGGCAACAGCCAGTTTTGGTCAAGGAGTGGCAGTAACTGGTATCCAAATGGTGCGTGCAGTTGCAGCAATTGCCAATGGTGGGTATTTAGTTACTCCTCACGTTGTTGAATCTATTCGAGGGACAGATTGGGAAGAAAAAACAAAAGCAGATAAACCGGAACATATTATTAGTACAGAATCGGCTTCGGAAACTACTCAAATGATGGTTGAGGCAGTTGATCGGGGAGAAGCAAAATGGACTAAAATCCCAGGTTATAAGGTGGCTGGCAAAACTGGAACTGCTCAAATTCCAGTTGCCGGGCATTATGATCCAACCAATACAAACCATTCG
>DATJGY010000056.1:0-4417 GCA_035494495.1 Alphaproteobacteria bacterium
CTGCCATTCAAAAGGAGATTTATATGCGTAAGAATCTGTTCATCGTTGCAACACTGATCGTTTTCGGTATGATGTTGAGCGCCTGCGGGCCAGATCACTCTGCTGCCCCAGCACCAACCGTGATCGTGGAAGCGGAAGCACCTATATTGGAGTATTCTATTCCTGCGTCATCTGGAGATAACAAAGTCACTCCTCTTGACACCAACACGCCTGAGAAGGTGAAAGTAACAGTCCCTGTTCCTGCAACTCTGCCGGCCATTAAGGCCTGCGCAGCAAACTGGGTCGCTGTTGATTCCAAAGGCTATCGTATACTGAAAGATAATATTGTGAGGGGGTTTTGGCGGTTGTCAAAAGACGGTCGTAGTGTCGAATATAACAATGATGATACCAAAACCGGCGGTCCGCTACAGACAATGTCTGGAATTTTATTCACTCCCAAAGATGAAATTCCGTACACGACATTTCAAATTGATTTGAAAGAAAAAGAAGTCGATGAGGTCGGAAAGATTCACTATAAAGATATCGGTACGATATTGATCGACATTGCGAATTGTAATGGCGTATGGAAATATTATTCTCCATCAAAAGATTTTATTAGTATCCGATAATTTTCAAAGAGGTCTTGTCGCAAGACTCGATCTCCGCAATTATTTTCTTTTTTATTTTTTACCTTTTCATTTTAGTCTCAGGCCAACCCCAACAACAATCCTTATGGATATGTTAAAAGGTTGGCCTGTTTTATGTTCCCTGTGTTTATGTATTGACACTTTTTGAATATCCTTTATACTTCAATGAGTTTCTTCCACAGTTTTTTTTACATAAATATCATGACTTTAGTTAAAACCGTTTCAGATCTTGTGAACCCTCTTGTGGTTGACGATCGTATGATTCCAGACGCAGGCCTTCCAACAGAGGTTGTTTCTGGTGTCTTAGATATTGCCAATGAAGGCTCAGGATTACTTCGTCCCGTTCGTTTTGCTCCAAGTGACCACGATGTTTATATTTCCTCAAGCCAAATTAGAAGATTTAATTTACGAGTAGGTGATATGGTTGCGGGACTTGCTCGCAAACCAAAAGAAAATGAGCGTTATTGGGGGCTTTTGAAAGTAGAAACTGTTAATGGTAAACCAGTGGACAGTCTTGGAGTCAGGCCAGATTTTGATAGTTTGGTAGCAATTTACCCTGATGAGCAAATTGTTCTTTCAACCGAAAAAGATATTATGACTACTCGCATGATTGATTTGGTGGCTCCAATTGGATTTGGCCAAAGAGCACTTGTAGTTTCCCCTCCAAAAGCTGGTAAAACTTGGCTAGTTAAAGATATTATCGAAGGCATTGCTAAAAATTACAAAGATGTTCATTTAATGGCTGTATTAATTGGTGAGCGCCCAGAAGAAGTTACTGACATTATTCGTAAAATGGATATCGTGACAAACAAAACCGGTGAGGTTGCAGCAAGTAATTTTGATGAAGCACCTGCCGACCAAACTAGAGTAGGCGAATTAGCTCTTGAAAGGGCCAAGAGGCTTGTCGAAGATGGCCAAAACGTAGTTATAGTGCTCGATTCAATTACCCGCATGGCCCGAGCCTACAATTTAGCATTACCAACTTCAGGTGGAACACTTTCTGGAGGATTTAATCCAATGGCTTTATTCCCAGCCAAAAAGTTCTTTGGTGCCGCACGTAAAATTGAAAATGGCGGTTCATTAACAATTATTGGAACTTGTTTGATTGATACCGGAAGCAGAATGGACGATTTAATTTACGAAGAATTCAAAGGCACAGGTAATATGGAGTTACACTTAACTCGTAAATTGGCAGAAAAGAGAATTTATCCAGCAATTGATATTGCCAAATCTGGAACTCGACAAGACGAATTATTATTTGGAATGGAGAAATTAAGAAAAGTTAATACTTTGCGTCGCATGATTGACTTGATGGGAGATGATGAAAAAACATTGACATTAGTAGATAGACTTGCCAAAACTTCAGACAATGATGAGTTTTTGGAAGGATTAAAAACTGCTTAATGTATGCACTGGGTTGATAAAATCGTACAAGATATTGTAGCTTCAAATAAATTTAAACCTTACTGGGTAGACGATATGAAGACGCCATCAGGGTATGCTCATGTGGGCTCACTTATGGGGCCGATAATTCACAGTATTATTTTTAGAGCTTTAAAAGATGAAGGTTGTGAGGCAAATTTTACATTTGTGGTCAATGACTTTGATCATTGCGACGGCCTTTCTGAAGATCTCAAGCAAGAATATAGCAAATATTTAGGCATGTCTCTCAAAATGATTCCTTCTCCTGATCCAAATTTCAAAACTATGGCTGATATGTTTGCCCATGATTTTGTGAGTTCTATTCAAAGCTTCGGAGTTGAAGCAAAAATTTTATCATCTTGGGATATGTATCACGAAGGAAAATTTGATGAAGTTATTAAATTAGCTTTAGATAACTCTGAAAAAATTCAAGATATTTACAAAAGAGTTTCTGGAAGTGACAAAAAAAGTCAAGGTTGGCTGCCATTTCAGGCAATTTGTCAAAATTGTAAAAAACTTGGAACCACAAGAGCCTTTGCTTGGGATGGAAAAGAAGTTAGCTATAAATGTGAACCAAATATGGTTGAATGGGCAGAAGGCTGCGGGCATGAAGGGAAAGTTTCACCATTCGGAGGATTGCATGGCAAACTCCCATGGAAAGTTGATTGGGCGGCCCATTGGGCAGTTTTGGGAGTAACAATTGAGGGCGCAGGTAAAGATCATGGCTCGGCTGGGGGGAGTTATGATATCGCAATGGAAATTTGCAAAGAAGTTTTCAAAACCGCTAAGCCATATAGATTGCCATATGAGTTTATTTTAATTGGGGGTAAAAAAATGTCATCTTCAAAAGGTTTAGGCTTAAAAGCTCATGATTTAATTAATATTTTGCCTCCAGAATTGGGCAGGTTTCTTTTTGCAAATGGGGGCATAAAATCTCAGACTAATTTCGATCCAATGGGAACAATGGCGATTCCTGATCTATTTGATAAATATGATGAAGCTTGGAAAGAGAATTCCCGTTCATATGTTTTGTCTCAAATTAGCAAAATTCCAGAAAAGGAAAAGGGTTTGTTCATTCCAAGATTTAGAGATGTAGCAAATTATTTGTCTCAAGGTTTGACAGACAAAGAAGTGTTAGAAAAAATGACACAAATTAAAAATGGCAAGATTGACGATAGCGAAGTTGCAGTTTTGGAGGAGAGGATTAAATATGCCAAGATTTGGCTGGAAAAATATGCTCCAGATGAGTTTAGATTTGACATGGCAGAAGACATGCCAGACGAAGCTAAAAAATTAACAGCAGAACAAAAAAATTACCTAAAACAGGTTAAAAAATTATTTGATAATGATATTGATGCTGAGCAATTACAAATTGATTTGTATGAGCTTTCTAAAGAGCTTAAAATCCCCACAAAAGATGCCTTTGCCGCAATTTATCTAAGCTTCATTGGTAAAACCCACGGCCCGAAGGCCGGAAGTTTCCTAGCTAATCTGGGGAGGGAGAAAGTAATGGAGAGAATTGATTCTGTCTGCTACAATTGAACTATGCCAAAAGTATTAAATTACAAAGTTATAGTGGAACAAGATGAAGATGGAGTTTTTGTGGCTTCTGCTCCTGATATTCCTGGATGTCACGCACAGGGAAAAACTTATGAGGAGGCATTAAAAAATATTAAACAAGTAATCGACCTTTGTTTGCAAGTTGCTGAAGATATCCCAAATTACAAAGACAGAATTAATTATGATTATGATGAAAACCAATCTCGTTTTATTGGAATTACAAATATAGCAATTCAAATTTAATGCCCAAGTTGCCCCCGGTTAAAGCCAAAGATTTAATAAAAATTTTAAACAAAAGTGGTTTTAGTGAAGTAAGACAAAAGGGGAGCCATAAATTCTTCAGACACAAAGATGGAAGAACAACTGTAGTTCCATATCATCAAAAAAATGAAATAAGCCGAGGACTTTTGAGAGCTATCTTAGAAGATATTAAAATGTCGGTAGAAGAATATTTAAAATTGAGGAAATAATTTAATAACTCCTCAAGTAAATCTGTGTTGAGGTTGTGACTTTGGAATTTTGGACGCCGACTGCGGTTGCATCTTCAGCCTCAAGCGAAACACTTACAAATGGGGGATTTCCAGCAGTTCCCGCAGTACACATAAATGAACAGCTTGTAATTGTAATATCGCTATTAGTAAGCCGGGCCGAAGCAGAAGCGATGTAGGAGTCAGCCGCTCCAATATTATTACACGAGAACGAGCCTGAAATGCCATTTTGATCGGTGTAAGTAATCGTATTTGTATCAGGATTTGGGCAAGGCTCAACCGAGTTTGCATTCCTGAGTTGTCTTTCAACCACTCCAAGTG
>DATJGY010000057.1:0-7855 GCA_035494495.1 Alphaproteobacteria bacterium
TATATCAACTGCAGGGAAAATTCCATTTTGATATACATCGCGAGATAAGCTGACAGTTGAGTCAAGATATGGATAAATCGATTGCACACCCTGATCTAAAGAATCATCTGACGGCACATAAATAGCTTCAATTGAACTTATTACACCTTTTTTGGTTGAAACAAGACGTTCATGAAAAGCAGCCATTTCTGAAGAAAGAGTTGGTTGGTAACCATCTTCTGATGGAGTATTTTGGGTAAGAGTTGAGAGTTCGCTTCCGGCCTGAGCAAATCTAAAAATATTGTCAATGAAAAAAAGCACATCGCTATCTCCAGTATCTCTAAAATCCTCAGCGATTGTGGCTGCGGCCATAGCAGTTAAAAATCTAACTGCGGGATTTTCTCCCATGAGTCCATAAATAAGAGCTGTTTTATCTAAAACTCGCTTTTCTTTTAGTTCATCCAAAAGCTCCCGGCCTTCTCTAATTCTTTCTCCAACTCCCGCAAAAACTGAAACCACTTTCCTGGCTTTTGACTCTTCATCTTTAAATTTTGAGCTAAAGACATTATGCATAATTTCAGTTAAAAGAATAGTTTTACCTACCCCAGCTCCACCAAAAAGGCCGGTTTTGCCTCCTTTGACAAGTGGCGAGAAAAAGTCAATTACCTTAATGCCTGTTTCCCAAATATCTTTTACTGTTACAACATCACTATAATCAGTCTGCCAATCAAAAATATTTTTATATTGAGAGGCGACAATTTCATCTCCTCCATCAACTGCCTGACCGAAAATATCAATTACGCGGCCTAAAATATTATTACCAATTGGAACAGAAATTGATTTGCCGGTCGCCACAATTTCCATGCCTTTTGAAAGCTTATTCTCCCCTTCCAAAACATAAAGATAAAAAGAATTATCGCCATCAGAAGAGTAAACAAATAATATAGATCCAGAAGCTCCAGTGCAGATTTCATTTATCAAAGGTTTGCCAATATCAAATCTGACTTTAGCCACTTGGCCTGAAAGAGATTCTAAAATTCCGGTATTTTTAATCATATAAATTTTTGTAAAGAGATCATCCTTGACACGCGTTCAGTTTGTTTTTTCTGTTCATTTTTCTTGCGCATTCTTCTCTCGTCATCCTGATAACTTTCCATTCTCTCGTTAATACTTTCCAAAGCTCCATCCAAATGAATTAACCTAGCTGCATATTTGGCCAACTGATTTTCTGCAAATGACTGAGATAAAACAGACACTGCGATCTCTTTCGAAAACTTTTCTCCAACTGCTTCAACTGAGGGCTCATATAAATTAGTCAATCTTGTTTTTTTAGCTTCACTTTTATCTATATCTTTTCCTAAAACGTCCAAACCTTTACCTGAAACATCTGACGCTTCGACAGACTGAACAGCTAGACTTTGAAACGTGCCATGAAAAACAGAAATCTTTTTATACTCGGAAAGATCATTTAAAGCAGCCGCGGCACTTTCACTACTCATATTTTCAGAGTCAACTGGAAAGTTGAGCTGTTTAAATTTAAAACTGGGATCGTATGTTTTAATTAAATTTACACCCATTCGGCCGGCGATAAAAGCGTCTGCTTTATTTTTCTTTACAAAATCCACAAAACCCACCAAAAGTTTATCTATCAAATCCCCATATAAACCTGTCTCAGCCGAAATTAGTATAGCCGCTTCACCTTTTGTTTTAGAATCAGAATTTGTAAATAAGTCCAGAGCCACTTCTCCAGAAATCCTGGCTAAACCTTCAAAATATTCATGAGATGCAATAATTGAACTTCTTATTTTTTGCATTTTGCTAGCAGACATTTCTTCATAAACTTCTATTAGCCCTCTGATTTCGGTAATATTATTAATCTCCCCTTTTATTTGTTTTAGGCTTTTCATTATTTAAGTATTTCTGAAATCTTTTTTAACTGCTCGCTAGATGTAAATGGCTTGAAATCACTTTGCCTAAAAAATTCCCAAATCGCATCTCCCTTGGCAACTATTTCTTTAACTTCGTTAGTTACTTCTGGCCCAAATCTCAAAAATCTTTCAAGTTCCTCTTTCTTTTTTAAAATTTTAAGCACTTCACTAGCTGCTTGTTTATGCTCTTTGGATTGGGTTTGCCTACCAACTCTAGTGACTGACAAGAAAATATTAACAGCCGGGCGAATGCCTTTAAAAAATAAATTGCTATCAAAAAATATATGGCCATCGGTCATACTCATTAAATTTGTTTGAATATAACCTGTTAAATCAGCCTCCAGGGTTTCTGCTACAGGCAGAAGTGTGATAGAAACTTCTTTTGAATTAACTCTAAAATTTCCCGCCCTCTCAACAATTTGCGATTGAACATGGAAAATATCTCCAGGATAGGATTCGCGTCCAGGAAATCTTCCTGCAAGAAGTGATAATTCTCTGTAATATTTGGCGTGGGTTGTCATGTCATCCAAAATAACAATAGTGTCGCGGCCGCAATCTCGAAAATATTCGGCTACAGCCATAGCTGTGTAGGGAGTTAAAAATATTTCACCGGAAGAATCTGACGAGGAAGAAACAACCAAAATACATTTATCAATAACGCCTTCTTGTTCTAAAATCTCCTCAGTTTTTTTAATCTCGCTTTTTCTTTTACCAATCAGGGAAACTATACAAATTTTACCGGCTCTGGCCTGAGAAATTATAGTTTGCAAAAGAAAATAAGTTTTTCCACTTTTTCTATCCCCAATTATAAGCTCACGCTGGCCATCAGCAATTGGAACCATAAGATCAACTATGGCTACTCCGGTAGATAAAAATTTATTTACCTTAACCCTGCCTGCAATACCAATCGGTTTAAAATCAATATTTCGTGCTTCAGGAGTTGTACTTTCTTGTCGCCTTTCATCTAACACATAACCTAAAGGGCTAATAACATGAGTTAAAAGACCTTCACCAACTGATACTGTAACTGGGCCGCCGGTTCGTGCGACAGAGATGCCAACAGCCATCGGCTCTTTGTCAAAGACCATAACTTCGCAAGAATTAGGAAAAATAGAAATAATTCTGCCATGAATTCCATTCTCAAAAGTCACAGCTTCACCAATCACTCCACTTTTAAAACCAGTTATTTTAACCAAAGTATCTTTAACTTCGGCAACTGTTCCAGTGTCTTTTATATTTTCTTTGGCAAAATTATAAGAATGAATCATTTTTTAAATAACCAAAACTATATATGCTATTACTAATCCTCCACCAACTACTGCAATAGCTATCAAAGTATTAAGTATTATTCCAAACTGTATCGCTTTTGCCGCCAGTGGATTTCTCCCCAACGCCTCAACTCCCGACTTAGCCATTCGGCCAAAGTGCAAAAATCCGAATACGAAACTAACTATAGCAAGTATTCCGGCAACAATGTATCGCAAAGCAGCTAGTGGCGACTCAAAAGCTCCGGCAAAACCTTCTTTGATAAGTTGAATCAAATTATTATCAGCTCCACCAGTTAAAACTGCAGGTTTAACACCTAAGTTAACTAATATTTTTTCTTTTGCATTTTTATCAGTATTTGAATAATCTTCTAGTGCAGTTCCTAAAACATAGCCGCTCTTTCTAGATAACTGACCCACTCCTGGAGTTTTTGAAGTTGTTACGTAATCCCCTTTTTTAATATTGCCGTTAGCAGAAGTGACTGTGACGTGAGCATTACCTGAAGAAACTACAAAAGTAGATTCAGGAACACCACTAGCAAAAGAGACACTTGGGTCAAGAGCAACTACTCCAAAGACGTTAGGATCGTAATCACGGCTGCAAAGTGAATAAGTAGTTCCTCTATCGCTGCAAATTATTGCTCCATCAAAAGTCTCTCCCTGAACAGGAGTTGAGATGGCAATGCCTTGGGATGATTGGGCCAAGGCGGGAGTTACGAAGCTAAAAATAACTACTAAAATTCCAATTTTGATTTGACTTTTAATTTTCATTTTGATAGTATTCTTTTTACCTACCCCGTACCTTAATGGTGCGGGGCTTTTTTATGTCCAAAATCATTAATTGTCTCATTGTTTAAATGCTTCATTGATACTACGATACTACTTTTTTAATTTCAAATTAGTAAACTGGATTAATTGATTTATTTCTTTAGGCAAAGATTGCAATTCATTTAAAATGAATGCATATTGTTCCATTGTGATCAATTTTCTGATTTTTGCCTTTTCATTCCAATCGCAAGATTCTTTCAGAGATCCAAAACTGTAACGATAAAATTTTATTTTGTCTTTTTTAGTATATCGTCCAAAACCTTCAGCAATGTTAGCTGAGACTGAATCGACAGCTCTCACAAACTGATCACCAACAGTCTTTTTAGAAAACCATTCCCAGTTAACAACAATGTTCCAGACATAGTTAGATATGTTTAAGGATCTCTTATAACAATTGATATCATTTAAAGCTAAATATTTCATTTACAACAAAATATCAATTAGACAATTTAACAATGAAGCAATTTGTTATCTCTGTCAAGCAATTTTTTGCCAAAAACTTGGTCAAAACGACTAAAACACCATTGACATCCCTACTCAAAATAAGCTTAAATGGTTAGATAAACTTAGACAATGTCGATTAAACTGTCCAATATTAGAATTCATGAAGCTGCTGATTATCTTGGAGTTTCAACTAAAACTCTTCGCCGATGGGAAAAAAGCGGCAAACTCCCCGCCCTTAGATCAGAAGGTAACCAACGATATTACACAAAAGAGCAGTTAGATAATTTTAAATCCGGAATAATTCCCAGGGCGTTGCCAACTACTCACCATTTATTATCAACTGTTGGCTTTGTTTTGACCTGGTCAATGTTATTTGCACCTTTTGGAATGGGTTCCTTAGCTATTTACAAACATATAAATAGTAATCAAAAGCCATCAGTCTTGGCTGATGCAAAAATAAATCAACCATCTGTTTTGGCTGCGAGCGATGGAGACTATACATTTAACGTAAATATTCCCGCAAACTTTACAGACTCTGTAATATTCAAAAAAAATATAACTGCCCCTAATGTTGTTTATACTTTCAACGGAGAATCCGGAGATATCAATTTTGAACTTACAGGAGGAGACGGAATTACAATTGAAGGCTCAAAAATTACAAACTCAGGAATTATCGAGCTTTCTGCGGGAGATGGCATATCAGTTGATGGCAATAAAATTACAAATACCTTGGTGATTCCTACTCCTGATTACACTCTTTCTGGCTGGACAGATAGTGGTACAACAGTTGGGCTTTCAACAACTACAGATTCGGTCGTTATGGATACTGTTACATTTGGCAATGCAACTGTTACTAATGGCAAAAGTATTCGCCCTTCTAATGATTTGGGTAGTGATTTGGGATCAAGCGGCCTGCGTTTTAATAATCTCTGGGTAGCTAATATTAACTCTAATTCTTCTCAATCTTTCTCTGGGCAAACTACTTTTTCTTATCCTCCAACTGACACAACTATTTCTCAAGCCAGTGTTCTTATTAATCCAACTACTTCTGTTGCTAACGGCCAGCTTTTGGGCTTTGGTATTGCTGGATTTCAAAGAGCACTTGTTGATGCCGAGGGAGATATGGTTCTGGGCTACAATTCCCTCACTTCTGCCCCAGCTACAAGCTATCCTTTGACTATTTACGGCCACAACGGTACTAATGTTGCCTATGTCGACACTTCCGGCAACGGCTATTTTGCGGGAAATGTGAATATTGCTGGTTTAACTGCATCATCGGCAGTTTATACTGACTCTTCTAAAAATTTAACCAGTACTGTACCAACTAGTGGAGCATTAGGGTATTGGACCCGCAGCGGAACTAATTTATATAACACTACTTTGACAGATAATGTGGGGATTGGGACGACTGCGCCAGGAGCTTTATTAGACGTTAAGGGTAATGGACAATTCGGAGCAGCAGGAGATACTCAGGTAATTGTTAGAAACCGTGCTATTGATATTGCTAGCGCAAATACCGGAATTTATGCTACAACACTGAATGGTTTAAGTGCATTGACTCTTAGATCGGTTTCGTCCACTTACCCAAATATACTTATCTACCCCAATTCGACTGGAAATATTATTCTTGGACATGACGGAACAAACCCCGTGGGCAAAGTGGGGATTGGGACGACAAGCCCGGGAACAAAACTAGATGTCGTTGGTGATATAAGAGCAACAGGTGCATCAGGCACAATTACCTCGTCGGTATCAATGAATACTGAGGCTTACTACGTGTCTGGTGCCGCAGCTTTGAGTTACTCTACGACAGATTTGAAAGTTGGCAATAATGCTTTTTGGCAGTCAATCGGTTTATATACAAATGGAACAAGAAAAGTAACAATTGATTCCTCTGGCAACGTCGGCATTGGAACAACGGCACCAGGATCAAAATTGGACATTACAGTCGCCTCTGCTGGCAATGCACTTCAAATAACCAACTCTAGTGCGGCTACAAATAAATCATGGATCATGTACCCCGTCACAAATGGAAGTAGTACTGATTTACGATTCTACGATACTTCTGACAAAATGACACTGCAAGCAGGAGGTAAGGTAGGTATCGGCACAACAAACCCTACTTATAAATTAGAGGTCAACGATACCATTGGGGGAACCAAAGCTGAAAGCGATACCATTGTGTATACCAACGCTGCCTTTACGGGCAACGGGGCGTGGTGGTGGCTTCAAGGAAATACTGCACACGCTTTAAATTTTGGCGTTTATAACAGTGGGTCTTCACTAGCTGCGATGACCATAACTCAAACTGGTCTTGTCGGCATCGGGACGACGAGTCCAACAGTCAAACTTCAGATTACTGATTCAGCCAGAACACCAGGGCTTATGTTAGAAGCTCCCGATGGCGCAGCTGATCGTGAAACTATTACCTTTAGAAGTTCCTTTAGTAGTACAACTCACGACGGCTCCATTTCTACCTCTTGGTATTCTGCTCCTGTTGGCATGACATTCACTAGTCCAAGAGATGAGACTTTAGGGGCTTTTCGTTTTAATAGTAATGGTGGGACAACTAGACTTTATATTGACACTACTACGGGCAACGTCGGCATCGGCACCACCGCCCCTATCTCCAAACTCCACGTCACCGGCGCGGTGACAGGCAAAGCTCTAGCTATTTTTGATGAAACTGGAGATCAAGCTCTATTGACTGCTTCAGCCTCCGGCACCACTAAATTTATTATTGATCATAGTGGCAACGTCGGTATTGGGACAACAAATCCCGCAACAACACTAGATGTTACTGGTAATGTACAAGCTAGTGGTGTTTTCCAAATAAAGACTACTTCGCAAACTTTTCTACAATTAAAAAAATCGGGTACTTTAGACGGTGAGGTATATTCAAACACCGGCAATTTAATTCTACAAACTTCTACTGCTGGCAATGTGGGTATCGGGACGACGGCACCAAGCAACAGACTCCACGTCTACACCACCACCAACGCTGATGGCCTCTCAGTGGATGGAACAAGTAATCCTGCGATTATTCTCAGAAGCAGTGGAGTCATCAAAGGGTATGCTCCTGCCATCATCACTTCGGCCGGAGGCTTCTTTAATGACTCTTCTGTGGGCGATCTTGCTTTCAGAAGTGAATCAAATAAAATTCTTCTCGGAGTTGGAAGTGGCGCTTCCACACTGGCAATTTCTGGCAGCAATGTAGGTATCGGGACGACGGCACCAGGGGCATTATTAGAGATTAAAGGGACAACTCCAACAATAATTGTCAGGGATAGTGTCGACGGAATACTTGGACAGATAGGAAATGCTGATAATTTGGATCCAATTGGAGGTACTGCTGGAAATTTTACTATTAAGTATATAAACAACTTAGGAATAGCCAATGGTACTGTGCGT
>DATJGY010000058.1:0-7713 GCA_035494495.1 Alphaproteobacteria bacterium
TTTTCAGAAAGATGGAAGCCATATAGAACTGTGGCAAGTTGGTATTTGTGGAGAAGTTTAGATAACAGTTAGGGGATTTATAGCCACCCCATCTTGGTGAACCTCTAAATGCAAATGTGGGCCGGTTGTATGGCCTGTTAAGCCAACTTTACCAATTTCGGTAGCCATATCAATATTATCTCCAACTTTAACCTCAATTTTTGATAAATGAGCATAGCGGGAAATTAAGCCATCACCGTGGTTAATAAGAATCGTAATTCCATAATCTTGAGCGTAATTAGCCTCAACAACTATTCCTGTTGTAATAGCTTTGACAGGTTCTCCGATTGGAGCTCCAATATCAATTCCAGGATGAAATTTACTAAACTTTTGATTGATTTTAAGATCCTCAATTGGAGATTGAAATTCTTTTTTGGTAGGTAATACAACTTCGTTTTGGATAATAATATTATTGCTTACAGCAGTGTCACTAGCTTTTACGGCTGGCAAAAATGAAGTTGCAATAACAATAGCCGCAAAATTTCCCACAAACACTTTTCTGATGTGTTTATGTTTGGCTAAATACAGGGCCAGTTTTCCTAAAATCGTAGACATATAAATAAAAGCCTTTCGGCCAAAAAAAATCCCGCTTTCTCTGCGGGATGAGGTTAGATTCTATCATGCCTAGAACTGAATGTCAAAATTTATAGTGGGTGGAGTTAAGCGGCTTTGTTTTACATCAAAATCGTTAATTTTCTTTTTTAGGTCTTGAAGCGGATCTGAATTTGGATCTTTGGAACTGGAATCTGGAAGCTGGAATGCGGGAGTTGCTGATGGAGTATTTTTGATTTCTGAAATTGGTCTAGTTTTGTTACCAAATAATAAACCAAGAAGTATTATGAAAAATATGAGGCTAAAAGCGATAGTTACTGGCCAGAAGATTTTTTTGTTAGTGTAGAATTTGACCAAGACATCTTTAATTCTCTGCGGAATCCGTTCCCAAATCTTTGTAAATATCTGTGTTATCTTGTCTTTCATTGTTGATTTTTAATCGATGTATTAACCTCTGTCAAAAATTTATTAAGTTGATTTAAAGACGCGACAGAAGAATTTAAAGTTTCACTAGCATCGTCATATGATTTATCAATTTGAGTTTTGGCCAATTCCTCGTTTTGTTTCAATGTTTGAATTACCAAGTCGATATCTGTAAACCATCTATTGAAAAAATCTTTATCTTTTACTAAAGCTTTAAGTTGGGTGTAAATAGCTTCGTGACTTTGGCGAAGTTCAATTTCCTCTCCTAAACTAATCAGAAATAAAGCCTCATAACTTACCTTCGAAGTATTGGTTTTGTATCTTTCCCCAACCTCAGAACTTTTAGCAAATAAATTTTCTACTACATCGTCATCTTTGTAATTCATCAAATGATTTTTGTACCACTCGATTTCACTATCAATTTTGTCGGTTTGGCCATGAGTTTCCAGAAGTTTTATTCTTAACGCAGTTAAATAGACACTTTCCAATTGATCGCGAGCTTTAAGCATAGCAAGAAGCTTTTTTCTGGTATCTTCTTTTAAAGTTAAAGTTTTATTTGCCAGATAAAAATCTCTTGTTTTTTGAAAATCAGAATTGGATTGGGTATAAGTTTCAAGTGAAAATTGATAATCTTGGTAGGCTTTGTTGGAATCAAAACCTTGTGCAAAAGAAGTTGAAATCAAAAAACTTAAAATAACTTGCCACATGAATTATTGTAGCACAAGAGGCCGGAGCGGGAATCGCACCCGCGCATGGAGGATTTGCAGTCCCCAGCGTTTCTACTTCGCCATCCGGCCAACCTAGATCATATTTTACCATGTAAGTGTCAGCTTTGCGTCCCATGGATTTATGCTAAAATGTGCCTCATGCAGACTTTAAAAGTTATTTTAATTACACTTTTGGTCGTTATTGTTTTGGGAGCAGTAGCATTTTTTTTGATAGGCTACTTAAAACCAAAACCAGGCGGAATATCTGTAATAACCACGCCTGTATCAAATGTTTATGTTAATAATGTTCTTTCAGGTAAAACCCCATTCAAAGGCAGCTATGAAGCTGGAATATTAAATCTTAAATTGGTTCCGGAAACATCAGATCAAAATTTAATTCCATTTGAAACCAAATTAACACTTTCTCCTGGAATTGAAACCGTAGTTCGGCGTGAATTTGGAAAAACTGAGGATGAATCGTCCGGTGATGTTATTTCTTTTGAAAAAGAAACTGGAAAAAATACAAGCTTGGTTATTATTTCTACTCCCGATAATGCTCAAGTTTCTCTTGATGGCGTGCCTCGCGGTTTCACACCCTACAAAACTTCTACGATTTCTCCAGCCAAGCATAAAATTACAATAGCAGCTTCAGGCTACACTAGCCGGGAAATGACGGTTGAAACCCGCCAAGGCTTTCGTTTGACAGTTTTTGCGAAACTTTCCAAAACTAGTGAAACAGAAAATGTGGGACAGGGTTCAGAAGCAACACCATCTGCCCAAACAAAAAGTTATGTGGAAATTTTAACAACCCCAACTGGTTTTTTACGAGTTAGAACAGAGCCTGGATCAGGTGGGGAAGAAATCGCGGAAGTTAAACCCGGAAGCAAATATCCATATTTGGATACAGATACGGCAACTGGGTGGTTTAAAATTCAATACCAAGATCCCCAAGCTGGATTGCCAAATGGCATAGTTGGCTGGATATCAAACGAATTTGCAAGGAAGGTTGATAAGGAGTAGAATCAAACACCAATGACTCACGAAACTATCACTGTTCAAATTAAACAAAAAAGTATTAAGTTGCAGGGTTTGCAAGACGAACACCAGGCTGTTCGCCCACCAACTAATTATTGGCCGGGTCCAATGGATGACACAACTCCTTGGTCGAAGACTGGAGAGGAAATGATGGTTTTACGTGAAGAAATATCAGAATTAACCTCTAAACTTACACAGTAGACACTCCGCTATATAAAACCCAATAGACAACTGCCACCCATAAACCAACAGTAATTATCAACGCTTTGTCGGTCAAGAGAAGTTTTTCAGGAGCTTCGGATCGTTCTTCAAAAATCAAAGCTTCGTAGCGCATGATGCCAAAAATTGTAATTGGAATTGTAAGCATTAATAATTTATCAACTGTAGTAGTTTTGGATAATTCGGCAAGAGCCAACCAAACAGGGAGCTTTGCCCGTGGACTTTCAAAGAATGTAAACAGAGCCCAACTCATCCAAGATGCATTACCAAACATAGTTACATAAGAATTAACCAAATCTTTTTTGTAATTTTTTAAACTTTTGCGAGTTACTGACTCTGCGTCGTGAACTAAATTTAGTTCCGCTCTGCGTTTTCCAGAAGCCAAAAATAGAGCTACAGAAATTACACAGAGTAAAAACCAAACCGACAAGTGTGCGTCAATTGCAAAAGCTCCAGCGTAAACCCGCATAATAAATCCCGTAGCAATTATCAAAATATCTAAAATGGCAATATTTTTTAGTCGTAGGCTGTAAAAAATCTGCAAAATTATATAACTAACTATCAACATCAAAAATAGCGAATTAAGCGGGCTAGCCATATAAACAACAACTGCTCCTGCCAAAAATCCCACAGCCTCAATAATAGCTATAGTTACAGGAAGCGAACCTGAAGCTATTGGCCTAAATTTTTTAATTGGATGCAAACGGTCGTTTGGAGCATCAACAATATCGTTGAAAATATAAGTTGCCGATGTTGCTAGACAAAAAATAACAAACCCCCAAGCTACTTGAATGAATTGATTTTTATCGAAAAATTGGCCAGTCAAAAAAAGTGCAGCAAACAAAGCCAAATTTTTAACCCAATGAATGGGCCTGGCTATTTTGATGATTTGGAGTGGTAAGTTATCCATATAATTAATCCACCAACTAAGACCGCTACTGTCACCATTGTATAAAGCTTTGAGGCAGTATTCAAATTAAGTGCTAAAACTGCCAATAAAGCCGTGATTATCCAATAAAAAATTGCTACTTGGCCTTTTGATAAACCAAGATCTAAAAGTCTGTGATGCAAATGCCCACGATCTCCCCAAACAGGTGATTTGCCAGATATTAGCCTTCTTATTACAGTATAGCCAGTATCAATAAGCGGTACACCTAATACAACTAACAAAACTCCCACTTTAGTTGTTGATAGAATTGATAATATTGCCAATAGGTAGCCAGCAATCGTACTGCCGCCATAGCCAGGCATAATTTTTTGAGGGAAAACATGCCAAGGCAAAAAGCCTAAATAAGCTCCGGCTGTAATTCCAGCTAAAATTATCACTGGCCACTGTGACGCGTCACCAAAAAATTTAAAAGATATAAGAGCAATTGTGATTGCGGCAATGGCGATAACTCCGCTTAATTGCCCATCAACACCTTTAGCTCCCATATTTACAGTGTTCATTAAGAAGGTTATCCAGAAAAGAGCAAAAATATCAGATATTATCCAAATACTATGTTTACCAAAAAAATCAAAAATAATTTGTGGTTGGCTTAAATCAATTACCCCACCCAACGGATTGTTAATAAAAGCAATACCAATACCTGCAGCAATTGGCATAAGTGCGGCTAAAAAACCCAGACCAAGCCTTAAATATGGATTTAAGTTGTATTTATCGTCCAAAAATCCCACTACGACTAAGATCAATGCTCCAAGTAAAATTCCAAGCAAATGTTTATCAATCGGCAAAAAAAACAAAGAAGTTATGACAAGGGCAATGAAAATTGGAATTCCACCGCCACGGGGAATAGGATAGGTGTGAATTACCTTTATATGTTTATTGCTGGCAGGATCGTCAATTATCCCCAGTTTTTTTGCGAATTTAATAATTAGCGGAGTTGTTACACAAGAAATAATGCCCGCCACAACTAAGGGAAAAAGGAAAAGGCTTTGTAAGTTCATAGCAGTTTTTTAGAAAAATCCAACCAAAAAAATAATTTTTGCGACGGTTATCGTCGTAATGATTGTTAATGAAAAAGAGGTAACCCCCAATACTTTTTTAGAAAATTCATCTTTAATTATCAAAGAAAGCCAAATGTTAATACCTGTAATAACCAACGATATTCCAGGAGCTAACAATAAACCAAAAGTTGGCACAAGTTGACCAGCACCCTCTGCTGCGCCATAAAAAAGTGGAACAACTGGTGGTAAAAAACTTTTACATAAAAATATACCTATAATTAGGAGCAGATTAAGAATAAAACTTGCATAGTAATAATTTTTAAAAATTAAGTTTTTCATTTTTTCGTACATAAATATCAGCATCGTCAATCTGTTCAACTAATAAATATTTATTTTTAAGTAAAGTATTAATTTCGGAATACGGATGATCGGAAGTTAAAATAATAAACTTCGGGGGATTATTTTCTAATTGGTTTGCAACCTCCATTTTGCTTGAATAATCATTAATATGATAATCAGCAACATATTTAATTGGTGGAAGTCTTCGCGATAACGCGTAAACCGCGGCTGAATCGGGATCCCACATGAAGATATTGTCTTTTGGAGTTGAAGAGGTTGTTAAAAATTCTGCAATTTTATAATTTCTATTTACTTTTGACCCAAAACTATTTATGTATTCTTCCTTCGAAATTTTATGAATGGCAAGATTAATAAATCTTTGGTAATAACTGGCAGTTGGATAAACATAGAATTGATAATAAAAAGGAACAAAAATGGCAAGAGTTAATGGAATTACAGTTAACGATTGCTCGAGAGTTTTATCTACAAAAAACATAGCTAGCAAAAATGAAATTGGAGCTGTCGCCTGAATTAAATAATGTGGATACGGCCTGCCAGATAGAACCACACCAAAAAGTGCATACAGCAGCCACAAAGTAAAGAAAATAAATTTTTTGGACAACTTATTTCTAAAAAACCATAAAATTATAATTCCACAAATAACAATGCCAAATCTATAAATCATGGGTACATCGCGTACAGTCCAAGAGTGAATGTAATTTAAATTTTGTAAATAAGCTGCTGTTATATAATCACCCAAGGCTCCTCGGAAAAAATACCAAACAAAAGTTATGAGGAATGGAGTAATGAGTCCCAAACTAAGAAAAAAAGTTTTTTTGATAATATCTTTCCACTCGGTTTTGAAATTTGAAGTTATCAACCAATACAAAATAATCACCGGAAAATCAAAAATAGCGGGGATTTTAAATAAGGCTGAAATTCCAAACAATATTCCAGCTAGCAGGATAAGTTTGGTGTTTAAATTTTTTGTGAGCAATATCAAAAAAGCCAAAATAACCGGCCCAATCATAAATAATTCGGCATTAATTGTATTGCCCTCCAAAAGTGGGATTGTAGTTAAAATGGCAAAAATCAAGGTCGCTATTTTTCCTTGCCCTTCCGAAGCCTTTGGCGAAGGAGGGTCAAAAAGTAACTTTGAGAGTTTATAAAAAACAAAAACAGTCACTAGAATCCATAATGCTAAGATTGCTTTAAACCAAAATAAATTACCGGCAATAGCAGCAGTTAAATACAAAAGTGGCGGCTTATTATCAAAAACATCTTGATAAAGAGTCAGTCCTTGACGAACTCCCTGGCCAAGGCTTAGGTAAATCATCTCGTCTCCATAATAATAAGGTTCAAAAAAAGATGGAATTCTTAAAATTAAAACCAAAGCCAGTATTCCTACAAGCCAATTTGGCATATCTGGTAGATGCAAAATGTCACCAATTTTATGGAGCTTGTTCCAAATAGACTTCATCTTAAAAATAAGTATACTATATTGATATGCAAAAAATTCTTGTGACTGGTGGGGCAGGATTTATTGGCTCGCATTTGTGTGAAAAATTGCTTAAAGATGGCTATGAAGTAATTTGTGTTGATAATTTAATTACAGGCTCTGAAAAAAACATTGAGAACTTGAAAAAAAATAAGAATTTTAGATTTATAAATTTTGATACAGTTCAACCGTTTAACGGTTTAACCGTTCAACCGTTAGATTTCATTTTCCACTTAGCTTCTCCCGCCTCACCAGTTGACTTTGCAAAAATTCCAGAAGAAATTATGGCAGTTAATTCATTGGGTACTTGGAACATTTTAAAACTTGCAAAGGAAAATGGAGCTAAAGTTTTAATTGCTTCCACATCCGAAGCATATGGTGACCCGTTGGAACATCCACAAAAAGAAACTTATTGGGGGAATGTAAATACTTTTGGGCCCCGGTCTTGCTACGACGAAAGTAAAAGATTTGCAGAAACTCTAACGTATGTTTATCTTCACAAACACAATATCGACGCTCGAATAATTAGAATTTTTAATACTTTTGGGCCCCGAATGAAAAAAGATGATGGGCGGGTTGTAAGCAATTTTATTAATGCAGCTTTAGCCAGTGAACCAATTAAAGTTGATGGCGATGGCAGCCAAACTAGATCATTTTGTTTTGTATCAGATTTAGTTGATGGGATTTGTAAAGCAATGTTTTCGCAAAATACCAAAGGAGATATTTTCAATCTGGGTAATCCTACAGAATTTACAATTAAAGAACTAGCTCAAAAAGTTGTTGAGCTTACAAATTCCAAATCAGAAATTAAATATAGTGAAAATTTCAGGCAAGACGATCCAATGAGAAGAAAACCAGATATTTCAAAAGCCAAAAGTGTGCTAAATTGGGAACCAAAAGTTGAGTTGGAAGAAGGATTAAAAAAGACAATTGAGTATTATCAGAGTATCTGAC